>NZ_DASZJJ010000220.1:0-59234 GCF_035948235.1 Paraburkholderia sp. | reverse complement strand
AATCGCAGGCGACGCCTGTCGCTCACCTATCCTCGACTCCATTCGATGAACGACAATCCATCCCTACTTCTGCGCGACGTCACGATTTGCGCAGCCGATACGATCAATCCTTCACTGGCCGCCCGCGCACTCGATATTTCGATGTCGCAATGCACCTTCGGCGACGCCATTCTCTTCACCCACGAGAACGTGCCCACGCGCGCGCGCATTGCGCCGATCGAGCCGCTGCGCTCGCGCGAGGCTTATTCGGCGTTCATGCTCAAGGAGCTTGGCAAATTCATCAACACGCCCTGGGTGCTGGTCGCGCAGTGGGACGGTTACGTGCTGGACGCCTCGCGCTGGAGCCCGACGTTTTATGAGTACGACTATATCGGCGCGCACTGGCCGCATCGCCCGCATGGCGTGGACGTTGGCAACGGCGGATTTTCGCTGCGCTCGGCGCGCCTGTTGCGTGCGCTGGCCGACGAACGCTTCGTGGTCGAGCCGAACGTGGTTGAGGACGAAGCCATCTGCCAGCAATGGCGTCCCACGCTGGAGGCACAATACGGCATCCGCTTCGCGCCGCGCGAGGTGGCTGGGCAGTTCTCGTACGAAGCCTTGCCCGGCACGCGGCCGACTTTCGGCTTTCATGCTTCCTACAACATGTGGCGTCACGTCGACGACAGCGAAATGATGGCGATCATGCGCGATATCGACGAGCGGACTTTCAAGTCGCGCGATTCGCTGTTTCTGCTGGTCGCCTATTGCAAGGTTCACAAGTTCGCGTGCGTGAAAGCCATGTACGCGCGTTACCGCACGTTCTGGAATACGCAGGAAGTCGTCGACGCGCTGATGAAAATCGGCTTTGGCGGCGAGTACGCGCAACACTACGTGCGTATCTGCGAAGCCGCCTGATCAACTCTCCAGCGTCGCTCCACCCAGTATCGACTTCGCATCGGCGCGCGCGTTGTCGAGCTGCACGAGGCTTGCCTGGCGCGCCGCGAGTGCGTCGCCATGCTCGATCGCCGTGAGGATCGCCTTGTGACGCGGCAGCGACAACGCATGCGTGTTCGGATGCCGGCTCGTCAGCTTGATCGACTCGCCCAGCGCAAGCGACAGCATATTGCCGATGTAGCCGAGCATGTCGTTATGCGTGGCCGCCATGATCGCGCGATGGAACTCCAGATCGGGCGCGAGCAGGTCGTCGGCGGTCTGGGCCGCTTCCATGCGCGCGTAGGCCGCGGCAATGCGCGCGCGGTCTTCGTCGGTGGCGGAAATCGCGGCCAGCGCGGCGGCGGCCGGCTCGATGATCTGCCGCACCGTCATGAGCGAGCGGAAGAATTCGCCTTCGGGCAGGCTGTTGACGGTCCAGAACAGCACGTCCGGGTCGAGCATGTGCCATTCGTCGCGCGGGCGCACCACGCTGCCCACGCGCGGCTTCGACACCACGAGGCCCTTGGCCACCAGCACGCGCGTTGCTTCGCGCAGCACCGGGCGGCTCACGCCGTAGGTTTCGCACAAGCTGGGTTCGGGCGGCAGACGCTGGCCTGGCGGGAGCGTGCCGCCGACGATCTGCATGCCGATCTCCTGCACGATGCGCGCGTGCATGCTCTTGCGTTTCTCTAGATTGCGGTAATCCATAGATGATCCGACCGGGCGTGCCGGTCAGACATGCCCCCTGTGTACGGCTACTGCGCGCTGGTGGCGCGCATCGCCCGGTATTCTCGCCGCACGATGTCCATGAGCTCCGCCACCGAAGTGAGCGCGCTCTTTTGTTCATACGTCACGCGGCCCCGCTGCATCAACATGATGCGATCCGCTATGTCGAGCGTCTGCGCATAGTTGTGCATGATCATGATAATGGATAGCCCGCCCTTTTCCTTAAGACGCGTGATGAGGTCGATAATCAGACCCGCCTCGCGTGCGCCCATGGCGGCGAGCGGCTCGTCGAGCAGGAGGATCTTCGCGTTTGAATAGACGGCCCGCGCCACTGCGATCGCCTGGCGCTGACCGCCCGAAAGCCGCTCCACCGGCAGATCCACGGACGGCACATGCACGCCGATATCGTCCAGACACTGCGCCGCGCGCTCGCGCATCTGCTTGTGATCGAGCAGCTTGAAGGGACCGCGCCGTACGATCTCGCGGTTCAGGAACATGTTGTGATAGATCGATAGCGAGTTCGCCAGCGCGAGATCCTGATAAACGCATTCGATACCGAGCGAGCGGGCGTGATCGACGGAGCGCAGCAGCGTTTGCTGGCCGTCGATATAAAGTGTGCCGTCGGTCTGCTGATGAAAGCCCGTGAGGATCTTCACGAGCGTGGATTTACCGGCGCCGTTATCGCCCAGAATGCCGAGAATTTCCCCCTGGCCGAGCGTGAGCGACACGCCGTCGAGCGCCGTGACGGCGCCAAAGCGCTTGACGAGCTTGTCGCCGCGCAGCGCGAGCGAGGCTTCGGGACCCGCGCTGGCGGGAGGGGAGAAAGCCTGCGATTCGTCCATCAGCGGCCTCCCTTGCGGCGAATACGGCCGACGTGGATGTTGAAGATCATCGCGGCGAGAATCGCGGCGCCCAGGATGATATTGAACGTGAAGGCGTTGATGCCGATGAGCGTGAAGCCGTCGTTGAGGATGCCCAGCACCGCCGCGCCGATCAGCCCGCCCACGATCGTGCCCGAGCCGCCGGTGAGCGGCGTGCCGCCGATCACGGCTGCAGCCACCGCGAGAAACATGATCTGGTTGCCGCCCGCCTGCGGGTCGATCGAGGTGATGCGAAAGCCTTCCAGAATGCCGGTCAGACCCGCGAGCACGGCGGCCAGCACGAAGTTGCCGAGGCGCAGCCGGTTCACATGAATGCCCGCTTCGCTCGCGCCCAGCGGGTTCGCGCCCGCCGCCTGGGTATGCAGACCCCAGCGCGTGTGGCGCAACAGCGTGTGCATGATGACGGCGATGGCGATGGTCCAGAGAATCTCGCTATAGCCCCACGCGCCCATGAAGGCCGAAAACGCCGGAGAACCGGGCGTGGCCGCGGGCGTGCCGCGCGAGACGGTCAGCGTGATGCCGTTGATCAGAAACAGCGTACCGAGCGTGGTGACGAAGGAGGGCAGACGCAGCCAGACGGTCACGGCGCCATTCACGAAGCCGATGATCGCCGCCGCCACGAGGCCCGCGACCACGGCGAGCCACATCGGCGCGCCCGCGTCGTTGGCGAACACCATCATGAACGGCGCGAACGCGAACACCATACCCGCCGAAAGGTCGATATCGCCGCCGATCATCAGCATGATTTCGCCGAACGCGATGATCGCCACTGGCGCGATGAACTGCGAGAGATTGACGAGGCTCGCGTCGGTGAGCAGAAAATCGTGATTGGCGAACTCGAAGTACGCGGCCAGCAGCACGGCCACCAGCAGGATGCGCAGTTCGGCCGCCCAGTGGGAAGTCCACGACACACCCGCGCGCCGGGGCGCGCGGGCTTGGACCTTGCCGGGTTCGTTCACTGTGTCCATCACGACTTGATTGCGCCGCTCATCGGCACGATTTGCGGCTTGGTGGTCTTGCCTTCATAACGCGTCGAGGTGTTCAGATACGGCTCGACCGTCGACTTCGTCACGAACTTCAGACCCGTGTTGATGTTGGCCGGCCCCACCAGGCCGCCCGAGGCGAGGAACACGAACGCCTCCATCACCGTATAGAAGCCCTGCACATAGGGCTGCTGGTCGATGGTGAAATCGAGGAAGCCTTCGTGAATGAGCTGGATGGTGGTGGGCAGCAGATCGAAGCCGCCGCCGTGCACGCCCTTGGACGGCAGGTTCGATTCCTTCATCACCTGCGCAACGCCCTGGGTGCTGCCCGCATCGACGGCGAACATGCCCTTGAGATCCTGGTGGCCCAGATAGAACGACTTGATCTTCGAGAGTTCCTCGTTGACGGTCGCGCCCGTGGCCACGGTCTGGATGTCGATCTTTTTGCCGGACTTCTTGATGGCGTCGCTTGCGCCGTCCAGACGCGGCTGGATGTTCAACTGGCCAGGCGTGGCGATGAACAGCGCCACCATGCCGCTGTCGATCAGGCTCGCGATGCGCTCGCCCATCTGGTAGCCGGAGAGGTACAGGTCCTGGCCGATGTAGGCGAGGCGCGGATTGCTCTTGCCGCGCGGCGCGTCGGCGTTATAGGCGAACACCGGAATGCCCGCGTCGAGGGCCGCCTGGATCGGCTTGTCGAAGGCGCTGGGGTCGACGATCGGCACGGCGATGGCATCGGCCTTGGCGGCAATCGCCGAATTGACCGCGCGCACCATTTCGCCCGCATCCGACGTGGCCGAGCCGGTCCACTGATAGTCCATGCCGAGCATCGAACAGGCATCCTGGATGCCGTACTGGGTCGGCACGAAGAACGGGTTCGTGGTGACGTGGTTGACGAACACGATCTTCCACTTCTTGTGCGACGGGAACGCCATTTCGGCCGCCTGGGCCGAGGAAATCAAACCTCCCGCACCGCCTCCGAGCGCGCCCATCAGTGAGAGCGCCGCGCCCAGACCGGCGCCCTGCATCAAACCGCGCCGCGTGGCGTTCAGGCCCGTGTTGCCCGTTTCGTTCGTGTCCTTGTCGTCATCCCGTTGCTGCGCCATGTCTTCCTCCGATTCTCGTTGTCGTGGGTCGATGTGCTCGACGTTTGTCGATTGCGTGCAGATGCAGGGCGGCACCGGGAGTGCGTAGATCGGAAACACGGCAGCGCGAGTAACTGAGTAACGTGCCGTTCGGTACCGCAAAAATCTTAGTGCAGGGCTGTTGCGGCTCCTAATCCATGTATACCCCTAACTAGTCGGACTATTGTTCACGCCTCGCGCGGCGGCGAAGCCAGCCGGGCCTGCTGCATCGGATCGAGCGGCGTTTCCGCCTGCTGGGCCGCACGCTTCGCACGGGGCGCGCCCTTGCCGCTGCCGGTGGATTTACGGCGCGCCGCGTGACGTTCCGTGGCGCGCTGCAGCAGGCAGAACGCGCAGAGCAGGGCGCCGATCACGATGCGCGTCCACCAGGAGCTGAGCGTGCCGTCGAAGGTAATGAGCGTCTGGATCGTGCCGAGAATGCCCACGCCAAACACCGAGCCGATCACGTAACCCACGCCGCCCGTGAGCAGCGTGCCGCCGATCACGGTGGCGGCGATGGCGTCGAGTTCCATGCCCTGCGCCTGTAGCCCGTAACCGGAGAGCACATACAGCGTGAACACCACGCCGCCCAGCGAGGAACAAAAACCGGAGAGCGCATAGACGCCGATCTTGGTTCGCGCGACCGGCAGACCCATCAGCAGCGCGGAGCGCTCGTTGCCGCCGATCGCATAGACGTTGCGACCGAAGCGCGTGAAATGCGCGATCACGATGCCGGCGGCCAGCATCGCCAGCGCGGTGAGCGAGCCGGTCGTGAGCGAACCGCTGACCACCGGGATATTGAATTCGGAGAGCGCGTGAAAACCGGCGTCGTTGATCTGGATAGATTCGGTGGTGATGAGAAAGCAGGCGCCGCGCGCGAGGAACATGCCCGCGAGCGTGATGATGAAGGGCTGCAAGCGGAAGAAGTGAATCAGCGCGCCCATCGCCGCACCATAGAGCGTGCCCAGTATCAGCACCAGCGGCACGACCACGGCCACGGACCAGTGCAGCTTTTCGGTGCCCACGGCGCAAAGGATCGTGGTGAGCGCGACCACTGCCCCCACCGACAGATCGATGCCGCCCGAGATGATCACAAACGTCATGCCGATAGCGACGATCAGCAGAAAGGCGTTATCGACTAGTAGTCCAAACAATACCTGCAGCGAGAAAAAGCCCGTATACATGACCGAGCCAAAGCCGAACAAGGCGGCGAACAACAGCACGGTAACGACGATCGGCAGCACGCGTGGATCGACAAAGCGGGCGACGCCGCGTCGCCAGGCGGCGGGCGCAGAAGCGGTGGCAGGAGATGGACGGTTCATGCGGCAGGTTCCGGAAAAGTCCTTGAATAAAGCGCGTTCATCGCGATCACGCGCGCGCCCGGCGGCTCGTCGCGAGGCGGCGCAGTTGCGCGGCCAGGAACGCGCGCGCGGCGGGCGACTGGATCACGCTCACGACCAGCACGACAACGGCCTTGACCACGAGCGTCGCTTCGGGCGGCACGCCGATCGAATAGGTCGTGTAGGTGAGCGTCTGGATGATGAGCGCGCCCAGCACGGTGCCCGCGAGACTAAAGCGGCCGCCCGAAAGCGAAGTGCCGCCCAGCGTGACGGCGAGAATCGCATCGAGTTCGAGCAGCAGGCCCGCGTTGTTGCCGTCCGCGCTGCGCACGTTGGAACTGATGAGGATGCCCGCGATCGACGCCATGAGGCCGCAGAACGCATACGCGCCGAACACCACCGCTTGCGACGACAGCCCGGCCAGGCGCGCGGCCACCGGATTCACGCCGATCGAGCGGATAAAGAGCCCGAGCGCCGTGCGGTTGACGATCAGCACGGTCAGCACGGTCACGGCGATGGCGATCCACACGGCGCAGGGCACCAGCGCGAGATAGCCGCCGCCCGCGTACAGATAGCCTTTTGCGCCAATCGGGATGATCTGCCCACCCGTGAGCAATTGCGCAACGCCGCGTCCGGCCACCATGAGAATGAGCGTGGCGATGATCGGCTGCATGCCGATGAAGGCGACCAGCAGGCCGTTCCACATGCCCGCGAGCAGCCCGACCGCCAGCGCCGCGCCAAACGCCACGCCCACGCGCGAGGGATCGTCGGCGAGCACAGTTGCGGCGGCGGCACCCGCGATGGCGACCACCGCACCCACGGAAATATCGATGCCGCGCGTGGCGATCACGAGCGTCATGCCGAGCGAAACCACCACGAGCGGCGCGGCGCGCATGAGGATATCGACGGGCGCGCCGAACAGATGGCCGCCAAGCAGCGTGATCGAGAGGAAATTCGCACGATGCGCGACGTCCACGGCAAACAGCGCCACCAGCGTGACGACGGGCCACACGAGCGGATGCCGGAGCAGCAGCGCAAGCCAGTTCGGCAGACCTGAAGGCAGGCCCGAGGTCGGACGGGTATTCATCGGCGCTCTCCTGCGATGAGGTTGTAGACCTCGTGTTCCGAGCGCGACGCGCCCGCCAGTTCGGCCACCTTGCGCCGGTCGCGCAACACGGCAATGCGATCGCTCACGCGCACCACCTCGCTGATTTCGGACGAGATGAACAGGATGCCCAGCCCCTTCGCACAGAGTGCGCGCACGCGGTCCATGATCTCGAACTTGGCGGCGACGTCGATGCCGCGCGTGGGTTCGTCGAGTATCAAAAGGCGCGGTTCGGTCGCCAGCCACCTTGCGAGCAGCACTTTCTGCTGGTTGCCGCCCGACAGCAGGCCGATGGGCTGCTCCGCGTCGCGTGCCTTGATGCCTAGCTGCTCGATGTATCGATTGGCGAGTTCGCGCTGGCGCGCGCGGCTGATCATGCGCCACCAACCTCGCTGTGCCTGCAGCGCGAGCACGATGTTTTCGCGGATCGACAGATCGGCGACGATGCCTTCTTTCTTGCGGTCTTCGGGGCAATAGGCCATGCCATGCTTGACCGCGTCGCGCGGCGAGGACAGCTTGACCGTCTTGCCGTCGATACGCAGTGCGCCCGCGTCGGCCTTGTCCGCGCCGAACAGCAGACGCGCCGTTTCCGTGCGCCCGGACCCCAGCAGGCCCGCGAGGCCCAGAATCTGGCCAGGCTGCACTTCCAGATCGAGCGGATTGAGCACGCCGCGCCGCGCTACGCCTTGCGCGGCGAGGTAGGGCGCCTGCGTGTTGGCGGGGGAGTCGGCGTCGCGCGGCGCTTCGGCCTGGGTCAGCCGTTCGCCTGCATTCTGGAGTCCTACCATCTTTGCGACCAGCGTTTGCACCGGCAAATCTGCGGCGGGATATTCGCCTTCGCGCTCGCCGTTGCGCATCACCGTGATGCGGTCCGAGATCGCGTAGGTCTGCTCCAGAAAATGCGTGACGAAGAGAATGGCAATGCCGGATGCCTTGAGCTTGCGCAGCACGTCGAAAAGACGCGCGACTTCGCCTTCGTCGAGGCTCGAAGTCGGCTCGTCGAGAATCAGGATGCGCGCATCGACCGACACGGCGCGCGCGATCGCCACCATTTGCTGCATCGCAATGGGGTAAGTGTCGAGCGACTGCGTGACATCGAGCGAGAGATTGAGCTGTGCCAGAGCTTCCGCCGCGCGCCGGTGGATCGTTTTCCAGTCGATCAGACCGCGCCGGCGCGGCTGGCGGCCCGCGAAGATATTCTCGGCCACCGAAAGATTGGGGCAGAGATTGACCTCCTGATAGAGCGTCTGAATGCCCGCAGCTTCAGCTTCCTGTGGCGTCGAAAAACGCACCGCCTGACCGGCCAGACGGATTTCGCCGGCTTCCGGTTCATGCACACCGGTCAGCACATTGATGAGGGTGGATTTGCCCGCGCCGTTCTGACCCATCAGCGTGTGAATCTCGCCGGGGAACAGACGAAAATCGACCCGGTCGAGCGCACGCACGCCGGGGAAGGTTCGCGACAGGCCAACGGTTTCGAGTAGCGGCGTTGCGCTCATGGGCAGGCACCGGAAAAGAACGAAGTGCTAACTAATTGGCTTGAGAAAACATCATGGCGCGTGTCACGTCGTAGTGCCCGTGACACGCGCCACTTACTGCGGATGTACTGCAACCCCCACCTGCCACTCAATACTTGCGCGACGGCAGCGTTTGCGCTGCAACATCCATCGGGAACACGGTTTCGTTGGTCACGATGCGCTTGGGCAACTGCTTGCCCGCCACCACATCCTTCACGGCGCTCATCAACTGCGGCCCGAGCAGCGGGCTGCATTCCACGTCGACGTTCATCTTGCCGGCGATCATCGCCTCGAAGCCGCCCTTGGTGGCGTCGAACGAGACCACGGCCTGATCCTTGCCCGGCTTCATGCCGGCTTCTTCCATAGCCTGGATCGCGCCGAGCGCCATGTCGTCGTTATGCGCATACACCACGTTGATCTTGTTGCCGTAGGTCTTGGCGAACGCCTCCATCACCTGCTTGCCGCCCGCGAGCGTGAAGTCGCCGCTTTGCGACGCGATGATCTTGAACTTCGGATCGTTCTTGATGATCTCGATCAGGCCCGCGTGGCGGTCGTTGGCCGGCGCGGAGCCGACCGTGCCTTGCAATTCGACGATATTGATCGGGCCGGGATTGTTCTTGTAGTGATCTTCAAGCCACTTGCCCGCGCGACGGCCTTCTTCCATGAAGTCCGAGCCGATCATCGTGACGTAGAGCGATTGATCCTTCACGTCGATGTTGCGGTCCGTGAGGATCACGGGGATTTTCGCGCGCTTCGCTTCCTGCAGCACCGGCTCCCAGCCCGATTCGACCACGGGCGAGAACGCGATCACATCGACTTTCTGCGCGATATACGAGCGGATCGCCTTGATCTGGTTTTCCTGCTTCTGCTGGGCGTCCGAGAACTTGAGATTGATGCCGGCGTCCTTCGCGGCGGCCTTGACCGAAACGGTATTGGCGGTGCGCCAGGCGCTTTCCGCGCCCACCTGGGCAAAACCCAGCGTAATCTGCTTGTCTTCGGCATGGGCTACGCCCGATGCCAGGGAAAGGACTGAAAAGGCCGCCGCCGCCGCGACGAACCCGCTCACCATGCGAGTTGCCAGTTTCATGCGTGTCTCCGATGTCGCTCTGTAGTTTTTTAATTCACGGCGCATCACCCGCGTCCACCACGGCCGGACAGAATCACGAGAGAATCGCGCCATCCCAAACCCTCGGTTGCCCTTGGGTCGTTGCCTTGCCTTTTCGAACTACTTGTCTGCGTAGTTTCTGAATAGGCAAACTATATGCAACACGGTGAGCCGTTTTTATTAGCGTTTTCCCGATCTTTCCGACCTATATAGTCATGCTATTTATGGGTCTTTCTCACAAAGTGGGCAAAGCCATGAACACCCGTAAGCCCAAGCTCCGATCGGCCCAATGGTTCGGCACCACGGACAAGAACGGCTTCATGTACCGAAGCTGGATGAAGAATCAAGGCATCCCCGATCACGAGTTCGCGGGCAAGCCGATCATCGGCATCTGCAATACGTGGTCGGAACTCACGCCCTGCAACGCGCACTTTCGCAAGCTCGCGGAACACGTGAAGCGCGGCGTGTACGAGGCGGGCGGCTTTCCGGTGGAATTCCCGGTGTTTTCCAACGGCGAATCCAATCTGCGGCCCACGGCGATGTTCACGCGCAATCTCGCCTCGATGGACGTGGAAGAGTCGATTCGCGGCAATCCCGTCGATGCCGTGGTGCTGCTGGTGGGCTGCGACAAGACCACGCCCGCGCTGCTGATGGGCGCGGCCAGTTGCGACGTGCCCGCAATCGTGGTGAGCGGCGGCCCGATGCTCAACGGCAAGCACGAAGGCCGCGACATCGGCTCGGGCACGGTCGTGTGGCAACTCAGCGAGCAGGTGAAGGCGGGCAAGATTTCGATTCACGATTTCATGTCGGCGGAAGCGGGCATGTCGAGATCGGCGGGAACGTGCAATACGATGGGCACGGCCTCCACGATGGCCTGCATGGCCGAAGCGCTAGGCGTGACGCTGCCTCATAACGCAGCGATTCCCGCTGTGGATGCGCGGCGTTACGTGCTGGCGCAAATGTCAGGAATGCGAATCGTCGAGATGGCGCTGGAGGATTTGCGCTTGTCGAAGCTGCTCACGCGCGAAGCCTTCGAGAACGCGATTCGTGCCAACGCGGCGATTGGCGGCTCCACCAATGCGGCGATTCATTTGAAAGCGATAGCGGGCCGCATTGGCGTGCCGCTGGAACTGGACGACTGGACCCGCATCGGGCGCGGCACGCCCACGCTGGTCGATCTGCAACCGTCGGGCCGCTTTTTGATGGAAGAGTTTTACTACGCGGGAGGCTTGCCCGCTGTGCTGCGGCGGCTGGGCGAAGCGAACCTGCTGCCGCATCCCGACGCGCTCACCGCGAACGGCCGCACGCTCTGGGACAACGTGCGCGAGGCGCCCAACTACAACGACGAAGTAATCCGCCCGCTCGACAATCCGCTCGTGCAGGACGGCGGTCTGTGCGTGCTGCGCGGCAATCTTGCGCCCAACGGCGCGGTGCTCAAACCTTCCGCGGCCACGCAGAAGCTGCTCAAGCATCGCGGCCGCGCCGTGGTGTTCGAGAATTTCGACGACTACAAGGCGCGCATTGGCGATCCGGATCTGGACGTGGGGGCGGATTCGGTGCTCGTGATGAAGAACTGCGGCCCGAAAGGCTATCCTGGCATGGCCGAGGTCGGCAACATGGGGCTGCCGCCCAAGCTGCTCGCGCAGGGCGTGACCGACATGGTGCGCGTGTCGGACGCGCGCATGAGCGGCACGGCGTATGGCACGGTGGTACTGCACGTCGCGCCCGAAGCGCGCGCGGGCGGGCCGCTGGCGATCGTGCGCGACGGCGACTGGATCGAGCTGGATTGCGAGCAGGGCAGCTTGCGCGTGGATATCGACGATGAGGAAATCGGCGCGCGCCTGGAGGCGTGGCGCACGCAGCAGCAACCGCTGGCCGCGGATGGCAGCGGTTATCGCAAGCTCTACGTCGACCATGTGCTGCAAGCCGACGAGGGCTGCGATTTCGATTTTCTGGTGGGCTGCAGAGGCGCGGAGGTGCCGAAGCATTCGCATTGAACGCGCGCTGCGGTCATGCGTGAGACACTTTCGCGCATGACCCAGAACATCTACGACGATCCCGCTTTCTTCGAAGGCTATAGCCGCCTGAACCGCTCGATTCACGGCCTGGACGGCGCGCCCGAATGGCCAGCGCTGCGCGCGCTGCTACCCGATCCGCGCGGCTTGCGCGTGCTCGATCTGGGCTGCGGTTATGGCTGGTTCTGCCGCTGGGCGGTTGAGCAGGGCGCGGCGGCGGTCGAAGGCATCGACGTGTCGGAACGCATGCTGGAGCGTGCGCGCGCGATGTCGCCGAATGCGTTGGTAAGCTGGCGTCGCGCCGATCTGGAATCGCTATCCCTACCGGAAGCCGCGTTCGACGTCATCTATAGCTCGCTCGCGTTTCACTATGTCGAACAACTGGCGACGCTGCTGCGCACGATCCATCGCGCGCTCGCGCCGGGCGGCAAGCTGGTGTTTTCGATCGAACATCCGATCTACATGGCGCCGCGTGCGCCAGGCTTTCTCGTAGACGAAGCAGGCCACAAGAGCTGGCCGCTCGACAGTTACCAGAAGGAAGGGCCGCGCGTGACGAACTGGCTGGCCGAAGGCGTGGTGAAGCAGCACCGTACGATCGGCACGCTGGTGAACACGCTGATCGACAGCGGCTTTACGCTGGAACGATTGATCGAATGGGGACCGACGCAGGCGCAGCTTGACGCGATGCCCGATCTCGCGGAGGAATGCGAGCGGCCCATGATGCTACTGATAGGCGCGCAACGTTGATTCGTTGCGCGCCTTCGCAATGAACGCGCGATTGACACGCGATTAAAGCGCGATTACTTCTCGATGATGCCCGGAATCGCGACGTTCGGATTGACGTCGGCGGTGTAGTCCACGCCTTCGATGCCGAAGCCGAACAGGCGCAGGAATTCCGCCTTGTAGCCCGCGAAATCGGTCATCGCGTAGATGTTGTCGTCCGCGACTTCATCCCACCAGGCCTTGACCTGCGCCTGGATGGCGGGATCGAGTTCCTTGTAGTCGGCGCGCGCGCGGCCTTCGTCGTCGAGGATCGGCGTGGCGCTGTAGAGCGAGTCCTTGTAGAGACCGTAGACCTGCTCGATGCAGCCTTCGTGCGTGCCGTTGGCCTTCATCGCGCGGAACAGCAGCGACAGATACAGCGGCATGATCGGAATCGCCGAGCTGGCCTGCGTCACCACCGCCTTGAGCACCGCGACGCGCGCGTCGCCGCCCGTGGCCGCGAGCTTCGCGCGGATGTCCAGCACCTTCTGGTCCAGATCCTTCTTGGCCTGGCCAATCGAGCCGTTCCAGTAGATGTCGTGGGTGACTTCGGCGCCCAGGTACGTGAAGGCCGTGGTCTTGGCGCCATCGGCCAGCACACCGGCGGCCGCCAGCGCGTCGATCCACATCTGCCAGTCTTCACCGCCCATCACCGCCACGGTGCCGTCGATTTCGGCCTGGCTGGCGGCTTCCAGCACGGTTTCCTTGACGATTTCCTTGTCGGTGTCAATGCCGCGCATGCGCAGCGTCTTGCCCACCGGCTTGAGCGTCGAGTTGAACACTTCGCCCGTGACCGGATGCGTGCGGCGCGGTGCGGCGAGGCTGTAGACCACGAGGTCGACCTGGCCGAGATCGCGCTTGATCGTCTCGATGGTTTCCTGCTTGACGGCGTTCGAGAACGCGTCGCCGTTGATGGTCTTCGCGTAGAGACCCTTCTGGGTCGCGAATTTTTCGAAGGCTGCGGTGTTGTACCAGCCGGCCGTGGCCGGGCGGGTGTCGGTGCCGGCGCGCTCGAAGCACACGCCAAGCGTGGCCGCATCCGAGCCGAAGGCCGCCGAGATGCGGGCGGCGAGACCATAGCCCGTCGAGGAGCCGAGCACGAGCACGCGCTTCGGGCCGTTGGCGATGGGACCGTGTTGGGTAACGTATTCGATTTGCTGAGCGACGTTGGCTTCACATCCTGCCGGATGGGCCGTCACGCAAATGAAGCCGCGGACGCGCGGTTCGATAATCATCAGACTTCTCCGTAAGTCGCATTGCATGCAGGAACGGGGCGCATTTTAGCGCGAGCCTGCGTCGACGGCCATGAATGACGAATTTAACGAGGGTTTTTGGGGCCGGGTCGATGCCGCCAGGCGGCCGTTTCAATGCGCGGCAACGGCCTGGTTTTGCGTCGCCGGCAGGCAGCCAAGCCCCGCCAGCGTGGCTTCCACCGCCGCGTCCAGCGGTGTATGCGGCTCGCGGCCGAGTGTCGCGACGAGGCGCGCGTTGTCCAGTTCGAGCGTCTCGCGCCACAGGTAGCGCATCTCCAGCATTTCGCGCGGCGTGGTGGCGAAAAGCGCCGCCACGTAGATCAGCGGCCACGGGAACCCGCCGCGCCGGACCGTGAGGCCGTGCCGCGCGGCCACGCGGCAGATCGCGGCGGCTATCTGCGTGCCGTCGGCGTCCCAGTGGCCCGCCATGTGAAAGCGCGCGAAGGGCGCCAGCGTGGCACGCCGCTCGATCAGTTCGAGCATGGTGCGCGCCACGTCCGGCACGTAACCCCAGCTATGCCCCGCGCCGGGCGTGCCGGGCTCGCGCACGGTGCGCAGCGGCTGGCCGGGCTTGAGGAAGCCCTGCGCAAGCCAGCTATTGCCCACGCGCGGCCCGAAGAAGTCGCCCGCGCGTACCACGATGGCGCGCACGTCGCGCTCCGTGGCGGCCTGGATGCGCCGTTCCATCTCCACGCGGATCGCGCCCTTGCGGGTGCGCGGCTGCTGCGGCGCGTCCTCGGCGACGAGCGGCAGCACTTCAGGCCCGTAGTTGTAGACCGTGCCCGGCAGGACCACGGTGGCGCGCGCCGCCTGCGCGGCGGCGAGCGTGTTGTCGATCATCGGCAGCACCAGATCGGCCCAGCGGCGATAGCCCGGCGGGTTCACGGCATGGACGATGACCTGGCAACCCTGCGCGGCACGCATCACAGCGTCGCGGTCCATGACGTCGCCTTGCACGGATTCGATCCCGTCCGGGCGGCCCGCGCTGACGTTGCCGCTCACGCTGCGCTGCAGCGCCCGCACGCGCCAGCCTGCGCCGCTCAACTGCCGCGCCACTTCGCCGCCGATACCGCCGCTCACGCCCAGCACGAGCGCCGTGCGCGCCGTTTCGTCGAGATTTGCCGCCATGTTGGGTCTCGCTTGAAAGAAGTGTCGATGGCTGCATTCTGCGCGTCTTGCGGTTCATAAAAAATTACCTGGAATCGCCTAGCCGCTATACATTTATGCATGGACTCGAATCTCAACTGGGAACTCTACCGGACCTTCCTCGCTGTTCTCACGGAAGGCTCGCTCTCGGGCGCGGCGCGTACGCTCGGCATCACGCAGCCCACGGCGGGGCGGCACATAGCGGCGCTCGAAGCGGTCTTCGGCCAGCCACTTTTCACCCGCTCGCCGGCAGGGTTCCTGCCGACCGAAGCGGCGCGCATGCTGCGCGGCTATGCCGAGTCCATGCGCAACACAGCGGCGGCATTGGAGCGCGCGGCCTCGGGTCGGGGCAACGCCATGCGTGGCGTGGTACGCGTTTCCGCTAGCGAAGTGGTGAGCGTGGAAGTGCTGCCGCCAATCCTGGCCGCGTTGCGCCGCGCGCATCCGCAGATCGTGGTGGAACTGTTGCCGAGCAACCGCGTGCAGGACCTGCTGCAACGCGAAGTGGACATCGCCGTGCGGATGACGTCGCCGCAGCAGGACATGCTGATCGCGCGCCGCATTGGTGACATCGAAGTCGGCCTGCATGCGCGCGACGACTACCTGGCCGAATTCGGCACGCCTCGAACGCTCGCCGATCTCGCGCAGCACACGCTGATTGGCTATGACACGATCACGCCGTTCGTGCGCGCGGCGTCGAGCAAACTGCCGTACTGGAAACGCGACACCTTTGCGCTGCGCAGCGACAGCGACGTCGCGCAACTGGCGATGATTCGGGCGGGCTGTGGTATTGGCATATGTCAATCTGGGATCGCGCGCCGCGATGCGCGTTTGCAGCGCGTTTTGCCGCGCGCATGCGCCGTCAAGCTGACAACCTGGATCGCGATGCACGAGGATCTGCGCAGTAGCGCGCGTTGCGCGGCGACGTTTGCCGCTCTCGCTGACGGTCTTGAAGCGTATATCGAAGGCGCTAATGGCGTCGATTAGTCATCCATCAATGGATGGCTCGCGCACGAAACCTCAAATCAAAAAGCGCAAGCCCGCAATCTGCAAAAGCAGCATCAAATTCAGCGCCAGTATTGTGACCGTCCCGATGACCGCAACGATAATCGTCAGACAGCTATTCCGATAACGCCCCATCAGCGTGCGGTTTGAGGTGAACCACACCAGCGCGATCATCGGAACCGGCAGCGCAATGCTTAGCACTACCTGGCTCAGTACCAGCGCGCGATTCACATCGACGCCCAATGCTACTACTCCAAACGCCGGCACCATCGTAATCAGCCGTCTGGCCCAGACTGGAATGTGAAAGCCGACAAAGCCCTGCATGATCATCTGCCCGGCCATCGTTCCGACCACTGAACTCGACACGCCCGACGCGATCAGCGCCGCGAGAAACAACCCTGCTGCTGCCGCGCCCAGCAAGGGCGTCAGCGTGCGCCATGCCGTTTCTATGCTGGCGATGCCTGCATTTCCCGTATGAAACGCACTCGACGCCATGATGACCATCGCCATGTTGATAAGACCGGCCGCGCCCAACGCAAGCGCCACTTCAATATTCGAAAAGCGCAACAGCTTGCCGCGTTCGATTTCATCGCGCGGCCTCATGCGATTTTGCGTGAGGCCCGAATGCAGAAACAGCACATGCGGCATCACCGTGGCCCCGACAATCCCTACCGATATCGTCAGCGCATTGGCGTCCGGGATGGACGGCGTGAGCGTATGCATCACCACCGCATGCCAGCTAACCGGAGCGATCAGCAATTCAGCCAGATACGACAACCCAATTACGCCGATAAGCGCCGCAATCGCCAGTTCGAGTGGACGAAATCCGCGCTTCTCGAATTGCAGCAGCGCATAGGTGATGGCTGCGGTGATCAACATACTGGGCATGATCGGCAGATGCGTGAGCAAGGACACGCCAATCGCGCCGCCGACGAATTCCGCAAGATCGGTTGCCATTGCCGCGATTTCGCTGATGCCCCACATGACGAGCACATAGCGGCGCGGCAAGGCGGCACGGCACAACTGCGCGAGATTGCGACCAGTCACGAGCCCAAGCTTTGCGGACAACGACTGGAACAGCATGGCGACGACGTTCGCCACCGCCACTACCCATAGCAAGGCATAGCCGTATCCGGCGCCCGCCTGAATATTGGTGGCGAAGTTGCCGGGGTCCATATAGGCGATCGACGCCACCACCGCCGGGCCCGCGAATGGCAGCATCGCACGCAAGCCGCGTCGCCGTCCGGCCAGCGTTTCGCGCATGTCAAAACAGGTCTGCTCTGTGAGCGTCTGTGGCGCGGCTTGACTGATCGCTTCGTTCATGGCTTTTCCTGTCCGTCGTCGAACGTTCAACCTGAGACCGATGCAGACCGGTCAACGGGATCGCGATGGCAATCGCGAACGCCCGTTGCCGGCAGGGCACAATGCGTGCGCGGCATGCAATGCGCGCTTTACGCGCTCATGTTGAGCACGCCGTTGACGCCGTTCGGGAAGAAGCCGCCTTTGGTCGTTACGCCGCTCGTCAGATAGACGATATTGAGGACGTTGCTGTAATTGCGGCTGAACGCGAGGCCATTGCTGTCGAGAGGCACGATGTTCGATGTGCCGGAAGACGAGCCGGTGATGCCCTGATCGTCGTGGCCGTTGTTGTCGAGGGCGTCGCGTGCGGCGGAGATTGCGTTGGCCGCCGTGATGAGGCTCGTCATATCGATACCTTTCGAATACAGCACCGTGCGCACGAGCCCGGCGTGATAAGCCTCGGCTGCCAGAATGCCGGCGGCGGCTTCCAGGAAGGTCTTGTTGGTGATCAGCGGCGAAGCGCCCTTATAGGCCGTCACGCCAACGTCTTCGAAGATAAACGCGCCGAGCAGGAAGTTGTTGTCGCTCGCATACGGGTTGAACGCAACACCTGCACCCACCAGCCCAGCCGCGCGTGCCGCGTTCGAGAACGCGCCGTTCGGATTCGTGCCGCCGATGTCGATCGACGGCATGGCCACCGCCGCCGAGCCCAATGCGCTGCGCAGGAACGCGACGTGCTCACGTTCGTCATTGGCGATCTCATTCGCGTACGCCTGCACCACGGAGTCCTGAAACGGCACCTGCTGACCGGGGATGATCGTGCCCATCGTGCCTGCCCCGCCTGTCATGCTGGATGCAAGGCCGGAACCCGTGGTGGCGTACGTATAGAACTGCGCTTCCAGATACTCCAGATTCAACGCGAAGTTAAGGATTTCCGGGTCGGTCGGCGCGCTTTGCGCCGATGCGCTCTGACCCGATCCACCGCCGCAGGCGCCGATCAGCGTGCCGCCGACCAGACCAAGTCCTAGACCACCCGCATTACGAAAGAATTGCCTGCGTTGCAATCGCCGTTCGACACGGCGGTCAAACATATTGATTAGCTGTGCTGAATCAGATTTGGAATCGGACATGGCCTTGCTCCTCATAGATATCGCTGCTGGGAATAACGCGAGCGCTGGCGACGTGCGCGCAAAGGCAATAGCAAGCCCTTAACGACGCGACGGCACGAATCGCAGGGACGAAGGTTGACCGACCCTCACCCACAAGCTGGCTAAAAAGATGAGAAGAGGCGAGCCCTCAATACCACCTACGGACGGGGCGGCTGGGCGGATGCACGTTGTCGGGAATATTGTTCGAACAACAGATACCGGCCGTTCGTGGTCATAGCTCCTACGAACGACCGGTACCGGCATGTGTTGATCAGGGGAATGCTTTACGCTTCGCTCGCGACTTCAACGAGCGGCTCGCAGCGAATCGGAAAGTTGACCGAGTTGGCGATATAGCATTGCTCATGCGCAGCGTGATGCAGATGCTCCGCAAGACTGCGGTTGTCCCCCGCGCGGATCGTCACACGCGGACGCAGCACGATCTCCTTGAACCGGCCCGCTTCGGCGTTGTCGAGCATCGTGCCTTGCGCGTTGTCCTCATAGGCGAGCACGGCGACGCCCGCGTCGGCGCACAGATGCAGATACCAGAGTTTGTGACAGGCGCTGGCGGAGGCCACGAGCAGATCTTCGGGATTCCAGCGCGCCGCGTCGCCACGAAAGGCGGGGTCCGCCGACCCGGGGATAGCGGGCTTGCCGGCCGATTCGATGAGGTGGTCGCGTCCATAGTCGCGATAACCCGAGGTGCCCGTGCCGCGATTGCCGGTCCATCGCACCGTGACCGTGTAGTTGTGTTCCGTATGCGCCATCTCAAGTTCTCCATGCTGTCGAAGGTCCGGTCATTATGGCTTCGATTATCAAAATGGTATACCATTATTCTATTCGGACAATCGTGGGATGCGGGCACGGGGCATGGAAACCAGAATCGATTCGACGGCACAGGCCGTGGCGGCGGCGTTGCGGGACATGATCGTCGAAGGCGAGCTTGCGGCGGGCGAGCGGCTGGTGGAGCGCGACCTGGCCGAGCGTTTCGAGGTGAGCCGCATTCCCTTGCGCGAGGCGATCCAGCGTCTGGAGCGCGAAGGGCTGGTGGAGATCTACCGCAATCGCGGCGCGGTGGTGCGCATGCTCGACGCGCAGGACATCGCAGAAATCTACGATTTGCGTGTGCTGCTTGAAGGCGATGCCATATTCCGCGCTGTCAAGCGTGTCGACGACGAAACGCTCGCGCGCGCAGCACTCGTGCATCGGCTGCTGGGCGAAGCGCAAACGCGCAGGAAGCAGGGCGAGCTGAATCGAGAGTTCCATGAACTGCTGTACGGCGCATGCGGCAACGCGCGCATGATCGCGACGATACGCGAACTGCGTCACCAGGTAGAGCGTTACGAACGCCTGCAACACACTTTGCTTGCCGATACCCCCGCATTCCAGCACGAGCACGAAGGCATTCTCGAAGCCGGTCTTGCGCGCAATGCACGGCTTGCGCGCTCGCTCACGGTAGCGCATATCGAATCGGCAAGACGTATTGCGTTGGCCGTGGTCGTGGATCAATCGGCGTAAGTGCCGCTTCACGTCATTCACACCTGATACGCCTTTCTTTACGACATTTTTGCTTGTGACCCTCCGCGCGCAAATCTAGACTTGGCTGCATGGAAACGAGAGGAGAAGCCATGTCGACGCAGCGCGCACCGCAATGCCAGCACGACCGGATCATCTGCAATCAGCCGGGCATTGGCCGCCTGGTGTTGCGACGCTTCGATCCGCAGCGCGATTCGTGGGAATTCCTCACGCAACTGCTGCACCGAGCGTTTGCGCGGCTCGCTTCACTGGGACTGCATTGCGCGTGTGTGGATCAGGCGCCCGATGTCACCCGTGCGCGTGCGCTGGCGGGCGACTGTTTCGTGGCGGTCTGCAACGGCCGCATCGTTGGCACCATGACGCTCGAAGGCCGCGACGCGGCATCGCCTTGCGAGCAATATCGACAGCGCGGCGTGGTCTCGTTGCATCAGTTCGGCGTCGAACCGGCGTGGCAGAGTCGTGGCATTGGTCGAGCGCTGCTTGCCTTTGCGAGTCAGTGGAGCGCCGCGCGCGGCTGCACGCAGGTCGCGCTCGATACCCCATTCCCCGCGGCACATCTGGTGGCGTTCTATCGGGCGCAGGGCTTCAGTCTGGTCGATGTGGTGCGCTTCGCGGGACGCGGCTACGACAGCGCGATCCTGAGCAAGGCGGCCGGTAGCGGCTCTTTCGGACGCATGCAGCCCGCGCATGCGAGCGTATATGCCTGCGCGCACGCAAGCGGCGCAAGACGCTAGAGCGCGTTTTTACGCGGTTTTTACGGCGTTTTCCTCGACCCAGCGGATGAAATCCGCAGCCGGCATGGCCTTCGCGTAAAGCCAGCCCTGCGCGAACTGCACGTCATGCTCGCGCAGATACGCGGCCTGCTCTTCGCTTTCTACGCCTTCCGCGACCATCGCCAGCTTCAGTTCGTGCGCGATGCAGATGATGTGCGGCACGATCGCGTTGACCTCGGAACCGGAAGTCAGCGCGTTGACGAAGGACTTGTCGATCTTGATGCCGTCTACGGGCAACGCATGCAGATACGCGAGGCTCGAATAACCGGTGCCGAAATCGTCGATGAAAACCTTGTGGCCCGCGTCGCGATAGCCTTGCAAAACCGGCCCCAAACGTTGCGCGTCGATAAACGCTCGCTCGATGCATTCGAACCAGATCTGCTCCGCGCGTACGTCGAGACTCGCGAAGCATGCCTTGAGCGTATGCAGGAAGCGCGAGGACACCAGATCGTCGCGAGTAACGTTGATCGAGATATGCAGGTCGCGACGCTGCGTGAGCAACGTGCCCGCGCCCGCAAACACGGACTGGATCACGAGGTCGGTGATCGGCTGGATCAGGCCGAGCGACTCCGCCATGGGGATGAAAGTGTCGGGTGCGACGATGGTGCCATCGGCGAGCGTCCAGCGCACCAGCGCCTCCGCGCCGACGCAGCGGCCCGTGTGCAGATCGACGAGGGGCTGGAACCAGGCGGTGAACTGGCGCTGGCGTATGCCTTCGAGCAGCGCGTGACGTGGCGTGCGCAGCTTGCGGCGCCAGCGCAGCACGAGCCAGGTGCCGAGAGCGCTCGCCAGCAGCGCGGGCACGAGTAAAAACCTGACCTGGGCGGCCACGTCGGGGCGCACGCGGTCCGCTGGTTCATAGGCGACTACGGCAAGCGGATAACGCTGCGAACGATCGACTACGTAATAGCGCCGCTCGAAAAATGATGAGGAATGCTCGCGGAACAGCGCGGCGCGCATCAGCGCCACGTCCGCGCGCGGCCAGCGCGTGACGATCGCGCCTTCGAGCGACTCCAGCAGCGCCAGCTCGATGGTGTCGTCAAGCGGCACGATGTCGAGATAAAAACGCGGATCGACCACGACGATATGGTTGCCATAGCGGATATTGAGCATGCGCGTTTCGTTGCCGCGCTTGCCGACCTCCGTGGACCACGCGCTGAAGCCGTCGCTATAAGACCATTGCGCGGGCGGCAGGTCAGTGCCGGCCAGGCCACGCAGTGTGGAGCATCGAATCCTCTCGCCGTCGGTCCACGCCACGTTGCGGATATAGCGGTATTGCTCCTCGACGCGCCGCATGATCTGCAGATGATCGGGCGTGCAGGGCGTACCTTGTTCGGGCGCGAGCGAGCGCAGCGCCGCTTCGGCTTCAGCGGTCACGAGTTCGGCGCGCACGAGCGCGCGGCGCGAATATTCGTCGATCAGCGCGCGCTGATGTTGCTCGACTACCGTATCCGCGACCCAGACGACCGCCGTGAGCGCTGCGCCCACGCCGAGCGCGACGAGGCAGAACGTGGCCAGCGCGGACAATCTGCTTTTCATGCCGGGTGAGCGCGTGCGCAAAAGAAGGGCACGCCGATGTTAACGTCTTTCGCGCACCGTCGATCCAGGGGTGCTCAGCCTGCATCGTTGCGTCATCCGCTACGCATGAAACGAGCGGCCAGCTGTTGCCAGCGGTTTCAATGGACTTGCTGATCGGCGCGCACGACGCGATTGCGCCCGCTTTCCTTCGCGATGTAGAGCCGCCGGTCGGCGACCTGCATGAGCGCTTCGTAATGGGCGCCGCCATCTTCGGGACTGGCCGCCACGCCGATCGACACCGTGAACGCGATGGCATCGGCGCTGCCCGCAGGCGTACCGCTGTCGTGCGCATGCGCCTCGACGGCCACGCGCACGCGCTCCGCCACCGCAGCGGCCGTCGCGAGATCGGCGTCGGGCAGGAGCGCGGCGAATTCCTCGCCGCCCACGCGCGCGGGCAGATCCACGCTGCGCAAATTCGCCTGCAGAACATGCGCGAAGATCGTCAGCACGCGGTCGCCTGCTGCGTGACCATAGCGGTCGTTTACGCGCTTGAAGAAGTCGATGTCGAGCATCAGCACGGCCATGCGCGCCGATGTGGCTGGCTCGCCCTCGCGCGTCCCGACGCTTTCAGCCGTTCGCGCACGGTCCGAGCGATCGAGCGCTTCCGTGAAGGCTTCTTCGAAACGCCGCCGGTTTGCAAGACCCGTAAGCGGATCGCTGCGCGCGAGCGCTTCGAGCCGCTCGCTCGCTTCCACATAATGGCCGAAAATATTCGTCACGATGCGCAGCGTGCCGACCAGCAGCAGGATCAGCACGAACCACGCCGCAATCACCGGGCTGCTGAACACGCGTCGCGCGGCGGCGAGCGTGAGTTCCGCATTGTCGGTGGGCGCCATCAGCATCCAGTGTGTCTGGCCGACGCGCTGATAGAGCAGATAGGCGCCGCGATGTTCGACATAGCCGGCGCCTTCCTTCATCCAGCGATCGACTGAGGTCTGCGCGATCCGCAACAGGTCGGGACTGAAGCCAGGCGGGCGCTGTTCGGTGAGCGCGCCATTGCGGAAATACACCACGTTGCCGTTACTGTTAAGGAGCCCGAATTCAATGGCATCCTCATCGTCGTCATCGGTATTGCTCGAGGCGAGCTGTAACGAAAGCAAGCGCGATTGCGTCAGATCCATCACCACCGCGCCGCGAAAACGGTCGCCCACATAAATGGGCGCGCTAAGCGTCGAAATCGATTCGCCCTTCTGCAGGCCGGTATACACGGGCGTCCAGAGCACGTCGCGCGTGGGATTGCGCGCGGGCAACTGGCCGCGATAGTAATTCATGGTGCTGAAGCGGCGCAGCAGGTCGGTCACCGTGCGGTCCCGATTCTCCGGAGCAATGACGAACAGGCCATTCGAAGAAATAAAGGCGACCGTGCTTTGCACGGCGTCGGCGTGCTGGCTGATCTGCACAAGCGGGCTGATCGCGCGCGCGAGCGCGATATCGGCGGGCAGGGTGGCGGCGTCGCGCTGGAAGCCTTCCAGACCGGCCAGGCTCGTGGCATTGGTGCCGTACACGCTCGGGCCGTCCAGTGCGCCGGCGATCCGCCATGCCGGCTGTGTGGCGGCAGCCAGCGCTTTCATCACGGCAGATTGTTCGGCGGGCGAGGGCTGTTCGTAGGCGTTTAGCTGATGCTCGGCGAAGTTGCGCAGAAACATCAGACGGCGGCGCTCGGCCTCGATCAGCGCGTCCACGCCCACAGCGCGCACTTCGAGATCGCGCTGGCGGCCCAGCAGGTCGTTGCGCGTCAGGTTGTACAACTGGCGCAGGCCGACGAGGCACAACAGCAGCATTGCGACGACAAAGCAGAGCGTGACCACAAGACGTGGCCGCTGCATCACGATGGTGGAAAAACGGTCGGAGCGCGGGTGGCCCGCTTTGCCCTTCACGCTGCGCTGCATGGTGTCGCCAACCCCTTGAAGTTGTGCCGCGGCGCGGCGTCCGGGTATCGGCGCAAGAATAGCATTGCGCCCTGATGCGAGCGCGCTGTTGGGCCTGCTGTGGGCGCTTCCGTTTGCGCTACGCCAGCGCGACGAACTCCCGCACCGTCGCCGCCGTGTCTTTGTCGCGCCAACCCAGCGCGAGGCGCGCGCGCATGCGTACGCCCGTGACGTCGAGATAGCGCACGCCTTTGACCTGGACCTGAGCGATGGCCGCAGGCACGATCGACACGCCGAGCCCCGCCGCCACCAGATTCACCACCGAGGACACCTGCGGAGCGGGTTGCGCCAGGCGCGGGCTGAAGCCCGCCTCGGCGCAGGCGCGCACGATCTCGTCATGCAGCGTCGCGCCCGCCGGGCCGGCCACCAGCACAAACGGCTCGCGCTCCAGCGCCGCCAGCGGCAGGCGGCGGCGCGCAGCCAGTGGATGCGTCGAGGGCAGCGCGATCTTCATCGGCTCGTCGGGGAAGTGATGCAGGGCGACGCCGGGCAGCGTGCTCGCGCTGTCGCGGCCCGGCCGGAAAAACACGGCGTCAAGTCGATCCTCCGCAAGACCTTGAAGCAGCAGTGGCGTGTTGGCCTCGTCGAGCGTCAGATCGACGGCGGGAAAGCGCTGCTTGTAGCGCTGGATCAGGTTGGGCACGAGCGGATTGAACGCGGCCGACCCCGTGAAGCCGATGCGGATCTGCCCCGACTCGCCCCGCGCCGCGCGCTGCGCGACCTGGGCGGCGCGTCCGGCGTCGTCTAGCACGCGGCGCGCTTCGACCAGAAATGCCTCGCCCGCGCGCGTGAGGTCGGCGCCTTGCGGCGTGCGCACGAACAGCTCGACGCCCAGTTCCCGCTCCAGGCTCTTGATCTGCTGGCTGAGCGGCGGCTGGCCGATGCCGAGTTTTTCTGCGGCGCGCGTGAAGTTGCGTTCGGCCGCCACGGCAACGAAATAGCGAAGATGTCGGAGTTCCATGCCAGTGCTAAAAGATATCGCGTTAGCCTGTTCCATATATTGGACAGTATAACGATGCGGCGGGACAATTTGCCTCGTCTTTTGGAATGTCTGTGAGGCATCGCTGTCATGAGTTCGCTATCTACTTCTGTGGGCGTCAATCCCGGCTCCGCCGCTTACCGGCGCATCAGCATCGCGCTGTTTCTGGCCGGTTTCGCGACGTTTTCCCTGCTGTATTGCGTGCAACCTTTGCTGCCCGTTTTCGCCGAACAATTTCATATCGGCGCGGCGCAAAGCTCGTTGGCGCTATCGCTGTCCACCGGTTTTCTCGCCGTATCGATTCTCTGCGCAGGTGCGCTTTCGGAGCGCGTCGGGCGGCGTGGCCTGATCTTCGTGTCGATGACGCTGGCGGCGCTCTTCAACGTGGTGGCCGCACTCGAACCCGGCTGGCACGGCATTCTGGTGGCGCGCGCGCTCGAAGGCTTCGCGCTGGGCGGCGTGCCCGCCGTGGCGATGGCCTATCTCGCCGAGGAAATGTCGGCCGCCGGGCTGGGCCTGGCGATGGGCCTTTACGTGGGCGGCACTGCGTTCGGCGGCATGGTGGGGCGTGTGGGCATGAGCTGGCTCAGCGAGCATCTGTCGTGGCGCACGGCCATGCTTATGATCGGCGTGATCGACATCGCCGCCGCCGTGGCGTTCTTCGTGTTGCTGCCCGCCTCACGTAATTTCGTGCGCCGCGCGAGCCTCAATCCCGCGCATCACATTGCGCTGTGGCGCAAGCATCTGGCTGCGCCGACCTTGCCCGCGGTGTTCGCGACCGGTTGCCTGGCGATGGGCTTTTTCGTGACGATCTACAACTACGCGGGCTTTCGCCTGCTGCTGCCGCCGTTCGATCTGAGTTCGACGCAAACGGGCCTGATTTTCTGCGCCTATCTGTTCGGTATCGCGGCAGCTACCACGGCAGGCGCGCTCGCGGATCGCTGCGGACGCGGGCCGGTTCTGCTCGGCGGCGTGCTGGTGGCGGCGCTGGGACTTGCGCTCACGCTCTCGCATGCGCTGGTGCCCGTGGTGATCGGCATCGTCGTGCTGACGGTGGGCTTCTTCACCACGCATTCGGTCGCGAGCGGCTGGGTCGGGCAGCTTGCCGATGGTGCGAAAGGGCATGCGACTTCGCTCTATCTGCTTGCGTATTATCTCGTCTCCAGCGTGCTGGGTTCCTGGGGCGGCTGGTTCTGGCAGAACGGCCAATGGCCTTCCGTGGCGGGCTTTTCATTCGCGATGCTGGCGGCGTGCGGGGCGCTTGCGATCGTGATTGCGCGCAGGCAGGCACGCGCGGCGGTGAAGCTGGCAAGCTAAAGACCCCAGCAAACCAGCAGCACACAAGCGAAAGCGCGCCGGATAAAAGCCGGCGCGCTTTTTTATTGCCCGCGCAACAGCGAGCAATCGCGACGCTTAACCGCGCCACGGCGAGTGGCGAATTACGCTGCAAAAATTGCCTGCATGAAAATGCGGGTCTTTGTCGGCGAGCACATCGGCCTTGACGTTGCCGAAGGTCGTCGCGGGCTTATGGTGGATGCCATCGTAAAACGCCTGAATGATGTCCTCCTTGAAATGCTCCGTGCGCGGATGTGCGTGCACCACGGCCTCGCGTTCGGCGTCGCTGTATTCGTGATAGGTCAGGCCCAGCACGTCCATCTCCACACCTGCCGTCACCAGCGCGATGACAGGATGCATATGCTGAGGAATCCCAGGCGTGGTGTGAAGCGCGATCGCGGTCCAGACCAGATCGAGATCGTGCTGCGCGATGCCGCGTGCGCGCAGGAAATCGCGCGCGGCGTTCGCGCCGTCCACTTCGAAGCGCTCGTGTTCGCTGCTGTGCGAATGCATCAGTCCGACGTCATGGAACATCGCGCCCGCGTAGAGCAGTTCGGGATCGAACTTCAGGCCGCGATGTTGACCGGCCATCGCGCCAAAGTAAAAGACGCGGCTCGAATGATGGAACAGCAGTGGCGATTCGGTATCGCGCACGAATTCGGTGATTTCGCGTGCGAGCTGGCTGTCGGGGATACGGGGCAGGCCGGTACCGGAAAGATCGAGGCTCATGGGGTGACTCCGTCGGGTTGATGGGATCTATTCTGGCCTGTGCTAGCATTGTCCAATATTGACTGAGTACGTCTAATTCAGACATTTCGCGCGTGATCCGGACGCGTGCCTCAACGCGTGTTTCACCTCCTCGCTCAACCGTTTCAGAGATCTGACCCCATGCCGAAAATCATCGCCATCCTCGCGCTGCCGGGCGTTCAGCTACTCGACGTGAGCGGTCCGCTCGATGTCTTCGCGCAAGCCAATATCGAAGCCGGGCGCACCGTCTACGATCTGCGCGTGGTCGCTTGCCGCCCAGGCCCGATCCGTAGTTCGTCCGGCGTGCGGCTGCTGCCCGACGAAGTGGCCGGCAAACAGCCGTCTGAGCGCGTCCAGGAGCGCATCGATACGCTACTGGTGGCAGGCGCGCCCGATGCCGCCACCGCGCAACTGGCGCCGCGCGTGCTCGACTGGCTGCGCGCCACGGCGACGCGCGCGCGGCGCTTCGGTTCGGTGTGCACCGGCGCGTTTGCGCTGGCCGCCAGTGGCTTGCTGGAGCGGCGCAGGCTGACCACGCACTGGGCGTCCGTGGAGGCGTTGGCGCTGGCCTGCCCTACGGTGTCGATCGAGGCTGATTCGCTCTATGTGCGCGACGGCAAACTGCGCACGGCGGCGGGCGTGACGGCGGGGCTCGATCTGGCGCTGGCGCTCGTGGAGGAGGATCTGGGCCGCGAAATCGCCATGCAGGTGGCCAGCCAGCTCGTCATGTTCTTCAAGCGTCCCGGGGGGCAGTTGCAATTTAGCCGCAAGGGCGAGACGCGACCGGCGGGGCGCTCGGCGCTGCAGGAGGTGCAGCGCTGGGTGGCCGCCAATCCGGCGCTCGCGCACCGCGTCCCCGAGCTGGCTAAGCGCGTGGGTTTGAGTGCACGCCATTTCGCGCGCCTGTTCCAGTCCGAGGTGGGGCTCACGCCCGCCGCGTGGGTGGAGGCCGTGCGCGTGGACGCGGCGCGGGCGATCCTGGAGGCCGAAGCCGAAGCGCCCAAACGCGTGGCCGCGCGCTGCGGGTTTGCAAACGCCGATACCTTGCGGCGTGCATTTATCAAGCATGTCGGTGTCACGCCAGCAGAGTATCGGCGGCGCTTTGGCGGCGCGAATCAGGCGTCGGTCTAGAGCGGTATGCGGTTTGCTTCGCGCGTTTGATTCGACGCGCATGAAAGCGCGAACGGAGGGCAATTTTTCGAACGGGCGACGCCGATCCCGGCGATAATCGCGGCCATGGATTGACCGTCCGCGCAGGCGATGCAGACGGCATGCGCAGTCCAGCGGCCAGGCGCGGCAAAAGAATCACGAAAGAACGACGAAACTGAGCGCAGGCCGCACGGGGACGCCCTGATTTGGGGCATGCGCGATGACCTCGCCGCCTGCGGCCCCATGGCCGCGCGGGCCTGAAGGTTGCGCAGGGGACGATCTGGCGCACAGGCGCCGCAGACCAGCAGGGAGTGCCGACGCGCCGACGCCACGCGCCGGGCCGTGAAAACAAGAATCCACGCGACAAACTATGTATTCGATCTTGCCCGCGTTCGTATCCGCCTTGTTCCTGGGATTTGGCGTGTACGTACTCCTGACGGAAGGCGTGTCGCGCCTTTCGGTGCCGTTCGCATTGATGTGCGCGACCACCTTCGTCTGGCAGGGCACCTGGGCTTTCCTGTTCCAGACCGGTGACCCCGAACTGGCCGATGCGCTCGTCAAGTTCGGCTATCTGTTCATCCTGTTTCTGCCCACGACCTATTACCACTTCAATATCGAGGTCTCCGCGCGGCGCAGCGAACGGCCTTTTTTATTGGCGTCCTATGGCGTGAGCGTAGTGCTCGCCATGCTGCTGATTGCCAGCGACGAGGTGGTGAACGGCTACGGCACGTTCTTCTTCGGCAAATATCCGCATGCCGGGTTGCTGCATCCCGTGCATGTCGCGCAGACCGTGCTGCTCGCGCTGCGTAGCGGCTGGCTGCTGTTTGTCGCGCGCGGCCAGACCCAGGCGCGCGACCGCCGCCGTCTACTCGATCTGTGCATGTTGAGTCTCGCAATCTATGGCGTTGCCGCGAGCGATTACGCGGTGAATTACGGCGTCGCGTTCTATCCTGTGGGCGCCGTGTTTATCGCCGTCAGTCTGGGGATACTCGCCGTCACCATCGTGCGCTATGGCTTGATGCGCCCGTATCTGATCGCGGCGACCGTCGCGCACGAAGTCGCCACGCCGCTGGCCGCCATCGGCATGCACGCCGAAGAAATCGGCAACGTGCTGCCCGAACTCATGCGCGGCTACCAGCTTGCGGTCCAGCATCAGCTTTGCGTGGACGGTCTGTATCCGGGGCAGTCGGAGCGATTGTCGTCGCTCGCCACCTCGATTCGCCGTCAGGTTGACAGCACCAGCACCGTGGTCGAGATGTCGCTGGCGTCGTTCACGCTCGACCGGCTCGACCGGCGCAGTTTCGAGGCCTATCCGATCCGTTCCTGTGTGAACGCAGCGCTGGAGCGATTCCCGTTTCGCGCGGGCGAACGCGAACTCGTGCGCGTGCAGCCGGTCGATCCGCAATTATGCTTTTCGGGCTCGGATTCGCTGGTCGTCTTCGTGCTGTTCAACCTGCTCAAGAACGCGCTCTATGCGATTCACGCAGGCGGCGGAGGCCGGGTGGAAATCGACACGGCCAGCGAAGGCGGCTATTGCGTGCTGCGCTTTACCGATACGGGGCCGGGCATCGCACCGGAAGTGCTGCCGCGCATCTTCGAGCCGTTCTATTCGACCAAATCGCATGGCAAGGGCTCGGGCATGGGCCTCGCGTTCTGCCGCCGCGTGGCCGACGCGCTGGGTGGCGCGATTGCATGCGAGTCGGTGCCGGACGTCGCCACGACCTTCACGCTGTATCTGCCGGAGCCCGGTTCCGCTGCCGATCGCGCGTTGCACGACGGGCCGGGAAAGCCCCGCCGATGGACGGCGGGGCAGGACTATGCGGGTTGAAGTAGCACGCCGTGCGGCGCTTGCCTGGGCCACGGCCCTCGGTTAATCGCTATCAGCAGCCGGAATGGCGAGTCATCTGCGTTGCATGAGGTGCTGGCTTTCGTCCCGGGTTGGTGTCTTGATTCGCGTCTTGATCGACGTGGACGTTCGCGGCCTTAGAGGGCCACGGAAGCGGGCAGCACGATTTCGTATTCCTTGACGCGCTCGATGATGCCCGGCGGGAAACGGCGAATCCGCTTGTCGGTGCCAGCAAACAGGATCTGCTGGTAGCCGAGCGAAACGGGACGCCCATCGACGCAGAAGCGGAACACGAGATAAGCGGAGCATTGGCGCACCTGGAAGGTGTTCAGGTAGCAATCGACGCGCTGGAACGGAAACGTCTCTTGCACATATTCCTGGTGCGCGCGTTTCGTGACAAAGATGCCACCGGCCGCGAGCAGATTGTTATGGATGCATTCGTGGAACCAGCGCTCGCGAACAATGCCCTGCCATTCGAAATAGCGGGCGAAGTAGGTGTTCATGAAGGCATTCGAGTCCTTGAGATAAATGTCGATGACGTGGTGGAAGGTTTTGAGGGGCGTGGCATCCATGATTTCGTCGGAAAAACCGTTGGCGCCACGGGAGAGAACTGCGGGGATGGATTCACGAGCGTTCATTGAATGAACTCCAGATGAAATGGCCGCTGGCGGGGCCGCGCATGCCTTCGGAAGGTGAAGACATGCCCCCAATTCTCGGCGCGTTAACTGGGCGCCAATACCGCGCTCACCACACAGCGGCACGGCGCGTGCTCGCAAACGATTTCGCATTTATTACGCATAGATTTCGCGTGGATTTCCCTGAAATTCGTATGGGTTTTACCCGACTGCGCGACGCCCGCCGAACGTGTCGCCCCATACAACAGCCATGCCGCAACGGTTGCCGAGCCTGGCATGAGGCCGCATAATCTGGCAGCGATGGCGTTGCGATGCGGTTTGTGTGAACCCTTGCTTGAACCCGCCAGGCGGGTCATCTGGGACAATCGTTTTGCAGGTAGTCGCTAGCAACGAGGCATATACATGAGTTCGATCGTCAGGCAGCCGGTTTTCTACCCCGTATCCGTGGTCTTTCTCGACGACAGTGCGGACTTTCTCCACGCACTGCGCGGTCTTTTCCCGCAGGCGCCCACACATCATTTCTTCACCTCGCAGGACGACGCGCGTGCGTTCATCGAAGCCGCGAGCGAGCGCGGCGCACGCCATAGCCCGATGTCGGGCGCGGCGTGGTCGGAGTTCGAAAAGAAAGGCGGCAATGCGCTCGGCCACGACGCGCTGGCCAACGCCGCACGCTTCGAGGACGTGGCCGCTATCGTGGTGGACTACGACATGCCCGGGCAGGACGGGCTGGAGTTCCTCGCCTCCGTGAAGGACGCCAACTGCACGCGCATCCTGCTCACCGGCACCGCCGACGAATCCCACGCGGTGGACGCCTTCAACGCCGGGCTGATCCACTTCTACGTCAAGAAGTCGGACCCGGCGATGACACGCAAGCTGGCGCAGGCGCTTTCCAACGCGCAGCAGAAGTTCTGCGCGCAGCATGGCCATATCGGCGTGCATGGGGTGGGCGCGGTCTACGCAGACCGGCGCACGAACGAGGTGCTGCAGACGCTCGCGCAGCGCGAGCGCATCGTCGAATATTATTGGCGGCCCGAACAAAATGCAGTGCTGACCTTCGACGCGCAAGGGCAGGCAGGTGTGTTCCTCGCCTGGGACGCGCACGACTGGGATGCGCAATGCGACGTGGTCACCGACGAGGGCGGTCCCGCCGCCTTGCGCGACGAGATGGAAGGGCGTCGCATCATGCCGGTGTTCTGGCCTAACGAGGCGTACCGCCCGGGCATGGCGCGCGTGGAGTTCGCGGTGCCGCAGCAGGTGCCGGGCTCGCAGGATATCTACACGAGCTGGACGCGCATCGAAGGCGTAGAGCTGGCGCCGGATCTCGTAACCTATGCGCAGTGGTTGCGTTCGCAACGAAACGGCTAAGGTTAATCTGAAGCGTAAAAAAGGGCACCTGCGGGTGCCCTTTTTCATTGGCTCATCGGCTCATCGGAACATCAGAACGTTTCCCAATCCTGATCGCTGCCCGCCGTTGCGAGCACCGCTGACGGAGCTTGCGTGGGTGCCTTCGGCGTGGACTTGAGTGTGGACTTGAGCGCGGGTTTGCGTGCCGGTGTCGCGCGTTTCTCCTGCCTGGCGGCTACCGGCTTAACCGGGTGAACTGCGCGCGCCGCGGCCTGCACAGGCGGGGTGAGCGCGACCGGCTGCGCGCCGATCCTGAACGCCGCCGCCGCATCGCGCAGGCTGCCCGACTGCGTGGCCATCGACTGCGCTGCGGCCGACGCCTCTTCCACCAGTGCGGCATTCTGCTGAGTCACTTCATCCATCTGCGCGACCGCGCGATTGACCTGCTCGATGCCGGTGTGCTGCTCCTCCGATGCCGCGGCGATCTCGCCCATCAGATCGGCCACGCGGCGCGCGGACTGCACCACTTCGTCGATGGTCGCGCCGGCTTCATCGACGAGCTTCGAGCCTTGCGCCACCTGCTCCACCGACTGCCCGATCAGGTCCTTGATCTCCTTGGCGGCGCTCGCGCTGCGCTGCGCGAGCGTGCGCACTTCGCCTGCCACCACCGCGAAGCCGCGGCCTTGCTCGCCCGCGCGCGCCGCTTCCACAGCGGCATTGAGCGCGAGAATATTGGTCTGGAAAGCGATGCCGTCGATCACGCCGATGATCTGCTCCACGCGCTCCGAAGTCTCGGCGATGCCATGCATCGTCGTCACCACGCGGCGCACGACTTCGCCGCCCCGCGCAGCCACATCGGATGCGTTGACGGCCAGCGTATTGCCCTGACGCGCGTTGTCGGTGTTGTGCTTCACGGCGGCCGTGAACTGCTCCATGCTCGCGGCGGTTTCTTCCAGCGAGGCGGCTTGTTCCTCGGTGCGCGAGGACAGATCGCGATTGCCCGCCGCGATCTGATGCGCGCCCGTCGTGATCGATTCCGCCGACGTCTGAATGCGCTGCACCGTGTCCACAAGCTGGCGTTGCATCCTGCTCATCGCATGCAGCAGGCTGCGATCGTCGCCGGGCGCGACGCGCACCTGCGCCGTGAGATCGCCAGACGCGATGCGCTCGCAGATATCGGCGGCATAGTCGGGCTCGCCACCCAGGCTCGTGCGGATGCTACGGATCAGCCAGAACATGCCCAGCGTGAGCGCCACGCCAATCAGCGCAACCAGTGCGAGATTGCGGATCAAGGCGCTATAGAAGGCGTCGTCGATATCGTCCAGATAGACGCCGGTGAACAGATGCCAGTCCCAGTCGGGCACGACATCGGCGTAACTGATCTTCTCGACCGGGCTGCTATGGCCGGGCTTCGGCCACACATAGGTGCTGACATGATTGCCGCCTGGCGACGAACTCTTCACGATCTCCAGCGCGATATGCGTGCCGTTCGAATCGACCATGCCTGCCTGGCTCTTGCCTTCGAGTTCGGGCTTGGGCGGCACCAGCAGCGCGGTGGCGGAACTGTCGTAAATGCCGAAATAGCCGCTCTGGTCCGCGCCGTAACGCAGGCCGCGCAGCGCGGCGATGGCTTGACGCTTTGCCTCGTCGCTAGAAAGATGACCTTGCGAAGCTTCCTTCTGATAAAACCCGACCACGCCGAGCGCGGTTTGCGTTTCCTGCGCGAGATTGCCCTTGCGATCGTCGAGCATGCCCGCGCGCGTCATGACGGCATTGACCACAACCAGCACCACGAGGGCGATCCACAGCAGCGCGACGATGCTCCACGCCTTTTGATTCAACGACAGTCGCTTCACGTTCTTCGTTTCCTCCGAGCCTGGCTGCCGCGCGCGGCAAGCCACGTTTGATGGCGCAAGGCGGTACGTCGCCGCCTTTCCCGCCATGTTTAACGGCGCGCACCAGGGGGAACTGAAGGTGTCCGGGTGAGATTGATACGCTTTTGTCGTGCTTTATTGCAAATGGGTTGATGCAGGAGTGAATGATTCGTCAGATGAATAGGCGTGAGCCCTGCCATGATCGTTGCGTGCGCAACGGATGGTTAACGCCTGAAGCGCCCAGTATTCAATCCACTGACGATTTCCGCGGCGATGGCTTCGGGCGGCGCTGTCTCGTCACTGAGCGCTTCGCCTGCGCCTTCACCGGCGAATAGCGTGTAGAAGCCGCGTAGCGTTTCGTAATCGCCGATCTTGCCCGCATCGCGACCGCAGGCGCGCAGCGCGCAGGTTTCGACGCTCGGGCGCAGCAGCACGTAATGCAGCGGGATTTCCTTGACGATGGCGCGCAGCGTGTCGAGCATCGCGGGCGGAATCGAGAAGTCCAGCACGACGTGAAAGTCCGAGCGCGCAAACGGAATGCAGGCTGCCGTCATCGAGCGGATGATCGTACGAAAGTTTTGATGGCGCTCGCGCGCGTCGGGTTTGACGATGAACGGCCAGAAACGGTCGCCTTCGATACAGGCAACCGGCTGGGGCAGCAAGGGAGTCAGGGCTTTAGCGACCGACGTCTTGCCGCTGCCGGGCGGGCCGCTTAGAACGATTATCTGGCCGCTATGTTCTTGCTGACCGTTCTGCTCCGGTCGGCCCTGAGGGGTGCTGGTTGGCATAAGGGCCTCTTCGGGCAGGGTGAGTGTCATTTCAACGCGGTCTCAGCGCGTTTCAGCGCGGTTTCAGCGCGGTTTCAGTATAGTGCCGCCGTTGTCCCGCGCGGGCACGGCGCGGACTTCACGATGTAACCGTCGGTGTGATAGTTTGTCTGAGGTAAGCGCGGCGTACACGGTCGATCGGCGCCTGATCGACGTGCGCACCGCCAGGAGACATACGCATGCAGACCACCCGACTCACCGACTGGAACCAGTTCATGGAGCTGACGACTCAGCTCGACGGCTGGGCGTTTCGCGGGCAGCAGAATGCCCTATGGCGGCTGGAAAGTTCGCTCTCGCGCTATATGCGCGACTACGTGGACGATCACAGCCAGTGGCGCGCGCGCGAGGAGCGGGCGATTCGCGTGTTCCGCCGCAAGGCGCACAACTTTCTCGCCCATCCCGACATCCTGGCCGACGACTTGCGCTGCCTCGCGCTGATGCAGCACCATGGCGCGCCCACGCGTTTGCTCGATTTCACCAAAAGTCCCTTCGTGGCGGCGTTTTTCGCGCTCGAACGCGCGACCAGCGACGCCGCCGTCTATGCGCTCAACACGCCCGCGCTATGGAATAATCGCGCGCGCCCCAAAGCCGATCCCACACTCACGCGCGACGTGATCGACCCGCGCGCGCCAGGTCAATTCGAGCATTACTTCTTCTGCAATACGAACGAAATTCTCTGGTCGGGCGAGCCGTCCGAAATGGACGACCGACTGGTGGCGCAATCGGGTACCTTCGTGGTGCCGGGCGTGATCGACAAACCCCTTCAGGCGATCCTGGACGGCTACGACACCAACGAGGAACTGCTGCATCAGATCGTGCTGCCCGCGAGTATCCGCGTGGATGCGATGAAATGGCTGTATCGCATGAACATTACCAATGCGTCGCTGTTTCCGGGGCTGGACGGCCTTGCGCGTTCGATTGCCGTGGAACTGGAAATCGTCTGGTCGGGGATGATGCAAGCGCAGTGAGAGGCGTATTGCGCTTGCAATCGAACGAGTCATTGCGCCGGGCTTTGCCTTCCGCTCAAGCCTCGCAGGTCCCGCCCGTGAGCAGAAACGGCACTGGCGCGACCAAAGTGCGCAAGGTCTGCAACGTCACCGGCCTGGAAAACCAGAACCCTTGCGCTTCGTCGCAGCCCAGTCCGCGCAGGCGTTCGGCCTGCTCGGCGGTCTCGATGCCCTCGGCTGTCACCTTCAGCTCCAGCGCATGAGCCATCGAAATGATCGCGCCCACCAGCGCTTCGCTGCGCGGGTCCGTCGCCATCTTCGTCACGAAGGAACGGTCGATCTTGATGCGGCTTAGCGGCAGGCTCGCGAGCCACGCCAGATTCGAATAGCCCGTGCCGAAATCGTCCACCGCCACCTCGATACCGAGCGCGCGCAGCGCGTGCAGCGTGCGCACGGTGCGGCCCGTATCGCAGAAGAGCATGCTCTCGGTGATTTCGATTTCGAGCTGATCGGGCGCGAGCGCGGCTCGCTCAAGCGCCGCCTCGACCTGCGCGGCGAACTGCGGATTGATGAATTGCTGCGGCGAGACGTTGACCGCCACCTTCGGCAGCGTGCGCGCGAGGCGCTGCAATTGCCCGGTTTCGCGGCAGGCGGTCGCCATGACCCACGCACCGATGGTATCGATCAGCGAGGCTTCTTCCGCAATCGGGATGAACTCGCCGGGGCTCACCAGCCCATGCACGGGATGACGCCAGCGCAGCAAGGCTTCGGACTGGATGATCGCGCCACTCTGCAAGGAGACGCGCGGCTGATAAAGCAGAAACAGCTCGCGCGCGTCGATGGCATGGCGCAGCGCGTTTTCCAGCTCCAGTTGCCGGGTGGCGCGTTGTTCCTGCGCACGCGCGAAGCGGCACACCTGACCGCGTCCGGCGCGGCGCGCTTCTGATACGGCCACGCCCGCGCGGCGCACAAGCGTGGCGGCGTCGTCGCCGTCGGCGGGATGACGCGCGGTGCCGATATTCAGACTCACTTTTGCACCGGGTTTGCCGTGCGCGTGCGTATCAGGATGCGTTTGAGTTTGCGCTTGCTTCTGCGTTTGAGTTTGCGTCTGGGCGGATTCATCGCCTTGCGCGAAGGCTTCGATGAGCGCCTCGGCGACTTCCGTGGCGTCGTCGCCGCGCCCCGGTAACGCCAGCACGAACTGGTCGCCGCCGATGAAACCCATCGGCACGTCGCCGCATTGCGCATGCGCAAGCCGCCGCAGCCGCGCGCCCGCGTATTCGAGCGCGAGATCCGCACCCTCGGGGCCGAGCGCTTCGCGCGTCTTCTGCAGATCGTCGATTTCGATCACCAGCACGGTGAGCGGCTCGCCGCTGCGGCGGCTGCGCGCGAGCGAGAGATCGAGCCGTTCGAGGAACAGCTCGCGATTGGGCAGGCGTGTCGCGCTGTCGTGATGGGAGACGTACCAGAGCCGCGCCTCGGCGTGCGCGTGCCGCGTGGTGTCGACGGCAATGCCGATGTAGTGGCCCGCATAGCGCGCTTCCAGCGCGCCCGTGAGCGGCGCCATGGCAAGCGACACCGGCACGCGCGTACCGTTGCGGCGCACATAGGACCACTCGCCGCGAAACTGCGCGAGCGCTTCTGCGCTGGTGGGCGGCAGCGGCCCGACGCGCCGCACCAGTTCGGCAGGGTCGTGCAGCGCGAGGAATTTGCGCTGGTCGATCAGGTCCTGCTCGCGGTAGCCCGTCAACTGCTCATAGGCGCTGTTGACGCGCGCGAAAACCCCGTCGGGGCGGCACAGAAAGGCACCGAACGGCGCGGCAAGAAAGGCCGATTCATAGACGCTGGGCGTGTTCATCGAAGTCCTGTGCGCGTGGCATGGCGAACCCGCGCGCCGCCGGGCGTAACGGCGCGTGTCGCCTTGTCGTTATACGCAGCGACGAAGCAGGAGCCATGCCATATCCGATGCGCGCGCAACGGACTCGCTGGTCGACCTCAGGAAAGGACGGTTACGTAACGCGCGCCAGGTCGGCCGCATTCGTGTTACGTAACGCGCCGCGACGTCGTTCCTGCGGGCCTTAACACGCTTCGGGACGCGGCAGATTGAGGTCGGGCGCAAGGCGCGTGGCCTTGAACTCCGTGACGGCGTAACTGGCGAGTCCTTGCTGCGCGAACGGATCGCCCGCGAGGATCGCATCGAGGCGCGTGCGCTCCATATTCGACGCGATGATGACGCCGCCGTCGCGCGGCACCCTCGGCCCCGCGGCGACGAAATGGCCGCTGGCGAACTGCGCGTCGAGATAATCGCGGTGCGCGGGCAGGGCGTCGTCGATGCGTTCGAGCGAGGCGGTATAGGTCAGCGAAACGATATACATGCGAATTCCATAGTCAAAAGAGGGTGTCGATCGTATCGGCGCGCGTTCACGCGGCCGCGCCGGCGGCCAGCGACTGCAACGCCGCATGCTGCAACAGCATGATGGTCTTGCCATCGACGATCTCGCCGCGCTCGATCGCGGCCAGTGCCTCGCTCAAGGGCATTTCGATCACTTCGAGATCCTCGCCTTCCTCCGCGATGCCGCCGCCACGGCCGATGCGTGTAGAAGCGTCGTACTCGCCCAGATAAAAATAGAGCTTCTCCGTTACCGAACCCGGACTCATGAAGGCCTCGAACACCTTGCGCAGATTGCGCACGCGGTAGCCGGTCTCTTCCTCGACTTCGGCGCGGATGCGCTCTTCCGGCGAGGCCTGATCGAGCAGCCCGGCGGCCGCTTCGATCAGCATGCCGTCGTGGCCGTTGACGAACGCGGGCATGCGGAACTGGCGCGTGAGCACGACATTGCCGGTGGCCGGATTGTGCAGAAGAATGGTCGCGCCATTGCCGCGGTCGTAGGTTTCGCGGCTTTGCCGTTGCCAACTGCCGTCGCGGCGCAGGTAATCGAAGGTGACTTTGCGCAGGACATACCAGTTGTCCGAGAGAACGGTGGTATCGACGATGCGAACGCGGTCTTGGGTGGTGGTCATGGATGGTTCCGGGCGAGACGTGAGGGGTCGAAAGGTGCTGGATTGTCGACAGATTGACTGGCTCATGATAACGTGCAGATTCGTGCAGTTTCAAGAAAATTCGTGCAAACGGTTTAATCATGCTCACAAGCCAGAGAAAAAAAGCGATTCTCGACGCCCTCGAACGTGACGGTCAGGTACTGGCCGGCGATCTGAGCGCGGCGTTCGGCGTGTCGGAGGATACGGTCCGGCGCGATTTGCGTGAGTTGGCGGCGCAAGGGCGTCTGCAGCGCGTGCATGGCGGCGCGCTGCCCGCGTCGGCCGCCGTCGCGCCGCTTGCCGCACGCGAGGACATGGACGTGGCCGCCAAACAGCGTGTCGCCAGCAAGGCAGCGGCGATGATCGAGCCGGGGCAGGTGGTGATCGTCGATGGCGGCACGACCAGCGCGATGCTGGTGCGCGCTCTCGCGCCCGATCTCGCCGCCACGATCGTTACGCATAGCCCGAGCATCGCCGTGGCGCTGGCCGCGCATCCCAGCGTCGAAGTCGTGCTGATCGGCGGGCGTCTCTACAAGCATTCGGTGGTGAGTGTGGGCGCCGCAGCAGTCGAGGCCATGTCGCATATTCACGCCGACGTCTACTTCATGGGCGTGACCGGCGTGCATGCAAAAGCGGGCCTCAGCACAGGCGATTATGAGGAAGCCTATGTAAAGCGCGCGCTTGCGGCGCGTGCGGCCGAAACCGTGGTGCTGGCGTGCGCGTCCAAGCTCAACACGGCTTCGCCGTTTTGCATCGGCGGGCTGGATCTCGCGCAGACGCTGGTGGTGGATGCGGGCGCGTCCACGAAATTGACACGCCCGATTGAAGCGGCGGGATTGACGGTGGTGAAAGCCTGATTGGCTCGCCAGCTACCCGATGTTCGCAATCGACCTCTTTTGATTTGTCCGTTCGTGCTGGGAGTCTGTCATTTCGGAGTACGTTTTTTCCGCTAGCCTTGCTGTCAGGGCCTCAATCGAGCTGTAAAAATGGAGCGAGAAGATGGAGCCGACTGTCGATTCCGTCCGGCACTTTGACACGCGGCCCGGCAGTGCGGTGTACTCCTCCTTTGTCCTGAAGCTCTACGATGCATGGGTACTGGGAATATCCAACCGATTGGCCTGGCGGTGCGGCACCAGGAAGGTCTTGCTACCGTTTTATTGCCGCCATGTTGGCGAACATCATCTGGAGGTAGGGGTTGGGTCGGGCTTCTATCCGTCCCATGCGGATTTGCGCGCCGAACATCATCAGGTGACCTTGCTTGATCTCAACGAGCACAGCCTCGCGGCGGCGGCGCGCCGACTCGGTCATCCGCCGGTCGCCCCGCTGGTCACTCAACTGGCCGGCGACGTCATGCAGCCGTTGACGATGCTCGAGGGGCGCCGCTTCGACTCGATCGCGCTGTTCTATCTGCTGCACTGCCTGCCTGGCGCGATGAACGAGAAGGCCCGTGTGTTCGCACACCTGAAGGGCCATCTTGCGGCGGATGGCGTGCTGTTCGGTGCGACGGTGCTGGGCGACAGTGCGGGCCATAACTGGTTCGGACGCGCACTGCAACGTACCTACAACCGCAAGGGCGTCTTCGACAACCGGCACGACACGCTGGAAGCGTTACGTGCCGCACTCAGTCTGCATTTCGCCGAGGTCTGCGTCGAGCAGGAAGGGGTCGTGGCGCTTTTTGTTGCGCGCGCACCGTTACACCGCTTCGATTCGCACGAGTCTTGATCGGCGATCGGGTTCCACGCCTGACTTTATCGCGCCGATCCAGAACGCATGATCCAGCCTCATGCGCTTTCACTATCGCGGCATTGCCGCCGACCTCCTTCCGCCGCGCTCGCAGGCGTATGCAGCGGCGCTGTGTCAGGGCACGGCGTGGACCATCAACGCTGATCCGGCGCGCTTACGTGGACTTTGGCGGTGGTCCGTTCGGCACCCAATGTGCCGCCCTTGATTTCCGTACGGCGAGATATTTCCCTCTGACGCAGACGAAGCGGATCATCGTGCGTTTCATGCGCGCTCATCACAAGCGGGTCGAGTTGTTCGGCGCGGGCGTCTTGCTGCTGAGCGCGGGCGGGGCGGTTTGGGGCGGCTCAAGCGCAACCCGCGCGGCATATCTGAACCGGCTCACGGAATGTGAACGGCACGAATCACTTCCGCAAGCCAGATCCATCATCAGTTTGTGCTGTGAAGTCACCCAACTGGGGCGCAAATCGGCACCATCTGCTTGAACGACGACCCTATCATCGATGTGTCCAATCGATCGCGCGTAGGGAGGCCACCATCCCATGGTCGCTGTGAAGTCAGAAGGTGAGATGTGGAACGGCTCGTATCGACGCGCTACACTGCCAGCCGTCAAACCGGCAATGCCGCAGTTCTAGCGACATTGCTTTCCAGCAGGATTCGAGCCTCGGGACACGCAATGGTGCAACTTGACGCAATTGATATTCGCATCCTCAACGAACTTCAGCAGGATGCGCGCCTGACGAACGTCGAACTGGCAGACCGCGTGAATCTTTCTCCGTCTCCATGCCTTGCGCGCGTGCGGGCAATGGAACGGGCGGGATTGATCCGGCAACGTGTGACGCTGCTCGCGCCAGAAAAGTTTGGGTTGAACGTCAACGTGTTCATCCATATTTCACTGGAAAACCAGCGACGCGAAGGACTGGACGAATTCGAGCGGGCGGTCGCATCCATACCCGGCGTGATGGAGTGCTATCTGATGACAGGGGATGCCGACTACCTCTTGCGCGTGCTGGTGCGCGACACGCAGGCCCTCGAACGGCTGATCGTTGACGAACTGACGCGTATTCCCAACGTGAAGAGCATACGCTCCAGTTTTGCCTTGAAGCAGGTGCTTTACTCGACGGCGATCCCTTTGAGTGCAACGTAGGCGGCCAATGGCCATTGAATCACCGCGTACCTTTAGCGCGCGGTATAGCCGAGAAATAGCTGGCCTTCCTTTGAATTCAGGTTGAGCGCCCAGATGGGTTTGACTGCGCTCAGGCGTCCGGACGCCCAGTCCTGCAGATAGGCCAGCGAAAACCGGACGCCTTCGTCGCAGAGCTTGCGCTCGCATCCCAGACTGGCGAGCGCCATGCGCGTATAGGCATTCATGTAGGCGTTGGCGTCCTCCAGCCCCTGTCTGATCGACTGGATGGCGCGAGCGGTGGCGCCCATGAGGAAATCGACGGTCGCGTCGACATCGTCGAAGCGGAACTGGCCTGCCCGTTTGCCGTTTTCGAGGTCGGCCGCCATGTAGCTGGCGAGCAGGGTGTGGTGAGGCCACGCGTCAGGCAGCGCCATGAAGCCGGCCCATTTGCGGTCTAGCAGGGCACGCACGAGAAACACGCGAAAGCCCACCGAGGCGCGTTGCCAGGGTTCGCTCAGGATGTCGTAGACCGGCAGGATGTCGGTGATCATCTGGTTGCTGAATTCCTGGCCGATGGCGGCGAGCACCTGCTCCAGCGAATCGAAATAGTTATAGAACGTACCTCGCGAAACCCTGGCTTCGCGAATGACGTCGTCGATAACGGGGTGGAGTCCCGCGCTATCGGCAAACACGCGCGTGGCGGCATCGATGAGCTTGGTGCGCATCATCAACCGCTTTTTCTCCGCTACTTTCGAGCGATGGTCCATTTCCTGCGCGTCTCCTCGTGCCATGCATCCGTTGTAGCGCAAGTATAGGTTCTTTTGTAACGATGACAACAGTGTCATTGTAAGTCGATAAAACAGCGTCGATGAGTTTGTTTTCCAACTTATTCGTCGGATATGACATTTTGTCAGAGTGACACAGGAAGGGTATAGAAAACCCTTGAGGAAATAGAAAACGCTTGAATGGCTTTCCCGGCGATTCTATATTTTTATCCAATCAAGGAATGACAAAAACGTCATTGTTGATATCGAAGGTAGGTTTGAATCCGCATGAGAGACCTGTGCCGCAGCGATAACAGGTTTCCCTGACGTTTCCCTTGCTGCCTGTCCGGGCAAGCCATGTGTTTAGGATGACTAACATGAACATGATGAAAGCCAGCGAAGTGATTCGCGATGAAGCCGTTGTCTCTGAATGGCCGATCCAGCAACCGGTGCAGAGCAATCCCTCCATTCAGGAGCTGGTCCGGCGCGCCGTCGAGCTTCAGCCGCTTCTGCTGAAGCACGCCGTGGAGGCAGAGCGTAACCGTCGCGCGAGTGAGGAGTGCATCCAGGCGATCGCCGAGGCGGGTCTGTTCCGGCTGATGGTTCCGAAGCGCTATGGCGGTTATGAGGGCACGCTGCGTTCGCATCTGGAAGTGTCCGCTGCGCTAGGCGAGGCATGTGGCGGCACGGCGTGGGTCGTGGCGCTGACCAACGTGTGTGCCTGGATCACGTCGCTCTATCCGCAGCAGGCACAGGACGAGGTGTGGGGCGCGAATCCGGCGGCGCGCGTCGCGGGCGTATTCACGCCGTCATCGCAATCTCGCCGTGTGGAAGGGGGACTGATTGTTTCGGGGAAGTGGTACTTCTCGTCGGGCTCGCTGCATGCGGACTGGGCTTCGATCGGTGTTATCGAGCACGACACAAACGGGGCGTTCAAGAAGCAATATCTCGCACTCGTGCCGATGTCGGAGCTGTCGATCGAAGATACCTGGTTTACCGCCGGCATGCGAGCGTCGGGCAGCAATTGCATCGTCGGCAATGAGGTGTTCGTGCCGGACCATCGTCTGCTCGACATGATGGAAGCGATCGATCGTCGCTATCCGAGCGAATTCAAGGACGAGGCCGCGTACCGTGCCGCTTTTGTCCCATTCGCAGCCTTGATTCTCACCGGTCCGCAACTTGGCCTTGGCCGCGCGGCGCTCAAGTATGTGATCGAGAAAGCGCCACAGCGCGCGATCACCTACACGTCCTACGAGAAGCAGACGGATTCGACGGTCTTCCAGACACAGATTGCCGAAGCCGCGATCAAAATCGACAACGCCCAGCTGCGTGCCTTTCGTGCCGCCGACGAAGTCGATGCCGCGGCGCGACGCGACGAGCAGCTCGACAACGTGGCACGTGCCCGCGTGCGCGCCGACACGGGCATGGTGACGACTTACATCACCGAGGCGATCAATACGCTGCTGTGGGCACACGGCGCGGGCGGCTTTGCGGAAACCAGCCCGCTGCAGCGCTGGTGGCGCGATTCGAATACCGCAGCGCGACATGCAGTGGGCTTGCCGGCGATTGGTCTTGAGCTGTATGGCAAGGCGTTGCTGGGCGTCGAGAACAACATCACGCCGTTGATCTGATCATGGACGCAGTCAGCCAGTCTCCTGCGCGTTCTGCCCTCGATACGAAACTGCTTCGCGCGACCATGGGCATGTTTGCGACCGGCGTCACCGTGGTGACTTACCGGCTCGACGGCGAGCCGGCGGGCATGACGGCGAATGCCTTCATGTCGGTCTCACTCGAGCCGCCGCTCGTGCTGATCTCGGTGCGCGAGAGTTCGCGCTTTAACCAGTGGGTTCGCGAGGGTGTGCGCTACGGCATCAACTTTCTTGCCGAAGATCAGCGGGCCTTGAGCGCGCATTTTGGCGGGCGTGCGCAGGCCGATCTCGCACTGCCGTTCTGCGAGCACGAAGGCATGCCGCTACTCGAAGGCAGTCTTGTGCAGCTCGTCGCCCGAACGGTCGACGTCCATCCGGCCGGAGACCACCTGCTGTATATCGGCGAACTCGAATACATCCGTTACGGCACCCAGCGCAGGCCGCTGGTGTTCTACAGCGGCAAATATCAGCAGATGCACGCCCACACGCCGATGCTCACGGCAGGCGGGTGCGTGGAGGGATGGTGATCGTGCGCCGCACTTCATCACACCTCAATTACGCGCAGCATCTTGCCCCTCATTGAAAGGACAGGCGACCCAACATGAAGTCTGAAACGCATCATTTGCTGAATGACGCACTGGCGCACGATGCGCAAGGCGATCCCGACCAGCAGGAAACCGCCGAATGGCTTGACGCGCTGGAAGGGGTGGCGCGCGCGAGTGGCGTGGACCGCGTGACGTTTCTGCTGCAGCGGCTGGCCGAGCATGCGAGCCATCTGGGCGTCTCGCCCGCGGCGCATCCGTACTCGCTGTATCAGAACACCATTGCCGTCGAAAACCAGCCCGCGTATCCCGGCAATCTTGCCATGGAGGAGCGCATTACCTCGATCATCCGCTGGAATGCGCTGGCGATGGTCGCGAAGGCGAACAAGGCTTACGGCGAACTCGGCGGTCATATCGCGAGTTACGCTTCGGCAGCCGAAATCTTCGAGGTGGGGTTCAACCACTTCTTTCGCGCCGACAGCGACGCGGGCAAGGGCGATCTGGTCTATTTCCAGCCTCACTCCGCACCGGGCGTGTATGCCCGAGCGTATCTCGAAGGCCGTCTCGATGCGGGGCAACTCGAACGCTACCGCCAGGAGGTGGACGGCGGCGGTCTGTGTTCGTATCCGCATCCGTGGTTGATGCCGGAATTCTGGCAGTTCCCGACCGGTTCGATGGGTCTCGGGCCGATTAGCGCCGTCTATCAGGCGCGGTTTCTCCGCTATCTGGAGCATCGCGGCCTTGCAGCCACGTCGCAGCGGCGCGTCTGGGGCGTGTTCGGCGACGGCGAAATGGATGAGCCGGAATCGATCGCGGCGCTCTCGCTGGCTGCGCGCGAGAAGCTCGACAATCTCACCTTCGTCATCAACTGCAATCTGCAGCGTCTCGACGGTCCGGTGCGCGGTAACGGCCAGATCATTCAGGAACTGGAGTCGCTGTTCAGCGGGGCAGGCTGGAATGTCATCAAGGTGGTGTGGGGTTCGGACTGGGACGCGCTGTTCGCGCGCGACCGTCATCACGTTCTGTTGCGCCGTTTTGCGGCAACGGTGGACGGTCAATACCAGACCCTCGGCGCGAACGATGGCGCGTATAACCGCGCGCACTTCTTCGACCTCGATCCGGAGCTGCAGGCGCTGGTCTCCCACATGACGCCGGAGGAGATCGACGGGCTGCGGCGCGGCGGTCATGACTTGCGCAAGCTCCATGCGGCATTTGCCGCTGCCGCCGCGCACAAGGACCGTCCGACGGTCATTCTCGCCAAGACCAAGAAAGGCTACGGCATGGGGCAGGCGGGCGAGTCGCGCAACACCTCGCATCAGCAGAAGAAGCTCGATGTCGAGGCGCTCAAGGCCTTTCGCGACCGCTTCGCGCTGCCGCTCGACGACGGGCAGGTCGCGGACATGACCTTCTACCGTCCGGCCGAAGACAGTGCGGAACTGCGCTATCTGCGCGAACGCCGCGATGCGCTGGGCGGCTACATGCCGCGCCGCGCCACCTACGCCGATCCTGTGGCGGTACCCGCGCTCGCAAGCTACGCCCAATTCGCGCTGACGCCGGATGCACGCGAGAACTCGACGACCACCGCCCTCGTGCGCGTCTTCACCAACCTGCTCAAGGACCGCGATCTGGGCCCGCGTATCGTCCCGATCGTGGCTGACGAGGCGCGCACCTTCGGCATGGCGAGCCTGTTTCGCCAGGTCGGCATCTATTCGCCGCTGGGGCAGCTGTATGAGCCGGAAGACGCAGGCTCGATGCTCTACTACAAGGAATCGAGGGACGGTCAGTTGCTCGAAGAGGGCATCACGGAAGCCGGAGCGATCTCCTCGTGGACCGCGGCGGCGACTTCGTACAGCGTGAACGGCGTGGCGATGCTGCCGTTCTACATCTACTACTCGATGTTCGGCTTCCAGCGCGTGGGCGACCTGATCTGGGCGGCGGCGGACCAGCGCGCGCGGGGTTTCCTGATTGGCGCGACGGCGGGGCGCACGACGCTTTCGGGCGAAGGCCTGCAGCACCAGGACGGCACGAGCCACGTGATGGCGGCGACGGTGCCTAACTGCCGCGCCTACGACCCGGCATTCGCGGCCGAGATGGCGGTGATCGTCGATTACGGCGCGCGGCGCATGCTGGAGCAACAGCACGATGAGTTCTACTACCTGACGGTCACGAACGAAAACTACGTCCACGAGGGTGTGGAGCCGCACGAACACGCCGACATCATCCGCGGCATGCGTCGCTACGGCTCGCGTGGCGAGGGGCAGCCCGTCGTGCGCCTGCTCGGCTCCGGCGCGATCCTGCGCGAAGTGATTGCGGCGGCGGAACTGCTGGCGAACGACTGGGGCATCGCATCGGAGATCTGGAGTGTGACGAGCTTCTCCGAACTGGCACGCGAAGCGCGCGAAGCCGAGCGCGAGCGGCTCTTCGCCAGCGCGGCGCCGCGTGAAAGCCACGTGGAGCGTTGTCTGGCGGGTAGCACGCCGGTTATCGCCGCGAGCGATTACGTGCGGGCCTACGCGCAACTGATTTCGTCCTATGTGCAGGCACCGTACACGGCGCTGGGCACCGACGGCTTCGGGCGCAGCGACACGCGCGCGGCGCTGCGGCGCTATTTCGAGGTCGACCGCCACCATGTCGCGCTGGCGGCGTTGGCCGCTGTCGATCCCGCAAAACATGCCGAAGCCCTCGCGCGCTATGACATCGATATGGACTCCGTCGCGCCGTGGAATCAGTGACGCCCCATCGCACCATGAAAAAGGACTGGACATGCAGGAACTGAGAGTTCCGGATATCGGCGATTACCGGGACATTCCGGTGATCGAGGTACTGATTCGCGCAGGAGACGTGGTGTCGCTGGAGCAGCCGCTGGTGACGCTGGAATCGGACAAGGCGACCATGGACGTGCCGAGCGCCTTTGCGGGCACCATCCGCGAGGTGCTGCTTAAACCCGGCGATCGGGTGTCCATCGGCTCGCTGATCGCGCACGTGGAGTTTGATGCACCGGTCGCAGATGCTGATTCCCCAACGCCCGTGATTGCAGAGGCAGCGGCGTCGGTTACGCCGCCGCCCGCGCCCGTTATCGCCCCGCAGACGCCAGCTTTTCGTGCGCCCGCTGGCGACGTGGCAGCAGGACCGTCGGTGCGCAAGCTCGCGCGCGAACTCGGCGTCGATCTGGCCAGGGTGACGGGCAGCGGGCGCAATGCGCGCGTGCTGCGGGAGGACGTGCTTGCTCACGTGAAGGCGACGCTGTCGCAGCCAGCCATGGCTGCCCCGTCTGCCGACGCGCGCGGCGCACCGTTCGACATCCTGCCCTGGCCGAAGGTGGACTTCGCGAAGTTCGGCACAGTGGAGCGTCGCCCGCTTTCGCGTGTCCGCAAGATATCCGGCGCGAATCTGCATCGGAACTGGGTGATGATTCCGCACGTCACCAATTTCGACGAAGCCGATGTGACTGCGCTCGAAGCCTTGCGCGCGGAGTTAAATCGCGAGGCGAAACATGGCGCCGCGAAGGTCACGATGCTCGCGTTTATCGTGAAAGCCTGCGTGGCGGCGTTGCGGCGATTCCCGCAATTCAACGTCAGTCTGGACGGCCAGGAAGTCGTGCAGAAGCACTACTTCCACATTGGGTTTGCCGCCGACACACCAAACGGACTCGTTGTGCCGGTCATTCGCGACGCGGATCGCAAAGGCATTGCCGAAATCGCAGGCGAAATGTCGGAGCTTGCGGCTCTCGCCCGCGAAGGCAAGCTTGCGCCCGCGCAGATGCAGGGCGGATCGATGTCGATCTCCTCGCTGGGCGGCATTGGCGGTTCGCACTTTACGCCGATCATCAATGCGCCCGAAGTGGCGATCCTCGGCGTTGGCCGTGCGAAAACGCAGCCGGTGTGGAACGGCAATGCATTCGACCCGCGCCTGATCTTGCCCATGTCGCTGTCCTGGGATCATCGGGCGGTGGACGGCGCTGAAGCCGGGCGCTTCCTCGCGTATCTCACCACGCTCATGGCCGACTTCCGCCGCGTCCTGCTCTGAAGCGGCTTTATCGAAGCACAGTAAAAACAGGAGACAGACATGAACACACAGACGAACCCGGCACACAGCGCCGCGCGCATCGTACCCGCACGCATGGCACACCTGGTCTATCGTTGCGCGCGCCGTGCAGAAACCGTTGCCTGGTATATAAAACTCTTCCAGGCGCACCTCGTATTCGAAGACGACGTGCTGACCTTTATCACGTACGACGACGAGCATCACCGGCTCGCGTTCTTCAACATGCCCGATATACCGGCGAAGGTGGCTGAGACGGCTGGTGTGCATCACGTCGCCTACAGCTACGACAGCATCGGCGATCTGCTGTCGACCTACGCGCGCCTGAAGCCGCTCGATATCCGGCCGTTCTGGTGCATCAATCACGGGCCTACCACATCGCTCTACTATCGCGACCCCGAAGGCAACGATGTCGAACTGCAGGCCGATAACGGCGATGACCCGGCGGCTTATTTTCATTCGGATGCGTTCGCGAACAACAATCTCGGGGTGGAATTCGATCCGGACGAACTCTTCCGGATGTGGCAGGCAGGCGCGAGCGATGCAGAGCTGAGCGCGGTGGGCACGGCTGCCACCGGCAAATCGACAGTCATGTGAGCGAGGAGCACAAATGAAACTCGTCACATTTCGCACCGGCGACCATGCGCCGGCTGCCGGCCTGGCGGTAGACGGCGGCGTTATCGATATCGGCCGTCACCTGCCCGATGCGCCGCGCGACACGATCGCGCTGATCGAGGCATGGCCGTTCTGGCGCGAGCGCATGGCGGCGCTCGATGCTACCCAGCCCGCGGACATCGATTTTCACGCTGTTACGTTGCTCGCGCCGGTTCCGCGGCCGGGCAAGATCCTGGGTATTGGCCTCAACTATGCCGATCACGTCGAAGAGTCCGGCATGGCGCGCCCGACCGCGCAACTGTGGTTCGCGAAGATGCCAACGTCGGCGGCGGGGCCGTTCGCCCCCATCGAACTGCCGCGCGTGTCCACACAACTGGATTACGAAGCGGAACTCGCCTTCGTGATCGGACGGCGCTGCCGCCACGTGCCGCGCGAACGCGCGCATGAGGTGATCTTCGGCTATTGCGCGGCAAACGACGTCAGCGTACGCGACTGGCAACTCAATACCTCGCAGTTCACGATCGGCAAGTCCTTCGATACCCATGCGCCGTTCGGGCCGTGGATCGTGACGGCCGACGCGATTGCCGATCCGCACGCGCTCGGCATCCGCTGCTTCGTGAATGGTGAATCGCGCCAGGATTCCAGCACCTCGCAACTGATCTTCGATTGCTACGCGCAGGTGGAGCATTTGTCGAAGGCGATGACGCTGGAGCCGGGCGACGTGATCCTCACAGGAACGCCAGGCGGGGTGGGAATCGGCATGAAACCGCCGCGCTGGTTGCGTGCCGGTGACAGGGTGAAAGTGGAGATCGACGGTATCGGGGCGATTGAAAATGTGGTGCAGGCCGAATCTGTATGAAGGAGAGCCAGGCAAATGAATATTGAAAAAGAGCAGCAGATTCGTGCCGAGATCGTGGCACTGGAAGCGGCTCGATGCCGTGCGCTGGTCGAGGCGAATCTCGACACGCTGGAGCGTCTCGTCTCCGACGACGTCGTCCACGTTCATGCCAACGGCACTGCCGACAGCAAGTCAGCCTATATCGACATGGTGCGTGGCCAGATCCGCTTTCTTGCGGCGCAGCGCGAACGGCTCGATGTGCGCGTCTATGACAGTGTGGCGATTGCAACAGGGCCGTTGCGCCAGTCGATCGAGATGACGGCAACGGGACTGCGCGTGGACATGCACATCATGACCACACAGGTTTGGCGCAACCACGCCGGTTCGTGGCGGCAGGTGAGCTTCCAGGCGACCAATCTGTAAAGCAGCACGGCGGGATCGAAACGATCCCGCATCGTATTAGTTAGTACAACGATAAACAGGTCTGGAGACGAGATGATGAAGCAATTGAGAACAGCGTTATTCGCGGGGATGCTTTGCGTGATGGCGATTCAAACCGCGAGCGCGACGGAAAATGGCCTGACCACTTACCCGATAGGTGTCAACACCGTGCTCGATGGCGTCATGCCCCCGCCGGGCGCGACGCAGTTCTACAACTACACCGAATACTATTTCTCCAACAAGTTCGCCGGTCCGGACGGTCACAGTTCGGTTCCCGGTTTTCACAGCGAAGTGCTGGTGGATGCGCCACGCGTTGTCCACACGTGGGGCCGGAGCTTCGGGCCATTTACGCTGTCGAGCGGTCTTGTCGTGCCGTTCGCCCATCTTCATCTCGACGTACCGGGAGCGTCCGGCACGCGCACAGCGCTTGGCGACATCATCGCCCAGCCGTTTATTCTGGGTTATTCGAATGCATCGCATACGTTCTTTGCGTTCGCGTCACCGGACGTCAGTCTCCCTACGGGCGCATATGCAGTCAATCGCGTGGCCAATATCGGCGTGAATTATTATGCGTTCCAGCCGAATGTCGATGTGACATGGTTTCCCGCTCCAGAGTGGGAGATATCGGCAACGGCGCAGGCGGAGTTTCATTCGCCGAACCACGCAACCCACTACCATTCAGGCGATGTCGCCAGTCTCGACTATCTGATTGGATATTCGGTTACGAAGCAATTGCAGGTCGGCGTGCAGGGCTACGTCCTGAAGCAGTTTACCGACGATACAGTCAACGGGCAGCCGGCTGCCGGCGACGGTTTGCGCGGCCAGGCCTTCGGAATCGGCCCGCAACTGCGCTACGACTTCGGCCCTGGAAGTGCCATCGTCTTCAAATATCAGCACGAGTTCGCCGTCCGTAACCGCCCCGAAGGCGATCGCCTGTGGGTCGAGTTCGCATTCCCGATCTGATTGCGGACTTGATCAGGTCTGTTCCCCGAACTCACGCTGATTGAGGTTCAGTTCCCCTCTAGCGCGAGTCCACTCGCGGTGACGATTCGCGCGGTTTCTTCCAGATGATGGCGCAGCAGCTCGGTGGCGCGCCCGGCGTCGCGTGCGAGCGCGGCTTCGAGCAATTCGCGGTGCTCGCACTCGACGTCGCGCTTCGCGTCAATCACCGCCGCAGCGGCCCAGCGACGGTACAGATCGGTCGATTGAGCGAGCATCGCCGCGATGCGCAGCATCGAATCGCAGCCGCATCCCGCCAGCAGCGCCTGGTGGAAGGCCCAATGCGCCACGCGCCATTCCTCATTGAACTGGACCTTGCTGCTGTCCGACTGGCGTGGCGTGCGCAGCATGCGGTGATGCGCCGCCAGCAGCGATTCTTCCCAAAGCAGGTCGCCACGCTCGATCGAGAGGCGCAAAGCGAGCGTTTCCGTCGCGCAGCGCAATTGCGTCAGGTCGCTGAATTCGCGCAGGTTCAGGCGAGGGATGAAGAAGCCGCGATTGGTGTGCGCCTCGACCAGATGCTCGCCGGTCAGCCGTGTGAGTGCCTCACGGATCACGGTGGTGCTGGTGTCGAAGCGGGTTGCGAGCGCCGCCGGTGCAAGGCGATGCTCGGGCGGCCATTCGCCATTGAGGATGGCGTGGCGGATGCGTTGCAGCACGGCCGGCTGGGCGGCGGATTCCTGGGCGCTCGTATTCATGGGAAAAATTATATCACTGAGAAATAATATATTCTTTGTTGACGAGTGCATTCTATCCTGGATAGTATCCGGTCATCCAGCCGCAGCGTGCCGTGCATCTCCAGACGGTAACGCTTCCGGCGCAGGCCAAATCAGGAGACACCCGCGTGACAGTTGCCCTTTGCTGCCTTTCCCATTCACCGCTCTATGGCGTGCTGGATCCGGACAAGGCGGTCATCGACGAAGTACGCCAGTCGATCGCGTCGTTACGCAATTTCGCCGCGCGTTTCGATCCGGAACTCGTGATCGTGTTTGGGCCCGATCATTTCAATGGCGTCTTCTACGACATGATGCCGGCGTTCTGCATTGGCGCTGCCGCGCAATCGGTCGGTGACTGGGGTACGACGCCCGGTGCCCTGAACGTAGACGGAGCCGCGGCACGGCAACTGACGGCCGCCGTGCTCGATGCCGGCATCGACGTGGCTCAGTCAGAACGCCTCTACGTCGATCACGGTGTGGCGCAGCCGCTCGAATTCCTGTTCGGCGATTTGACGCGCGTGCCGGTCGTGCCCGTGTTCATCAACGCGGTCGGATTGCCGCTGGGGCCGATGCAGCGGGTGAGGCTGCTTGGCGAAGCCATCGGCCGCGAGATCGCGCGCTGGAACCGGCGTGTTCTGCTGATCGGCTCGGGTGGTCTGTCGCACGATCCCCCGGTGCCGCGTCTCGCCGAAGCGTCGGACGAAGTGCGCGAGCGTTTGCTGGGCGGCGGTCGCTTCCTGAGCCCGGAGGCGCGCGAGGCGCGTCAGCGCCGCGTGGTCGACGCAGGCCGCGCGCACGCGCATGGCGACGCGAGTCATCGCGCAATCAATCCCGATTTCGATCGGCTCGCGCTCGACCTGCTTGCCTCGGGGCGGCTGGCCGAGATGGACGGCTGGAAGAACGACTGGGTCGAGCAGAGCGGCGGCCACTCCGCGCATGAGATCCGCGCATGGCTGGCGGCCTTCGCGGCGCTGGGCGCCTGCGGTCCTTACGAGCTGTTCCATCGCCAGTACTGGCCGGTCAAGGAATGGATGACGGGCTTTGCCACCGCTGGCGCCGTGCTCCGGACCTGACCACCTCCCGTATTCGTGCCGATCCACTCCGAACGATAGAGAAACCCATGTCCCGCATCGATACGAACCTTGTGACGCCAGAACTGCGTCTGGCGATTCAGGCGCTCACGAATGAGCACGCCTGGCGCCTCGACCACGGCGGCGCCGACACGCTCCATGAGCTTTATGCGGAGGAGGGCGCGCTGCTCGGCTTGCCGCCCGCTGACCTGATCGGCCGCGAGGCGATCCGCGCGTGGGGCGCGGCGCGAGTGAAGCTGCCGCGCCTTTCGCGCCACGTGGAAACCAATCACCGGCTCGAATGGCGCGATGGCAAGTTGCACGGGACGCTCTATGCGAGCGTCTATCGCGAAGAGCGGCCAGACGCTGCTCACGGCCTTGCCGCCGACACCACGCCGCTGATGGTCGGCGACTATCTCGACACCTATGTGCAGCAGGATGGCCAGTGGCTGATTGCGCGCCGCGAGATTCGCCGCGCGTTTCGCGCCGCACGCTGAGCGCCATTATCAGGAGCAAGTCCATGACAACCGCAACACCCAACGTCGCGAAAGCGTTCCGGCTCGACGAGATGCCGCTTGAAACCGTACGAGAGGGCTTCGCGCGCACGGGCATCCGTTCGCAGGAGGCGATGCACACGGTCAACTGGTTCGAACCGGGCTTCAAGACGGCGGGGCCGCACGCGCACGCATTCGATCAGGTTAGCTATGTGCTGGCGGGAAGCATGCGCTTCTGGGTCGACGACGAAGTCTTCGATCTGGTTGCGCCTTCGGTGCTCTACATCCCCGCCAACGCGCCGCATTGCGCCGAGCCGCTTGGCACGGAGCGCGCGCTGAACGTCGATGTGTTCGCGCCGGTGCGCAGCGATTATCTGCCGCTGTGCGCACATCAGCAGTTCGTGCCTTGAAGCAGGCATTGATTGGCACAACCAGGCAAAAAGAAAGGAGACAACATGAACGCGGCGCAACAAGCCGATAGAGGCGATCCCGCCGACGTGGTGGTGGTAGGCGCGGGGCCGGTGGGCCTGACGATCGCTAACCTGCTCGCGCAGCGCGATGTGCGCGTGCTGCTGGTCGAGCGCAGCGGCGATATTTCGGACGAGCCGCGTGCGATCAGCATCACCGACGAGTCGCTGCGCGTGATGGACGACATCGGCATTCTTGACGCGCTCAAGCCTGAGATGCTGATGAACACGGGCGCACGCTATTTCGGCCGCAAGGAACAGTTGCTGGCGGAGGTCAAGCCGCGCCGCTCGATGCTCGGTTATCCAGGCAAATCGCAGTTCGATCAGCCGGTGCTTGCGAGGCTGTTGCTGGACGCCGCACGGGCCAACGCGAACATCACGCTGTGCTTTGACACTGAGGCCGACACGCTGACCCAGCGCGACGACGGCGTCGAGGTGCTGCTCAAGGGCCGTGACGGCGCACGGCGCATCGCGGCGAAATGGCTCGTGGCCTGCGATGGCGGGCGCAGCGGAGTGCGCACGCAACTCGGCATCAAACTGGAAGGCTCGACCCAGGTGCAGAAATGGATCGTGGTCGACACGCTCAACCGTCAGGGCACGCCCGAGCCGTTTTCGGAGTTTCATTGCGACGGCGTGCGCCCCGGCGTGGTGGTGCCGGGCGTGAAAGGGCGGTGCCGCTACGAGTTCATGCTCAAGCCCGACGACGATCCCGACGCCGTGATCCAGCCCGCGTTCATCGCGAAGCTGATCAGCCCGTTCCAGACGATCCAACCGGGCGACATACGCCGCTCGGCCGTTTATATCGCGCATCAACGGATTGCCGCGACGTTTCGCGTAGGGCGCGTGCTGCTGGCGGGCGACGCGGCGCACATGATGCCGCCGTTTGCCGGGCAGGGCCTCAATGCCGGTGTGCGCGATGCGGCGAACCTGGCGTGGAAGATCGCGGCGCACGTGAAGGGGGAAGCCGGCGACACGCTGATCGACAGCTACGAGCTTGAACGCAAGGGCCACGCGGCGGAAATGGTGCGGCTTTCGGTGCGCATTGGCAAGGTGGTGATGAGCACGCACGCGCTGGGGACGGTGCTGCGCGACTGGAGCGTGAGCGCGCTGCGCCTCGTACCGTCGATTCGCCGCTGGCTTGTGGAGATGCGCTTCCTCAAGCAACCGCATTTCACGGCGGGCTGCGTAGTGGCGCCCGGCGCCGATCTGCCCGCCTCAGCGGCGCGGTTCGCGGGGCGAGCGTTGCCGCAACCGCGTGTGCAGGTGGTTAGCGCGGGCGGGCCGGGCGAAATGCCGCTCGACCGGCTGCTTGGCGACGACTGGGCCGTGCTGGCGTTCAGTGCCGACGGGACGATTGAAATCCGCCGCGCCATGCACGAGCGCCAGACCGTGCGCGACATCGACGGCTTTTTCGCCGATCTGGCCGGCAGCGGCCTGTCGCTCGTCGTGCGTCCGGATCGCTATGTCGCGCTGGTCGCGCCGACGGCCTCGCTCGACACGGCCCTAGGCGCACTGGACACGCTGATGCCACGTTTGCGCCAACGTCTCGCCGCTGGCGGGCGCAGCGTGCCAGGCGCCGAATCACACGAAAATCCTGCGCCCGCCAGCATCTAGCAAAACACAGGCTTTCTCACTCTTTTTTAATGCGGCTGCGGTCCGCAGGGGCGCACTCGGCCATCGCGAGCCGGAAGCTCCGTTCAAATCGAAGGAAACTCATGAAACTCATCAGTTATGAAGTGTCGGGCCAGCCGACGTTCGGCGCCGTGGTTGGCGAAGGCGTGATCGATCTGCGCGTGGCGCTGGAAAACCGCTATGCGGATCTGCGCGACCTGCTGGAACAGGACGGCGTGGACGCCGCGCGCCGCATCGCCGAAAAGCGCACGCCCGATCATCGTCTCGCCGATATCCGCTTTCTGCCGGTGATCCCGAACCCCGGCAAGATCTGGTGCTGCGGGCTGAACTATCACGAACACGTCATCGAAACGCAGCGCGAGGTGCCCGAGCAGCCCATGTTCTTCCTGCGCGTGGCGGATTCGCAGGTGGGTCACGGCGAGCCGATGCTGCGCCCGCCTGAATCCACGCAGTTCGACTACGAAGCGGAAATCGCCGTCGTGATCGGCAAGCCGGGCCGCCGCATCGCTCAGGCTGATGTCGCCGCGCATATCGCGGGCTACGCCTGCTACAACGACGGCAGCGTGCGCGACTGGCAGCGTCATACGAGCCAATGGGCGCCGGGCAAGAATTTCGCGCAGACGGGCGCGTTTGGCCCTTGGCTCGTCACTGCGGATGAAATCCCGTTCGATAGCGACCTCACGCTTACGACGCGCCTGAACGGTGTCGAATTGCAGCGCGCGACCACCTCGATGATGATCCATAGCATCGCTCGCCAGATCGCGTATCTCTCGACTATTGCGCCGTTGCGCGCGGGCGACGTGATCGTGACCGGCACGCCTGGCGGCGTGGGCGCGAAGCGCAATCCTCCGGTGTGGATGAAGCCCGGCGACATCTGCGAGATCGAAATCGAGCGCATTGGAACGCTGCGCAATCCGATCGCCGACGAGGCCTGAGCACTACCGTGCTTTCCCGCTTTCGCAGATCGCGAAGCTAGCAGCATCCATCAAGCTACATAACGAAGCGCCGGCCACGCAGCCGGCGCCTTCCCGGCACAACGGGGAGACATGACGGAGACATCCATGGAACAGTCGCTTCACGCGCCGGCGAGCGCCAGCCGTGCCCGTTCGGGCCTGTCGTTCGCGCAGTGGAAAATGATTCTGATCGCGAGCCTGGGCGGCTCGCTCGAGTACTACGACTTCATCGTCTACGGCCTCTTTGCGCACAATCTCGCGGCGCAGTTTTTCCCGACCCAATCCGCTTTTCTGAGCACACTGCTCTCGCTTTCGGTATTCGCCATCGGTTACGTGATCCGTCCGCTTGGCGGCATTGTGCTGAGCGGTTGGGGCGATCGCTACGGCAGGCGGCCCGTGTTTCTCGTCTCCATCTTCGTCGTCACGCTTGCGACTATCGCGCTCGGGCTGCTGCCCGGTTACGACCGCTGGGGCATCTTCGCTCCTGCGTTGCTGGTGCTGCTGCGCATGTTGCAAGGCTTCTGCGTCGGTGGCGAAATGCCCGGTGCGATCACCTATGCCGTGGAGGCCGCGCCGCATCGTGCGGGAATCGCGGGCGCGGCGATCATCTGTGCGATCAATGTGGGTGTGCTGCTCGCGACCTTCGTGAACTTCTGCATCCAGAACACGCTGTCGCCGCACGATGCGGGAACGTATGGCTGGCGTATCGCATTCCTGTTCGGTGGGTTGTGCGGCGTCGCCTCGTTCTGGATGCGGCGCAACCTCGACGAATCACCGGAGTTCAAGGAGATGCAGCAGGGCGTGGTGCGCCAGCCTCTCGTCGAGACGTTGCGTCATCATGCACGCGCCGTGTTTGCCGGCGCGCTGACGATCGCCGTCATGGCGGCCGTGACCGGCATTCTCTACGGCCATATGCCTGTCTATCTGATCCAGCAACTGCACTATGCGCCGCGCGAAGTCGCCCTTGCGCAGAACGTGCTGCTGGGTGTGAGCGTACCCGCCGTGCTGCTGTCGGGCTGGCTCGCAGACAGGATTACGCGCCGTGTGCTACTGCAACTTTCCGCGCTGTTGTTGATCGTATTGGCCTGGCCGTTTTATCAGGCGCTTGTCCATCATTCGACTGGCCTGGTGACGCTGTTCGCGATCGTGGCTGTGGTGTTCGCGTTATCGAGCGGCACCTGGCCGTCCATTCTCGCCGATCAGTTTCCTGTTCAGGTGCGCTACACGGGTATTGCGCTCGCCTATAACCTGGCCGTCGTGCTGTTCAGCGGTTTTGGTCCGCTGGTCGCGACGCTGCTCATACGCGAAACGGATTCGCTCGCTGGCCCTGCCTGGTATGTCATGGCGGTGTGCGCTCTGTCGTTTGTCGCGAGTCTCGCGTTGCCGGTAGTCAGAAAGCGCTAGCGTGTTTTGAAGATCAAGGGTGCATTGAAATTTTTAAATTAAATAGCAGTGCAAATTACAAATTATGGAGACTCGTCGATGAAAATAAAAAAGATGGCCGTGACTATGTCGATACTGATTGCGACGCCTGCCATGGCGCAAAGCAGCGTCACCTTATATGGGCTGATCTCGGAAGGCGTGACCTGGGCCAGCAACGAAGGCGGAGCGCATAGTGTCAAACTGCTGAGCGGTTCGAACCAGAACAATCGCCTTGGCTTCAAGGTCGACGAGGATCTTGGCGGTGGTACGCACGCGCTCGCACAACTTGAAAACGGCTTCGACATCACCAATGGCAAGTTCGGCCAGGGCGGCCGCATGTTCGGGCGGCAGGCGTTCGTCGGCTTGTCGAGCGGGCGCTACGGCACACTCACGGCTGGCCGCCAGTACGACACGTTCTGGGATTATCTGCTGCCGTATTCGCCGAACAGTTCGATTGGCGGCCTGCTCGCCACGCCGGGCGATGCAGACAATCTGATGGGTAGCTGGCGTTACAACAATTCCGTTAAATACACCTCGCCGATTCTGGCCGGTGTGCGTTTCTCGGGGATGTACGCGTTCAGCAACGCGGCGGGGGAGTTCGCCGTGAATCGTGCATTCGGTGCGGGCGCGCGTTATGCGAACGGGCCGGTGCAAATCAGCGTGGCGTACATGCAACTGGATACGCCTGGCACGGTCAACGCAGCAGGTGCGGTTAGCGACGATTACGCGGGCGCGCCGTTCTTTCTGTTTCGCAGCAGTCCGCTGAGCCAGAAGGCGGGTGTGTCACGGCAGCGCAATCTCGGCGTGGGCGGGCGCTACGACATTACGGGCACGTTGCGCGCGAGCGCCGTGTTCGATGCGGTGCGCTAC
>NZ_DASZJJ010000219.1:0-35632 GCF_035948235.1 Paraburkholderia sp. | reverse complement strand
CTGATTCGTAACTGCAAGGTGGTTGCGAGCCAGACGAAGAGGACGGCAAACGCGGCAAGCCCTACTACCGCGAATATTCGATGCGCAGGGCTAATATCTTCACGAAAGACGCTTCCCGCGCGTCGTGGACGATGCGCCATCTTTTTATTACCTCCTGTTTTCTGTCGGCATTCGGCCCCGCGTTGTCAGATGATCGCAACTTTACTCAGTCGCTCCTGAATATTGCTCGGAATGAATTTGTGATAGTGCTTCTGGATCATTTCAACGGAAGTACCGCACAGTCGGGCAACCGTGAACACGTCAATACCTTGCGCCAAACTCTCAGAGATATAGGCGTGGCGCAAATGGTACATAACGATATTCAATGGCAAGCCAAGCTTCGCCGCCAAGCCCTCACCCTTTTTGTTTTCCTCGCTTGCCGGTCGAAACTTCTGTCGAATAATCGAACACCACATATGCGCCTGCCATTGCTCGCCATCGGCACGCGTAAAAATAAACGCCCTTCCGATTTTCCCTTTTGCATTCTCTGCGATGAAGGCGCGCGCCGTGTCGCTCAAATATACGTCACGCCATTTCTTCGTCTTACCCTTCAGCTTCAGAATCCCTGCATCCTTGTCGAAGTGTGCAATTTGCGCCTTCGCCATTTCGCCAGGTCGCGCGCCGGTCATCAATAATGCCGTCGCGAGTTTCTGCAAATCTTCCGGCATTGCACCAATAAACGCTTTGCGCTGCGCTGCCCCAAGAAAATCTTCACGACTCGCGCCCACATCGGGGATTAGCTCGATGCTTTTCCAAGCATCGGCGTCCGACCGGTATTTCTTCTTCACGCCGTAATTCAGAGCAGCCCGGAACGATTTGAAGTTTCGGTTGGCGCTGTCCTGCTTCCGCGCCTTTTCTTCGTCGTCTTCATAATCATCCTCGACAAGTGCGGCGCGCCACTTCAGGACCTGAATTTCCTTCAAGTCCTTGAATCGAGTCTTTCCGATTGGTGCGTTATAAACCAAGCGTTCGAACCGCTTTTCAGCGTCATAGGCAGACTTCGGGCCGCGCTTCTCGCTGATGCGCAGCCACTCCACGTAGACCCGGCAGATATCGGACACAGTTTCGCTACCGTCGCTGATTCCGCGCAACCGTTCCGTATTCCACTCGTTGACTTTCGCGAGCGCGCTAGTGTGCTCGATGCCTGCGGCTTCGGCTGAATCCTGATCGCTACCGATGTTCAGGTACTCATAGCGCGTCTCACCCTCGCCCGCGCGCCGACCGATCCAGTAGCCACCCTTGTCTACTGACCTGCGGAAGCCAAGGTACAAGCCCGCCTGAATTTTCGTCCAGTATGGTTCGCGGCGCGCGATCAGCTTTCCGCGCGCCGTTGGGTTGGTGAGGTTGATTGTTGTCTTCGTCGTCGCCATGCGCACCCCGTTTCTTGTGTACGCGACAGCATACCAAGAGTACGGAGCGGAGTACGGAAAACGTACGGAAAATAATTTCGCGGGTTACAAGCCATGTGGAACACATCTTTCAGACCGAAAGGTCTTAAAAAGCCTACAAATCAAGACCTTATCGAAAATCTTGTATTCCGTTGATGGTGCACTTATAAAGCCGAAACCATATTTATTTGCCCTCGGTGGGCATGAATCGACCGAACATTGGAATCCCGGTAATGGTCTCGAGTTGCCGTCACAAAACGGCAAGATGGCCGTCATAAAACGGCAATATTGTAGCGTTACGGACTGGAGGCCGCACTTGTCGCCGGCTACCCAAGCAGCATTTGCGCCACTATGGCGCAACGGCAATGGGTTCCGGCTTGACTCCAGGTCAAATTCCAGCGTGACGCGATGTCATTCGCTGTAGAAGTTCTGCGCACCCGCAAAATTGTCGAACTTCGTGTATTGACCGTGGAACGTGAGGCGTACTGGCCCGATCGGGCCATTACGCTGTTTGCCGATAATGATCTCGGCGGTGCCCTTGTCAGGGCTGTCGGGGTTGTAGACTTCGTCGCGGTAAATAAACAGGATGACGTCGGCATCCTGTTCGATTGCGCCCGATTCGCGCAGGTCGGACATGACCGGACGCTTGTTGGGACGCTGTTCGAGGCCACGATTGAGCTGCGAGAGCGCAATCACGGGCACGTCGAGTTCCTTGGCGAGACTCTTGAGCGAACGCGAAATTTCGGAAATTTCCGTCGCACGGTTTTCGCCGCCACCCGAACCGCTCATCAGCTGCAGGTAGTCGATGATGATGAGGCCGAGCTTGCCGCACTGGCGCGACAGACGCCGCGCGCGCGAGCGCAGTTCCATCGGGTTCAGACCGCCGGTTTCGTCGATGAAGATCTGCGCCTCGCTCATTTTCTGCACGGCGTGCGTGAGCTTGGGCCAATCTTCGTCCGTCAGGCGGCCCGTGCGCATACGGTGCTGGTCCAGCCGTCCGACCGAACCAAGCATACGCATGATGAGCTGCGTGCCCGGCATTTCCATCGAGAACACCGCGACCGGCAGACCGTACTCCACCGCCACGTATTCGCCGACGTTCATCGAGAACGCCGTCTTACCCATCGACGGACGGCCCGCCACGATGATGAGTTCGCCGCCGTGCATGCCCGAAGTCATGCGGTCGAGGTCGATAAAGCCCGTGGGCGTGCCCGTCACGTCGCTTGGGTTGGCCGTGTGATAGAGCGTGTCGATGCGCTCGACCACCTGGGTGAGCAGCGGCCCGATTTCAAGGAAGCCCTGAGTGCCACGCGCGCCGTCTTCGGCGATCGAGAACACCTTGGATTCTGCCTCGTCGAGCAGCTGGCGCACTTCCTTGCCCTGCGGATTGAAGGCGTCGGCGGAGATTTCGTCGGCCACGGAAACGAGGCGACGCAGCACTGCGCGGTCACGCACGATTTCCGCGTAACGGCGAATGTTCGCCGCGCTGGGCGTGTTCTGTGCCAGCGCGTTCAGGTACGCGAGCCCGCCCACGTCCTCGGCCTTACCCGAGTTGCCGAGCGCTTCGTACACCGTCACCACGTCGGCCGGACGCGAAGACGCAATCAGGCGGCCGATATGTTCGTAGATGACGCGGTGATCGTAGCGATAGAAATCGCTTTGCGAGAGGAAGTCGGCAATCCGGTCCCAGGCGCCGTTATCCAGCAGCAGGCCGCCGAGTACCGATTGTTCGGCCTCGATCGAATGCGGCGGGACTTTCAGCGATTCGAGTTGGGGATCTTTCGGAGCGTTCATGGAGGGCAATTATCGGGCAGCGGGCGAGCGCTCACAAGCTTCAAAAAGCGCAAAAAAGCAGTCCGGCGACAGCGCAACGAGCGCGCGGCAACCGTGCGCGCAACAAAAAAGGCAGAAGCCCTGCGGCTCCTGCCTTTCCTGTTTTCTTGCGTCGCAAGACGGCAAGCGACCCTTGCGGGCCGCCGGCAACGTGCTTAGGCGTGTTCGCCCAGCACCGACACCGTGACGTCGACGAGGACGTCCGTGTGCAGGGCAACCTGCACCGGGTGATCGCCAACCATCTTCAGCGGGCCTTCCGGCAGACGCACTTGCATCTTTTCCACTGCGAAGCCAGCCTTGACGAGTGCTTCAGCGATGTCTGCGTTCGTGACCGAACCGAACAGACGGCCGTCCACGCCAGCCTTCTGGCCGATCTGGACGGTCAGGCCGTTGAGCTTTTCGCCTTCGGCTTGAGCAGCTGCCAGCTTTTCAGCAGCAGCCTTTTCGAGTTCAGCGCGGCGGACTTCGAATTCAGCGATTGCGTCCTTCGTAGCACGGCGTGCCTTCTTGTTCGGGATCAGGAAGTTACGTGCGTAACCGTCCTTGACCTTGACGATGTCGCCCAGGTTACCCAGGTTGACGACTTTTTCCAGAAGAATGATCTGCATTCAATTGCTCCTTATCGCGTCGCTTATTAGGCCTTGTGCTGGTCGGTGTACGGCATCAGCGCGAGGAAACGCGCGCGCTTGATAGCCGTGTCCAGCTGACGCTGATAGTGGGCCTTCGTACCCGTCAGACGTGCCGGCGTGATCTTGCCGTTTTCGCCGATGAAGTCCTTCAGCGTTTCGATGTCCTTGTAGTCGATCTGATCGACGCTTGCAGCCGTGAAGCGGCAGAACTTCTTGCGCTTGAAGAGCGGGTTTTGTTGCTGACGACGCTTGTCGAATTTCTTACCAGTCGGGCGGGGCATGATTAGTCCTTTCCTGTGCCTTGCATTTCGGTGATGTGAAACACCAGGGTTCGCGCATTGCGGTGCTTTTTCGCCAGAAAGCCGGTGAAGAGCGCTTCCACGCCCAACGCACAACTTTCGACCAGACCGCAGGCCTTGCCGGCCGCTACCGCGGGCATCGTCAGTTCGACAAAGCGGGGAATCCCGGCTTCGACGACTTCCGTGCGGTGCTGCAACGTGACGCTCGCAATCGGAACGCCGGCGGGGGTATACCGCACCGGTTCGCGTTCGACGACGCTAGCCGTGAGTTGCAGCCTGTTCACGCAGTGGGCTTAAGCAATGAGTTACGCAAATCCTGATGGCTTACAAACTTAAGCCTGCGCTTCGGTCGGCTGGGCAGCCGCCTTCTTGGCTTCTTCGCGCTGCACTTCCTTCATCATCGGCGACGGGCCGGTTTCGGCCTTCTTCATCTTGACGATGAGGTGACGCAGAACAGCGTCGTTGAACTTGAACGCGTGTTCCAGTTCGTCGAGCGTCGTCTGGTCGCATTCGATGTTCATGCAGACGTAGTGAGCCTTCGCGAGTTTCTCGATCATGTAGGCCAGTTGGCGACGGCCCCAGTCTTCGATACGGTGGATCTGGCCACCGTGCGACGTGATCGTGCCCTTGTAACGCTCGATCATCGCGGGCACTTGCTCGCTTTGATCGGGATGCACGATAAATACGATTTCGTAATGACGCATATTCACTCCTTGTGGATTAAAGCCACCCGGGCGTCGGAACCGGTGCGGCAAGTGAGAAGCCGAAGAGTATAGCGCGGGAAGCCGCCTCCCGCAACTGGATTCAGCGGCGCGCACGTCGTTTCAGGCGTATTTTCAAGGACTTGGCGCGTCGGAGCGGGAGCACGGAAGGCGTACAACGGCGATTCCGGGCGCAAACGCCGCCAGGCGGCGTAACTAGGGGCGAGCCTCCACGCCCGGAGAGCCGTCCGCCAGACGCGCCACGAGCGCCGCACGCAGACCTACCAGCGCATCCGGCCCCGCATCGGTGACGGCCCACCAGGTCATGCCGGCGGCCTGCCAGCGCAGCAGCGCATAGCCGTCGCTCACGCGCGGCGTCGCGCCCTGTTGCCCTTCGCCCGGCTTACCAGGCGTGCCCGACGGGAACACGTACAGGTCGATCACGTGCTTGCGGAAGTGATACACCAGCACGGCGACGCGCTCGCGCCCCACGTAATCGAGCCGCCCGCCCACCAGCGGAAAGCCCTGCGCGGCGAAATCCTCGACCGGCGGCGCATAGTCGATACGTCCGTTGAACCAGGGCTTCACGGTATGCCGGTCGGTGGAGATGACGTCGATATCGCGCCCGGAAATCTGCGCGCGGATATGGCTGGCGACCAGCTCGTCGACGAAAGCGCCGTCGGCGGCGGGAGTACGCAGATGCAGCGTGAGCGCGACGCCGAGCGCGCAAAGCAGCAGCACACCGCTGCCCGCCCAGGCCAGCCCTGCTGTGCCCACGCCTGACGGTCCCGTAGTAGCCGCGCCTGGCCGCAGCCGGTCGCGCCAACCGCGCAAGCCATCAAGCCAGCCACGGCCACGCGCGGGCGCGGCCCTTTCCGGCGTGCGTTCAGAGGGATTTTCAGCGCCGTCTGCCGCGACCACGGGCGGCAACGCGGCGACAATGCGCGCAGCCAGCCCTGCCGGTGCGCGATGATACGGCGCCTCGCGGGTGATACGGGAAACCGCTTCGACCTGCGCTACGGCGCGACGGCACGGCACGCAGCCTGCCAGATGCTCACGCACGCGCCATTCATCGGCGGCGGACAGTTCATGGTCGACGCTGGCGTCGACCAGCGGGCGCGCTTCGTCACAGTTCATCAGGCGCCTCCGTGGTTCGTGGGCCGACGGGGCGATCCTGCGCACGCGCTTCGTGCGCTCCGCCGTCGACGGCCGGCCCCTCGCGGAACCGGCCGTCTGGCCCCCGGCCGGATGGTCTCCAGGCTTTACTGCTACTTCCCCCGACTGCTAAATCGCCATTCTCTTTGCCGCCCCGGCCCGAGTCATGGCCCTGGGCCGCCAGCAGCGCGGCAAGGCGCTTGCGCGCTCGCGCGAGCCGCGACATCACCGTACCCATCGGCACGTCGATCACCGTGGCGATCTCGCGGTACTCCAGCTCTTCCAGTTCGCGCAACACCAGCACTTCGCGATACTCGACCGGCAGGCGCTGCAACGCCTCATGGACGTGGCGCGAAGATTCCGCGCGGATCGCAAGCGTTTCCGGATCGACGCCGCCCGTGTCCCAGCCCTCGGGCGCGACGTCGTCGCGCATTTCGTCGAACGGCGCCACCTCCTGCGCGCCCGCGCGCCGCCGCCACTCGTCGTACCAGACGCGCCGCACGATGGCGAGCAGCCAGGGCCGCGCCTCGTCGCCGCGAAACGTATCGAAGAAGCGAAACGCGCGCAGAAAGGCATCCTGCACGATGTCCTCGGCGTCGCCGGGATTGCGCGAGAGCCAGCGCGCGAGGTTATAGGCCGCGTCCAGATGCGGCAGCGCCAGCGCCTGGAAACGGCGACTACGCGCCGCGACCGCCTGCGCGTCGCCGATCTGCTGATCACCCTGGCCTTCGTGCCGCCCGTTCGCGGTTTCGCCCACGTCGTCCCCTCGTGCCGCACGTCGTTCATCGACATCTCGCGCTGCGTGCCGTCGCGTTGCCTCACTGCATGCATTACCTGCCTGAAGGCCAGTTTATTCCCGCTCGATGCGCCCGAAAACGAAAATAAATCGCGCGGTCAGCCGACGTCCCCAAACGTCGGATCAATACCTCTTTCCCCAAAGCGAGGAGAGCAACATGTCCTGCGCAAACGCCCCACGCAAGCGGGTTCACGCGCCGCAGAGTGATCGTCGCCGGCCAGGTCGTCATTCAGACTACGCCACTCCAGTACCCAGGCCGCGCATACACCTCTTTCAGATAGTCGATGAAATAGCGCACCTTGGCCGGCACATAGCGCTGCTGCGGATAGACGGCAAGAATGTCGTAATCGGGCAGCGCGTATTCATCGAGCACGGTCTCCAGTTCGCCGCGCGCGAGTTGTGCGTCGATTTCCCAGGTCGAGCGCCAACCGAGCCCCAGCCCTTCCGTCACCCAGCGATGCAGCAGTTCGCCATCGTTGCAGTCGAGATTGCCGCCCACGCGCACCGTCGCGAGCTTGCCGTTGCGGCGGAAATACCAGCCACGGTTCTGGCCACCCTGCAGGTTGAAGGCGAGGCAATTGTGGCCAGGCAGGTCTTCGAGTGTCTTCGGCTTGCCGTGGCGGCGGAAATAGTCGGGCGTGCCGCACACCACGCGCCGGTTGGTCGCCAGCTTCACGGCGACGAAGTTCGGATCGACGGCGCCGCCGATGCGAATCGACAGGTCGTAACCCTCGCGCACCAGATCGACCACGCGGTCGGTCAGGTTAAAGGACACCTGTAGCTCCGGTTTATCGGCGAGGAATTCGGGCGCGAGCGGTGCGACGTGCTTGCGCCCGAAGGCCGCCGGCGCCGACACGATCAGATGCCCGTTCACCACCCGCCGCCCGGCCGATAGCTCGTTTTCGGCCTGCTCCCATTCCGCCAGCAGGCCGCGGCAGCGCTCCAGAAACGCGCCACCCTCCTCGCTCACCACCAGCCGCCGCGTCGAGCGGTACATCAGCTTCACGCCCAAGCGCTTTTCCAGCGCGTCGATGCGCCGCCCGAGGATAACCGGCGACACCCCCTCCTCCAGCGCCGCCGCCGCGAGGCTGCCCGCCTCCGCGACGCGCACGAAGGTCTCGATCTGCTTGAAGCGGTCCATGTTTTGTCTCCTGTCCCGTCGGCGTGCCCCGTCCGGCGGACATTCAATACTTTTTGTTTCGAAATAAGCGACTCGGACTGATCTTATCAAACCTTTCGTACGCCCCTACAGTGACCCACAAGCGCTGTATTTCCTGCGCGCTATTTCCAGCGCGCCATCCAAGGTTTTTGCGACATTCAGGAGACAATCATGGCCAAAATGAGAGCCGTCGACGCCGCCGTGCTGGTGCTCGAAAAAGAAGGCATCGATACCGCCTTCGGCGTGCCAGGCGCCGCCATCAATCCGTTCTACTCGGCGCTCAAGAAGGCCGGCAGCATCACCCACGTGCTGGCGCGTCACGTCGAAGGCGCCTCGCACATGGCCGAAGGCTACACGCGTGCGCAGCCGGGCAATATCGGCGTGTGTATCGGCACTTCGGGCCCGGCGGGCACCGACATGATCACCGGTCTCTACTCGGCCCAGGCCGACTCGATTCCGATTCTCGCGATCACGGGCCAGGCGCCGCGTGCGCGTCTGTACAAGGAAGACTTCCAGGCCGTCGATATCGAATCGATCGCCAAGCCGGTCACCAAGTGGGCCGTCACGGTGCGCGAACCGGCGCTCGTGCCGCGCGTGTTCCAGCAGGCCTTCCACCTGATGCGCTCGGGCCGTCCGGGTCCGGTGCTGGTCGACATGCCGATCGACGTGCAGCTCGCCGAAATCGAATTCGACATCGACACCTACGAGCCGCTGCCGGTCTACAAGCCGCGCGCCTCGCGCAAGCAGATCGAAGCCGCGCTCGAATTGCTCAACGCCAGCGACAAGCCGCTGATCGTCTCCGGTGGCGGCGTGCTCAACGCGGCGGCTGAAGACCTGCTCGTGCAGTTCGCGGAAACGGTAGGCGTGCCGGTGATTCCGACGCTGATGTCGTGGGGCGCCATTGCCGACGACCATCCGCTGATGGCCGGCATGGTCGGCCTGCAAACCTCGCACCGCTACGGCAACGCGACGATGCTGGCCTCGGACTTCGTGCTGGGTATCGGCAACCGTTGGGCCAACCGCCACACGGGCAGCGTCGAGGTCTACACGAAGGGCCGCAAGTTCGTGCACGTCGATATCGAACCGACGCAGATTGGCCGTGTGTTCGGCCCCGATCTGGGCATCGTTTCGGACGCCAAGGCGGCGCTCGAACTGTTCGTCGAAGTCGCGCAGGAATGGAAGGCGGCGGGCAAGCTCAAGGACCGCAGCGCATGGGTGGCGGACTGCCAGCAGCGCAAGGCCACGATGCATCGCAAGACCCACTTCGACAACGCGCCGATCAAGCCGCAACGCGTCTACGAAGAAATGAACAAGGCCTTTGGCCGCGACACCTGCTACGTCAGCACGATCGGTCTGTCGCAGATCGCCGGTGCGCAGTTCCTGCACGTCTACAAGGCGCGTAACTGGATCAACTGCGGCCAGGCGGGCCCGCTCGGCTGGACGATTCCGGCAGCGCTGGGTGTACGCGCAGCCGATCCGTCGCGCCCCATCGTGGCGTTGTCGGGCGACTACGACTTCCAGTTCATGATCGAGGAACTGGCCGTGGGTGCGCAGTTCAAGCTGCCCTACGTGCATGTGCTGGTGAACAACTCGTATCTGGGCCTGATCCGCCAGGCGCAGCGCCAGTTCGACATGGACTTCTGCGTACAGCTCGCGTTCGACAACATCAACGCGCCGGAGCTGGAAGGCTATGGCGTCGATCACAAGACCGTGGTCGAAGGTCTGGGCTGCAAGGCGCTGCGCGTGTTCAAGCCGGAAGAGATCGCTCCGGCGCTCAAGCAGGCGCAGTCGATGGCCGCCGAGTACAGCGTGCCGGTGGTGGTCGAAGTGATCCTCGAGCGCGTGACGAATATCTCGATGGGCACAGAAATCGACGCCATCAACGAGTTCGAGGAACTCGCCGAGAAGCCCGAGCACGCACCCACGGCGATTTCGCTGCAGTCCTGATTATCTGACGCAAACGCAAGAACCGCTTTTCGCGCCCAGCAGCCCTGACGCGCGAAAAGCGCTCCACTCACCCACTGACGCCCCGCGAGACCTCTCATGCCGAAATTCGCTGCGAATCTCACCATGCTGTTCAACGAAGTGCCGTTCCTCGACCGCTTTGCCGCGGCTGCCGAGGCGGGCTTCGAAGCCGTCGAATTCCTGTTCCCCTATCCGTTCAAGGCCACTGAACTGGCCGAGCGGCTGGAAGCGAACAACCTCAAGCTCGTGCTGCACAACCTGCCCGCAGGCAACTGGGAAGGCGGCGAGCGTGGCATCGCGTGCCTGCCGGATCGCCGTGGCGAGTTCCAGGAAGGCGTGGGCCGTGCGATCGAGTACGCGAAGGCGCTCAAGGTGCCGCAACTCAATTGCCTCGTCGGCATTCCGACTGCGGGCATCGATCGCGACACCGCGCTTTCCACCATCGTCGATAACCTGCGCTACGCCGCGGGCGAACTCAAGCGCGAAGGCATCCGCCTGCTGGTCGAGCCATGCAATTCGTACGACATCCCGGGCTTTGCGCTGAACCGCTCCGCCGAAGGGCTCGACGTGATCGACAAGGTCGGCTCGGACAATCTGTTCCTGCAGTACGACATCTATCACATGCAGCGCATGGAAGGCGAACTGGCCGCGACCATCAAGAAGCAGTTCGCGAAGATCGCCCACATCCAGCTCGCCGATAACCCCGGCCGCAACGAGCCGGGCACCGGCGAGATCAACTATCCCTTCCTGTTCGATCTGCTCGATTCGCTCGGCTACACGGGCTATGTCGGCTGCGAGTACAAGCCGAAGACGACCACCGTCGAAGGTCTCGGCTGGCTGCGTGGCGCACAGCAGCGCGCGGCGGAGCTTGCCTGAAACACATTTGACTCGCATTCGACTCGCATTTGACTCATACGGAGACACACAAGATGGCAAAGATTGGTTTTATTGGCCTGGGCATCATGGGCGCGCACATGGCGCGCAACCTTCTGAAGGGCGGCCATACGCTGGTCGTGAACGGCAAGTATCCGGTGCCGGACGATCTGCGCACGACCACCACCGTAGTGGCCGATTCGACCGCCGTGGCGCAGGCTTCGGAAATCGTCATCGTGATGGTGCCGGACACGCCGGACGTGCAGAACGTGCTGTTCGCCGATGACGGCGTCGCCAAGGGTCTGTCGGCCGGCAAGCTGGTGATCGACATGAGCTCGATCTCGCCGCTGGAAACGCAGCAGTTTGCGAAGCAGATCAACGCACTGGGCTGCGACTACCTCGACGCACCGGTCTCGGGCGGCGAAGTCGGCGCGCGCGAAGCGACGCTCTCGATCATGGTCGGCGGCCCGCAAAAAGCCTTCGATCTGGCCAAGCCGCTGTTCGAGATCATGGGCAAGAACATCTCGCTCGTGGGCGACAACGGCGCGGGTCAGACCACCAAGGTCGCGAACCAGATCATCGTTGCACTGAACATCGAAGCGGTCGCTGAAGCGCTGCTGTTCGCGGCGCGCTCGGGCGCGGATCCGGAGCGCGTACGCAAGGCCCTGATGGGCGGTTTCGCCTCGTCGCGCATTCTTGAAGTGCATGGCGAGCGGATGACCAAGCGCACGTTCAATCCGGGCTTCCGTATCGAACTGCACCAGAAGGACCTGAACCTCGCACTCGATGGCGCGCGCAAGCTCGGCATCGCCCTGCCCCACACGGCCAGCGCCCAGCAACTCTTCAGCGTGTGCGCAGCGAACGGCGGCAAGGCATGGGATCACTCGGCGATGATTCGCGCGCTTGAAATCATGGCGGACTTCGAAATCGCCGAAGCGCCGGAGTCGAAGGCCAAGGCTGCTTAAGTTTCATCGGTAGTAGACGAAGCGATGCGCGCGTGGGCCCGTGCGCATCGCCTCTCGAAGCTGTTCCAAGGAAGCGGCCGCAGTACGAAAACACGAATTCAGGCTGGCGCGGCACGATGCACGCGACGGCCGCAGGTGGGGCGCTTCGTGGCGGCGGCAACCGCTGCGAGGCAAATCGGGGCCGCTCTGGGCTGAGAGCGGCCAGTGGGGTCCGAAAGCGGCACCCGGCGACGACGGGGAAGCCTTGGTCGGTCAGACGTCGTCATCGGGTGTCCGCGTACGGATCGCAATACGCCGAAGCACATCGGAAATGGAAAAAGGCCTGGCGGATAGACTCCGCCAGGCCTTTTGTCGTTTTCAGCAGCCCGAAGCGCCGTTCGATTAATACGTGTCGAACACGCGTTGCAATGCCGCCTTTTCGCTCGTGCCTGCGGCCAGCGCCAGCATCAGCAGTACGCGTGCCTTGAACGGGCTAAGCGTGCCCGCCGACACGAAACCGAGCGCATCGTCCTTCGCCGCGCCGTTGTGCATCACGTGCCCCGAACCCACGCGCGACGCACGCACGACGGCAATGCCTTTGGCCACCGCATCGGCCAGCGCCTGCTGCAGCGTCGCGTGGATCGAGCCGTTGCCCGTGCCCGCCACGATGATGCCGCGCACGCCCGCGCTCACCAGCGCATCGACGGCGATACGCGAGACGCCCGCGTAACTCGTGACGATTTCCACATGCGGCCACTCGATGCCTGCCGCGAACGGCACATCGACCGTGTGCGCACGCAGAGCGCGGCGCTGGAATTCGACGCGGCCATCCTGCACCCAGCCCAGCGCGCCGATCTCGGGCGACTGGAACGCATCGACTGCGTAAGTGCTGATCTTGGCCACGTCGCGCGCACAGTGGATGCGGTTGTTGAACGCCACCAGCACGCCCTGCCCGGCGGCCTTGCCGCTGGCCGCCAGCGCCACGGCGTTGAGCAGATTGAGCGGGCCATCTGCCGACAATGCCGAAGCCGGTCGCATCGCCGCCGTGAGGATCACGGGCTTCGCGCTTTTCACGGTGAGGTGCAGCACGTAAGCGGTTTCTTCGAGCGTATCGGTGCCGTGCGTGATGACGACGCCGTCGATATCGTCGCCGGCAAGCAGTTCGTTCACGCGCTGCGCAAGCGTGCTCCAGAGCGCGAACGACATGTCCTTGCTGTCCACGCTGGCGACCTGCTCGGCGTGGATCTGCGCGTGGGCGTCGAGACCCGGCACGGCCGCCAGCAGTTGCGCGACGCCGATCACGCCGGCCTGATAGCCGGCGGTATTGGCCGCGTCGGGCGCGGAACCCGCGATGGTGCCGCCAGTGGCGAGCACGGCGATGCGCGGCAGGGCCGCGGCTTGGGGGGTAGCGGAAGTAGTCATGGCCGCGATTTTAAGCGATCCTTCGCGCGGTGCGTTTCTGGCAAAAAACCCGCCCCGCCCCGCCCCGTCGCGGCTTCAGGCGAACGTCCGTGCAGAAATCGGAAATGAAAACGGCGGCGCGCAAGGCGGGCCGCCGTCGGACACTACATCCCGCGCCTCACAACGATCTCAAACCGCTTCGCGCAACTGGCTGGCGATCTGCTGCTCGTTGAGTTGCGGCGCGAACATCTCGATGAGGCGGTACGCGTATTGGCGCAGGAACGCGCCCTTGCGCAGACCCACCCGCGTGGTGCTCGCCTCGAACAGATTTTCCGTATCGAGCGCGACGAGTTCGCTATCGCGCTTCGGATCGTAGGCCATCGCGGCCACGATGCCGATCCCCATGCCCAGCTCGACATAGGTCTTGATCACGTCCGCGTCGATCGCGGTGAGCACGACGTCGGGCACGGTGCCCGCCTTCGCGAACGCCTGGTCGATATGCGAGCGGCCCGTGAAATCCTGGTCATAGGTGATGATCGGATACTCGGCGATCTCTTCGAGCGTGAGGTTTTCGCGGCCCACCAGCGGGTGCGTCTTCGGCACGACCACCACGTGGTGCCACGAATAGCACGGGAACGTCACGATATCGGGGAAACGGTCGAGCGCTTCGGTCGAGATGCCGATGTCGGCCTCGCCGTTGATGATCATCTGCGCGATCTGCTGCGGGTTGCCCTGGCGCAGCGCCAGATGCACCTTCGGGAACACCTCGCGGAACTGGTGCACGACCTTGGGCAGCGCGTAGCGCGCCTGGGTGTGCGTGGTCGCCACCACCAGGTGGCCGCTATCCTGATCGGCGAACTGGCGGGCGACGCGGCGCAGGTTCTCGGCGTCGAGCAGCATGCGTTCGATCAGCTGATGCACGGCCTTGCCCGGCTCCGTGAGGCCCGTGAGGCGCTTGCCGCGGCGAATGAAAATATCGACGCCAAGCTCGTCCTCCAGATCCTTGATCTGCTTCGAGACACCCGACTGCGACGTGTAGAGCACGTTCGCCACTTCGGTCAGGTTCATGTTCTGCCGTACGGCTTCGCGCACGAAGCGCAACTGCTGGAAATTCATGTTCTTCTCTCCGGAACTGCCGACCTGTTTTTTTGCTCGTTATTGTTGATACGCTGCCGTGAACTCATTGCGCCGGAAAAACGCGCAGCCCGCGCGGCACGGCCGTCACGCCGTCGCCCACGTTGAGGTTGAGCGAGCGCCACGCTTCGCGGTCAAGCTGCGCTTCGAGCGCGCCGCCGGTGCGGCTTTCCAGCTCAACACGCACCGATCCGCCCAGCGTCACCACGCGGCGCACGTCCACGACGATGCCGTCGCGATGATCCGCCGCGTCGCGATGCAGCACGATATCGTGCGGACGCACATAAGCGAGCGCCGGACCTTCGAAATGCGCCTGCACGGCGATCGGCTGCGCTGCGCCGTCGGCGACGAAACCGCCCGCCGCCACCTTGCCGCGCAGACGGTTCGCCGCGCCCAGGAACTCGTAGACGAACGCCGTCTGGGGATGATCGTACACGTCCTGCGGGCTGCCGACCTGTTCCACATGGCCATGATTCATCACGACGATGCGATCGGCCACTTCGAGCGCCTCTTCCTGGTCATGCGTGACGAAGATCGTCGAGATATGCAGATCGTCGTGCAGACGGCGCAGCCAGCTACGCAATTCCTTGCGCACCTTGGCGTCGAGCGCGCCAAACGGCTCGTCGAGCAACAGCACCTTCGGCTCCACCGCCAGCGCACGGGCCAACGCAATACGCTGGCGCTGGCCGCCCGACAGTTCCGACGGATAGCGCTGCGCGAGCCAGTCGAGTTGCACGAGCTTGAGCAGTTCATGCACTTTTTCGCGAATCTGCGCCTCGGACGGACGCTCGCCGCGCGGCTTCACGCGCAGGCCGAACGCCACGTTCTCGAACACGGTCATGTGGCGGAACAGCGCGTAATGCTGGAACACGAAGCCCACCTGGCGCTCGCGCGCACCGGCCGCGCCCACATCCTGGCCCTGCAGCACGACCTGGCCCGCATCGGCGTATTCGAGGCCCGCGATCACGCGCAGCAGCGTGGTCTTGCCACAACCGGAAGGCCCGAGCAGCGCAACGAGTTCGCCCGGGGGAAAGTCGAGCGAGACGTTATCGAGGGCGGTGAAGTCGCCAAAGCGCTTCTGCAAATTGCTGACGGTGATGCCCATGATTACAGCTCTCCAGGTTGAAGCGATTGTCTCGATTGGTGTGCAGGTTGCGAAGACTGTGCAACGGCTTGCGCCGCCGGTCCGGCGAAGGCCGGCACATCCTCATCGCGCAGTGCGGCGTTCATATGGCGCTCAGCGAGCAGCTTCAAACCGAGCGTCACGAGCGCGAGCAGCGCCAGCAGCGAAGCCACGGCAAACGCCGCCGCGAAGTTGTATTCGTTGTAGAGAATCTCCACATGCAGCGGCATGGTGTCGGTCTGGCCGCGAATGTGGCCCGACACCACCGACACCGCGCCGAACTCGCCCATCGCGCGCGCATTGCAGAGAATCACGCCATACAGCAGACCCCAGCGGATATTGGGCAGCGTCACGCGGCGGAACATCTGCCAGCCCGAAGCGCCCAGCACGTGCGCGGCTTCCTCCTCGTCGTTGCCTTGCGCCTGCATCAGCGGAATCAGTTCGCGCGCGACGAACGGGAACGTCACGAAGATCGTCGCCAGCACGATGCCGGGCACGGCGAAAATGATCTGCACGTTATGGTCTTCGAGCCACGGCCCCAGCCACCCCTGCGCGCCGAACATCAGCACGTAGATGAGGCCCGAGATCACCGGCGAGACCGAAAACGGCAGATCGATCAGCGTGGTGAGCAGCGCCTTACCGCGGAAGTCGAACTTGGCGATCGCCCACGAGGCCGCAAGACCGAAGGCGCAGTTCAGCGGCACGGCGATCGCAGCCGTGATCAGCGTGAGCTTGATGGCGGCGAGCGCGTCGGGATCGGCGAGCGATTCGAAATAAAAGCCGATGCCCTTTGAGAGCGCCTGCCAGAACACCGCCACGAGCGGCACCACGAGGAACAGCGAGAGAAACACCAGCGCGATGCCGGTCAGCAGCCAGCGCACCCACGGCGCTTCGGTGACGGGATCGGGACGGCCGGCCTGTGGCTTGCGGATAATCGTGCTCATTGCGCGCCTCCCGTGACCGGCGTGACCGACGTGTTTGCGGGCGCAGCGCTCGCAGCACCTCGGCTCGTGCGCCGCTGCAGATACCACTGCAAGGTGTTGATGAAGAGCAGCATCAGGAACGACACGCACAGCATCACGACAGCCAGCGCCGTGGCGCCTGCGTAGTCGTATTGCTCAAGCTTGGTGATGATGAGCAGCGACGTGATTTCCGACTTCATCGGCACGTTGCCGGCGATGAAGATGACCGAGCCGTATTCGCCCAGCGCGCGCGCGAACGCGAGCGCGAAACCCGTGAGCAGCGCGGGCAGCGCGGCCGGCAGCACGACGCGGCGAAACGTCAGCCAGCGCGACGCGCCCAGGCACGCGGCGGCCTCTTCCTGCTCGCGCTCGAACTCTTCGAGCACGGGCTGCACGGTGCGCACCACGAACGGCAAGCCGATGAAGGTCAGCGCCACCAGCACCCCCAGCGGCGTAAACGCGATCTTCAGCCCGAGCGGCTCAAGGAACTGGCCGATCCAGCCATTGCCCGCGTAGACGGCGGCCAGCGAGATACCCGCTACGGAAGTCGGCAGCGCGAACGGCAGGTCGACGAGCGCGTCGATCACCCGCTTGAACGGGAACGTGTAGCGCACCAGCACCCACGCCAGCAGGAAGCCGAACACGGCGTTGATAAGCGCCCCGCCGAGCGCCGAAAAGAACGTCAACCGGTACGACGCGATCACACGCGGCGACCACACCGCGCGTACGAACTGCGCCCAGTCGAGCGTGGCGGTCTTGAGGAAGGTCGCGGCAAGCGGGATCAGCACCACGAGGCTCAGATACGCCACCGTGATGCCGAGCGTCACGCCGAACCCGGGCAAGGCGCCTGGTTTCTGTAATCGGAACGTCGTCATGCTCTATCTCTTCACATGGGTTGCGCCTGGCGCATCGGGGCGATGCGCTACGCGGCAAAGGCGCGCCTCTTGGGGCGCGCCTTGTTTTATGCTGCTTTTCTGGCTACGGCTGTGCTGCTTATTGCGGCTGATAGATCGAATCGAACACGCCGCCATCGGCAAAATGCGTCTTCTGTGCGTTGGTCCAGCCGCCGAACGTATCGTCCACCGTGTACAGCTTGAGCTTCGGGAACTTCGACGTGAGCGCCGCCGGCACCTTGTCCGAACGCGGACGGTAGAAGTTCTTCGCGGCGATCTCCTGACCTTCCTCGCTATAGAGGAACTGCAGATACGCTTCGGCGACCTTGCGCGTGCCCTTCTTCTCGACCACCTTGTCCACCACGGCAACCGGCGGCTCGGCCAGAATGCTCACCGAAGGCACCACGATCTCGAACTTCTCCGGCCCGAACTCCTTGAGCGAGAGGAACGCCTCGTTTTCCCAGGCAATCAGCACGTCGCCGATACCGCGCTGCACGAAGCTCGTCGTCGCGCCGCGTGCGCCCGAATCGAGCACGCCGGCGTTCTTGTAAAGCTTCGAGACAAACTCCTTGGCCTTCTGGTCGTTGCCGCCCGGCTGGTGTTCCGCGTAGGCCCAGGCCGCCAGGTAGTTCCAGCGCGCGCCGCCCGAGGTCTTCGGATTGGGCGTAACGATCGACACGCCCGGCTTGATCAGATCGTCCCAGTCCTTGATGTGCTTCGGGTTGCCCTTGCGCACGAGGAACACGATCGTCGAGGTGTACGGCGAGGCGTTGTCGGGCAGACGCTTTTGCCAGTCCTTCGCGACGATGCCCTTGTTGGCGAGCGCGTCGATATCCCAGGCCAGCGCCAGCGTCACGACGTCGGCCTGCAGGCCGTCGAGCACCGAACGCGCCTGCGCGCCCGAGCCGCCGTGCGACTGCTTGATGGTGAGCGTTTCGCCTGTCTTTGCCTTCCACTGCTTGATGAAGGCGTCGTTGACGTCCTGATACAGCTCGCGAGTCGGATCGTAGGAGACATTGAGCAGCGACGTGTCCGCGTGCGCGGCCGGCGCCATCGCGGCCATACCCAACAGCGGCGCGGCGCCAATCACCAGTTTTGCCGCCAGAGTCTTCAACCAGGTACGCCCCGTAGTGCCTTGTTTCATCCCGCTTTCTCCGTGTTGTCGTCGTGCGTGTGTCGTGCGTTCGTCTTTTTGTTGCGTTCCGTCGCTGCGTTTTTGTTGGTGCAGCGATCGATGGAGGCCAGTCTAGCGATTGGCTTACATTATTAAAAATGATGTTTTCTCATTTTTTAATACGCAAAAGTGGTAAGGGCGGAGGAAACGTCTGTTGCGGCCGCTTTTCGTCCGTCAGACCATCGCAAAACGCCGTTCTAGCGGCGGCCAAACGTCAAAGTTCAAGTAACACTTGAAAAGCGGCGAGTACTGTATAAAAATACAGCTACCTGTTCAAACATACAGTGTCGACATGACCAAACTCACCGCACGACAGCAGCAGGTTTTCGATCTGGTTCGCCGCGCGATCGAGCGCACCGGCTTTCCGCCCACGCGCGCCGAGATCGCCGCCGAACTCGGCTTCAGCTCGGCCAACTCGGCAGAAGAGCATCTGCGCGCCCTCGCACGCAAGGGCGTGATCGAACTGGCTGCGGGCGCTTCGCGCGGCATCCGCCTGATGCCGGGCCCGGACGACCTGCCGCACCAGTTCACGCTGCCGCACGCCAGCATCATGCAGCTCTCGCTGCCGCTCGTCGGCCGCGTGGCGGCGGGCAGCCCGATCCTCGCGCAGGAGCATATTTCGCAGAACTACGCATGCGACCCGGCGCTTTTCTCCAGCCGCCCCGACTACCTGCTGAAAGTGCGCGGGCTGTCGATGCGCGACGCGGGCATCCTCGACGGCGATCTGCTCGCCGTGCAGAAGAAAGCTGAAGCGAAGGACGGCCAGATCATCGTCGCGCGTCTGGGCGACGACGTGACCGTGAAGCGTTTGAAGCGCCAGCCCAACGGTATCGAGCTGATCGCCGAGAACCCCGACTACGACAACATCTTCGTCGCGGCCGGCAGCGCAGAATTCGCGCTCGAAGGCATCGCCGTCGGTCTGATCCGTCCCACCGAATTCTGATAATTCCGACCGCGCCGCGTCAGCGCCTGGTCCGCGCACCTTCTGGAGAGAGAGTCATGGAACGTCTTGCCCGCCTGTTGCCCTTCCGTCAATTCGGTCGTCTGCGCCATCTGCGCGGGATCGCATCGTGCGCAATGCGCGAAGCGCGCGCCTCGGCGGCGGCGCTCAATGGCTCGCTCTTCGAAGACATCGATCAGGCGTGCGCGCCGGAACTGCCGCCGCTGCCGCAGTTGCCCTCCGCCCAGCCCGCATTTGCGCGCGTGTCGCTCAACAGCACGCTGAATACGGAACAGCCCGATCGCCGCGCGCCGGTGCGCGTCTATCACGGCCCGTCGCGGCTCATCATGGTCGGCACGATGGATGCGGTGTGCCGCGCGATCGACCGCTGCATCGCCGAGCAAACCGGCGATATGCCGGTAGCGCTGGCAAAGTAAGTGCGGCAATCAGGAATCGAGGGATCGTTTTTGCCTGCGGGCGGTCAACTTCTCATTGAAACCTGACCCGCCCTACTCGATGACCGATACGACTACACGCCCCACCTCAAACTGGAAGAAGCCTGTCGCGATTGCGGTTGCCGCGATCGTCGTGGTGACTGCGCTTGGCTACGGCTATGCCTCGCCGTATCTCGCGCTCAATCGCCTCAAACAGGCCGCCGACGCGCGCGACGCCGTGGCATTGAACGAATACGTCGATTACCCGGCGTTGCGCGTGAGTCTCAAGCAGCAGGTTGGAGAGATGCTGCAGCGGCGCATTCAGGCGCAGCACAGCAGCAATCCGCTGCTGATGCTCGGCGCTGTGATTGGCGTAGCGCTGATCGGGCCGCTCGTGGATGCGTACGCCACGCCTGAAGGCGTCGCCGCGCTGCTCAATGGCATGCCGCCAACGGGCAAGCCCGGCGAGCGCCCCACGCCGCCGCCGCCGCCGCCCGGCACGCAGGCTTCGTCCGCGCCGGCTGAATCGACGCCGACCGCCCCCGCGTCTGCTCCCGCGAATGCGGATACCGCTGTGCCGCCACCGCGCGCGCAAACTTCAGCGGGCTATCGCAGCCTCAACGAGTTCGCCGTGACATGGCAGCGCAGCGCGACCAGCGAGCGCTATGCCGCGATCCTGCAGCGGCACGGGCTGTTTTCGTGGAAGCTTGCAGCGGTGGAATTGAACCCGACCGATACGGGTGACGGCGCAAGCGCGCCGCAATAAACGAACTCGCCCAGCCATGGCGGCCGGGCGCATAGTGAACCAGCGAAACCAGCAGAACCAGCAGAACCAGCGCAGCGCGGTTAAGCAGCCGCCTGTTGCTGTTTTTCCTCGGCAGCCGAGGAACACGCCACCAGAATGCTGCACGACACGCGGTCGAGCAGCGGCGTGTTGCCCGCGCCCATCCACCAGCGCGACAGGCCCGTGCGGCAGCGATGCCCCACCACCACCAGATCCACCTGGAGTTCGGTGGCCAGATTCGCAATCTCGTCGATCGGATGGCCGAATGCGAAATGGCCCTGCGCGCGCACGCCGCGCTCGGTGAGCCAGTCCACGCCTTCCTGGAGGATTTCGCGCGCGGTTTCCTCGAAGCGTCCGCACGCCACGTCCGTCAGCAAACCTGCGCTCTGCGCGATGGTCGAGCGCATGTCCACCACCGACAGCAGATGCGTTTCCGCCTGCAGATCCAAAGCCAGATCGGCGCCACAACGCAGCGCCTTGCGGCCCTCGCGCGAGCCGTCGTAACACAACAAAATCTTCTTGTAGCTCGCCATGATCGCTTCTCCCCACCCGCTCGAAACGCAGGTCGTACCTGCATGATGGTGCGCCGCAATTACGCACGCAAGGGCTGGAAAACGCCAGGTGTGTGGCAAATAAGCGGCAACCTGCCGTGCACCGTTTTAGCGCCTCGAAAGCCCCACGGCATGGGCTTTGCGCGGCTTTCGGATGCTTGTCGCGACAGCCATTGACTGGGCATCGGCAGCGCGCTTGCCGCGCCAGGGCCAAACACTGCGCCACCACTGCGCGCGCGGCGATGCACTAGAATAGGCCGCCTCATGACGCGTGCCACGCACACGATCAATCGAAGCTAAAACCGCGAAGATAAAACCGGAAAACGGTACGACATGCCCGCCATCGAATTCGAGCAGGTGATCAAACATTACGGAGACCGCACGGTCGTCAACGGCTTGTCGTTCGACGTCGTGCCTGGCGAATGCTTCGGGCTGCTGGGCCCCAACGGCGCGGGCAAGACCACCACGCTGCGCATGCTGCTCGGCATCGTTTCGCCTGACGCGGGACGCATCAGCCTGTGCGGCGAACCGGTGCCTGCGCGCGCACGTCACGCGCGCGCCCGCGTGGGCGTCGTGCCGCAGTTCGACAATCTCGATCCCGATTTCACGGTGCGCGAGAACCTGCTGGTGTTCGGCCGGTATTTCGGGCTGTCGGCCAGTGAAACCAAGGCGCTGGTCGCGCCGCTGCTCGAATTCGCGCGCCTGGAAAGCAAGGCCGATGCGCGCGTGGGCGAACTCTCCGGCGGCATGCGTCGGCGCCTGACGCTCGCCCGCGCGCTCGTCAACGATCCCGATGTGCTGGTGATGGACGAACCCACCACCGGGCTCGATCCGCAGGCGCGCCACCTGATCTGGGAGCGGCTGCGCTCGCTGCTCGCGCGCGGCAAGACCATCCTGCTCACGACGCACTTCATGGAAGAGGCCGAGCGCCTGTGCAACCGCGTCTGCGTGATCGAGGAAGGCCGCAAGATCGCCGAAGGCGCGCCCAAAGCGCTGATCGAATCGGAAATCGGCTGTGACGTGATCGAGGTCTACGGGCCGGAACCGTCGGCGTTGCGCGACCAGCTCGCACCCTTCGCCAAACGCACGGAAATCAGCGGCGAGACGCTGTTCTGCTACGTCGACGATCCCGCGCCCGTGCATGCCCAGTTGCGCCATCGCTCGGACCTGCGCTATCTGCATCGGCCCGCGAATCTCGAAGACGTCTTCCTGCGGCTCACGGGCCGCGAGATGCAGGATTAACAGCACGCACGCGCGCATCCAGCAAAAACGCCGCGACGAAACCGCTCACGCCATGCAGACACGCACCCAAACTCCACCACCCACGCGCCCCACCAACACGCCGCTGCGCGAGCCGCGCGCGGCGCTGCCCTCGAACGCCACGCACTGGATGGCCGTGTGGCGGCGCAACTATCTGGTCTGGCGCAAGCTCGCGATTGCATCGATGTTCGGCAATCTCGCCGATCCGATGATCTATCTCTTTGGTCTGGGTTTCGGCCTCGGGCTGATGGTCGGGCACGTCGAAGGCGTTTCGTACATCGCGTTTCTCGCGGCCGGCACGGTGTCGTCGTCGGTGATGATGTCGGCGAGCTTCGAATCGATGTACTCGGGCTTCTCGCGCATGCACGTGCAGCGCACGTGGGAGGCGATCATGCATACGCCGCTCTCGCTTGGCGACGTAGTGCTCGGGGAAGTGATGTGGGCCGCCAGCAAGTCGATGCTATCGGGCGCGGCCATCATGATCGTGGCGGGGGCGCTGGGCTATGCGAGCTTTCCGTCGGTGCTGCTGGCGTTGCCGGTGGTCGCGCTCGCAGGTCTCGCCTTCGCGAGCTGCGCGATGATCGTCACCGCGCTCGCGCCCTCCTACGACTTCTTTATGTTCTATCAGACGCTCGTGCTCACGCCGATGCTGCTGCTCTCGGGCGTATTCTTCCCGATCACGCAGTTGCCGGCCGCCGCGCAGCACATCACGCTGATGCTGCCGCTCGCGCACGCTGTCGATCTGATCCGCCCGGCCATGCTCGGGCGGCCTGTGGAGCACGCCGCGCTGCATCTGGGCGTGCTCGCGTTCTACATCATCGTGCCGTTCAGTATCGCTTCGATCCTGTTCCGGCGCCGCATGATGCGATAAGCACAACGCGGACGAAGTCAGTCTTCGTCGTCGCCCCAGGGAATCTCGACGTCCGAGATAAAAGCGACGGTCGCGAACGGACCGCCTTCCTGACGGCCGATCTTGCCGTCCGAGCGGTGCCATTCCACGCGGAACACCGTCGCCTGGGTCTGCGCGTGCAGGCGCACGGTGCGGATCTCCTCCGGGTCCGCCTCGTCGACGGGATCGTCGAGCGAGACCAGCAGTTGCTGCGGCCACAGGCCATCGGCGGGATCGTAAATGCGGTCGCCGTCGGGGATCGAGACGTGCGCCTCGACGCCGATGGTCGCCGACGCCTCGACGATCATCTTGCCGAGTGCGCGCAGCACGGCCGTGGCGCGCGCGGAGTTGGCCTGGCGAATGGCGAGGTCGCCGCGCGTGAGCGCCTGTTCGAGTTTCGGATTGGTTTTTTGCTGTGCCATGCCGGTTCCTGGGCCTGAGCCCTTATCTGTGTGGCGGACCTCGCGGACCGCCACGGTCTATACGTCATCCTTGTCGATCGTTCGTACTCACGCCGTTCCAAGGCCCAGCGCAACCGCCGCAAGTCCCGACACGATGCCGAACAGCACGACCACGCAGGCCACGAGCGTAAGCACGCGCGGGCGGAACGAGCCCGCCAGCATGGCAAGCGACGGCACGCTCACGGGCGGCAGCGTCATCAGCAGCGCACCGGCGGGGCCGACGCCCATGCCGAGCGCGAGCATCGCCTGAATGATCGGCACTTCGCCGGCGGTCGGGATCACGAACAGCATGCCCGCCACCGCGAAGGCGACGATCCAGCCAATGCTGCTGGTGACGTCCGGACCGATGTGCGGGAACAGCCACGCGCGCGCAGCGCCGAGCAGCAGCACCAGCACGATGTATTCGGGTACGAGGCGCACGGCCATGCGCGCAAAAATACGCACCCAGCGCACGAACACGTTACCGCCTTCGGCCTGCTGGCGCGCCAGCAGCGCGAGACGGTCATCGGCGGCGCGCGCTTCCTGCGGCGTGACGAAGCGGTTGGCGAGCCAGCCGAGGCCAAACACCATCAGCACGCCCAACACGAGACGCAGCGCGCTCCACTGCCAGCCCAACACGAAACCCATGAACACGAGCGTCGCCGGATTGAGCACCGAATTGCCGAGCCAGAAGGCGATCGCGCCGCCCGTCGACGCATTGCGCGCGCGCAGCCCCGCCACCACCGGCGCCGCACAGCAGGTGCACATCATGCCCGGCACCGCCAGCAGACCGCCAGCCGCCACGCTGCCGAAACCACGCTGACCCAGCACGCGCGCGACCCATTGGACCGGCAGCAACGCCTGGATGCCAGAGCCGAGCAGCAGGCCCAGCACCATCGCCTGCCAGATCGCCTTGCCGTAGGCGAGCGCATAGTCGAGCGCAGCGTTCAGCGACGGCGCGGGCGCACTGGCCGCGCCGCCCATCAGGATCGACTTGCCGATCGAGTGCGTCGCTTCGGCGGTGAACGCCCGGTGGTAATACGGAAACCACTTTACGTAAAACAGTCCGGCCACAGCCAGCAAAACAAAAATGGCCCAGCCGTAGCCGGGCGGCGCCTGCATCGGTTGAGGCGATCGTGGAGATTGCGCGTTCGGTGCGCTCATCGTGTGGTACTCCGCAAAGGGCGATTGGAATAATAGGTGCCTGGCGGGCGGACGCGGCTCGCGCTAGCGCGCGCATCGTTCAATCGGGGCGATCCGCCGCCGCGCGGGCGTTGGCAGGATCGTAGTGCATGCCTTGCGAATCGCCAACGATTTTGGCAAGACAAACGCGAGGCAAATTCAGGCGAGGCGCCATTGCGTGCGCCTCGCCGGGATAAAGCGCTGCAAACCTGTCACCCGGCCGGGCACTCACCGGGCGACATCGCGCGTATTTACGGCGCCGGATTAGGCTGAAGCTCGTGCAGCGCGTCGATACGCTCGAGCACGTTGGCCGTCAGCTTGACATCGACGCTGGCGATGTTTTCTTTCAGCTGCGCGAGGCTGGTCGCGCCGATCAGGTTGCTGGTCACGAACGGACGGCTGTTCACGAAGGCCAGCGCGAACTGTGCGGGCGTATAGCCCAGTTCCTTCGCCAGCGCCACGTAACGCGACGTCGCCGCCACCGCCTGCGGCTTGCTGTAGCGCTGGAAACGCTCGAACAGCGTGATGCGCGCGCCGTCGGGGCGCGCACCGCCCTCGTATTTGCCCGAGAGCCAGCCGAACGCCATCGGCGAATACGCCAGCAGGCCGATGCGCTCGCGATGCGAGAACTCGGACAAACCGGCTTCGAATGTGCGGTTCACGAGACTGTACGGATTCTGGATGCTGACGATGCGCGGCAGGCCGAGCTTTTCGGCGGCGCGCAGGAATTGCGCCACGCCCCAGGGCGTCTCGTTCGACACGCCGATATGGCGCACCTTGCCCGCCTTCACGAAATCGGCCAGCACCGAGAGCGTTTCCTCGATGGGCACCGTGTAGGCGTCCTCGATCCACGGATACGCCGCGCGGCCGAAGGTCATGGTGCTGCGATCGGGCCAGTGGAGCTGGTAGAGATCGACGTAATCGGTTTGCAGGCGCTTGAGGCTGTCGTCGAGCGCTTCGGTCAGGTTCTTGCGGTCGAACTGGTTGCCTTCGCCGCGGATATGGCGCGGATTGTGCGGCTGGCGCGCCGGGCCGGCGATCTTGGTGGCGAGCACGATGCGCTCGCGCGCGGCGCGATGCTGCGCGAGCCAGGTGCCGATGAAACGCTCGGTCTGCCCTTGCGTTTCGGGGCGCGGCGGCACGGGATACATCTCCGCGGCGTCAATCAGCGTCACGCCCTGATCGAGCGCGTAGTCGATCTGCTCGTGCGCGTCGCGCTCTGTGTTCTGTTCGCCCCACGTCATCGTGCCCAGGCCAATCAGACTCACCTTGACATCCGTGTCGCCGAGTGTGCGGTATTCCATCGAAGCGTTTTCCATCATTGGGGTTGGGGAGAACGTAAAACCTATCACGCTGGGCGATTTTTTTCAGGAAGCGACAAAGCCGGGATCACCCCGGCTTTGTGCTGGGCGGCAGGTGCGCCCGCCGCGCGTCGAACGCCTTACGGCCCGACACCCTCGACGGTCCAGTTCGAATTGCGCACCAGATAGTACTGACCGCTCACGCCGACCCAGTGATGGCCGCGCGGCGGCGGCTTGAGGTGATACTGGCGCCAGTCGTCGATCACGTACTGACGGTCGCGATACTCCGGCCCGACGCGATCGCCCTTGTGCCACTGCGGCGGCGGCATGTCAGGCGGCGGCCGGTTCGGCGGCGGTCCGCCGTGGTATTCGTTGGGCCCCGGACGGGGCGGCGGCTGCTGCGCGAAAGCCGCGACCGGCGCAAGCATGGCCGGAAGCGCCAGTGCAGCGAGAAGCACGAAGCGTTTCTTCATTGTTCACCTCCTGTTGAGCCAGCGACAGCCTGGCGTGGCAGGCGCAAACCGCCTCACCCGCGGCGCGCGCCCTTCGCGGTCGATGGTAGTACAGCGCTCGCGACCCACGGCGCGAACGCGTCCGCGCCTTGCGCAGGCGACGTGCCGGCAACGCTCGCACAGCGAGCGTCGACGCGAACGCCGGACGTGCCAGAATCGCCGGAAGACAGGCGATACCACCCGACCATCAACCGTGGAGGAAACGGCATGGAAAACCGGCGCAGCTACGAATACATGGGCTACGACATGACCGCCGGCGTGGACGGCAGTCATGAAGTAGGCTTCACGATCACGACCCAGAAGATCCACAGTCTGACCGACGACACGCACGCCGACGTCCCGGTGGACGGCGTCGCCGGGGACCGCTTCCCGACCCAGGACAACGCCTTCGACGCGGCTTTCGACCGCATGCGCGACGCCATCGACCAGCGCGTGCGCGCCGCTTCGTAAGCGCAGTCGCTCGCCGCGCCTGACGCGAAACCGCGGGCGCCGCAGAAATGCAAAACGCCGGGGTCATTGAAGACACCCGGCGTTCCTGCCGCCCCTCGCGGAGCGGCGCTTCGGTCAGCGAGACTCAGTGCTGGACTTAGTTGCCGAAGTAGACTTGCTGCGCGCGCGGCGATTGCGCGTTGTGAGCGCCCGACTGGGTCGCTGCACCTGCCACACCGCCGTACGACGAATCAACACCTTGTTGCTGGGCACGTTCGGCCGCCACGGTCTGGGCGCTCTGGCCTTGCTGCGAAGCCGGCGCGCCGACGTTCGGACGGTAGAACGGTGCCGGGCCGTAACCGCTGGCGAAAGCCGGAGCGGCGATGGAAGCGGAAGCTGCGACCAGCAGCGCTGCGATCAGTTTGGTCTTCATGGTGGACTCCAATATCCGGTTCAACTTGCGGTAGGGAAAGGCGCCGCGCCTGGGAGGTCAGAGCCCACGAGCTGCGTCAGTGAGACTCAGTGTATACACCTACTATTGAAAAATAATATCGATAATCCGAATTGTTTATTCCGACTTTGGAAACAATCCGGAGTCGCAATCCAGGCTTGCCTGAGCGACGAACAGACCCTAAAAAGCCGTCCCAAATTTTTTTTCGCGACGCAACATTGGACAGGCGGATTACATAACGGCTGAAGGGTCTTTAGCTGCAGAGAATGGGATGGAAGCGCTTCCGAGGGGTTTCGACAGCAGCGTTTGCAAACATCGGAGATGCAAATGGACGCCTGCCGCAGTGCAAAAAACCCGAGCGGCGAAATCGGCGAAATACGTTAAAATACAAGGTTGTTCCACGTCTGCCGCGCGTCGATTGCGCACGTAATCATCATGTCTTCGAACCGTATCGCCAGCCCCCGCCGCGTTTCAGTCGCGCCCATGATGGACTGGACGGATCGCCACTGCCGCTCGCTGCACCGCTTCATCTCCCGGCACACGTTTCTGTATACGGAGATGGTGACGACGGGCGCCCTGCTCCACGGCGACGTGCCGCGTCATCTGGCCTTCAGGCCAGAAGAGGCACCGGTCGCCCTGCAACTGGGCGGCAGCGAGCCCGACGACCTCGCGCGTTGCGCAAAGCTCGGCGAGCAATGGGGCTACGACGAGATCAATCTCAATTGCGGCTGCCCATCCGAGCGCGTGCAGCGCGGGGCATTCGGCGCGTGTCTCATGAACGAGCCGAAGCTGGTGGCCGACTGCGTGAAGGCGATGCGCGATGTGACGTCGCTGCCGGTGACGGTGAAACACCGCATCGGCGTCGATGCCGTGGAGGACTACGCGTTCGTGCGCGATTTCGTCGGCACGATTGCGCAGGCCGGTTGCGAAGTTTTTATCGTCCACGCGCGCAACGCGATCCTGAAGGGCCTGAGCCCGAAGGAAAATCGCGAAATTCCGCCGCTCAAATATGACTACGCGTACCGGCTCAAGCGCGACTTTCCGCAACTCGAAATCATCATCAACGGCGGTATCAAGACGCTCGACGAGGTCGAAACGCATCTGGAACATGTCGATGGCGTGATGCTCGGGCGCGAGGCTTATCACAACCCCTACGTGCTCGCAGATGTAGACGCGCGTTTCTACGGCGCGAGCGGCCCGGCCCTCACGCGCGACGAAGTCGAAGCCAGGCTGATCGACTATTGCGCAAGCGAAATCGCGCGCGGCACGTTCCTGGGCGCGATCACGCGTCACGCGCTGGGGTTGTATCGAGGCGAGGCTGGCGCGCGCGGCTGGCGCCGTGTGCTGTCGGATAGCCGCGAACTCGCGAAGGGCGATCTGGCGATCTTCGAAGAGGCGCGTTCGCATCTTCGCGCGCCTGTCGACGCATGATCGGTGCCTGCGTCGACTTTCTTCAGAATTTTTTGAATAAAGGGCTAGGCAAGATCGATATGGCATGTATATAATCTTGCTTCTTGATTGACGCCGCTGACGAAGCAGCGAAAAACAAGAAAACAGTTGGACAGTGGTGGCTGTAGCTCAGTTGGTAGAGTCCAGGATTGTGATTCCTGTTGTCGTGGGTTCGAGTCCCATCAGCCACCCCAAAAGATTCAAGCAAAAAGCCCAGTCCTTGCGACTGGGCTTTTTGCTTTGCGGGTCTGCTCGCCTCGTGCCACCGCGACATTCGCAGTGCCGGATTTCCCTCTGCTTCAGGCTAGTGAAACCAGGGTCTTAAGATGGCATATATCAGCGGGCTATAATTCGCGCTTTCGCGACGAATTCTCCGCATGACTGCAATCGACATCGTTCCCGCGGTAACGCTGATCTCTCTGCTTATTGGCGTTCTCGCGGTATATGTGGCTCGCAATGCTCCGTTCTATGGCCGGTTGCTTGCCGCCGAAGAATCGGCTGCTTCCAGATTCCATGCTATCGACGGACTGCGGGGCTTTCTGGCTATGGCCGTAGTCTTTCACCACGTGCTCATCAGCCGCCAGTACTACCAGACGAACGTTTGGGGACTAACCGACTCCAATCTTGCGACGTTTCTGGGGCGTGGCGGTGTGTCGCTATTCTTCATGATCACGGCGTTCCTGTTCTGGAACCGGGTATCGAACCAAGCGCGCCCCTTCGACGCACGTGGCTTTTTCATTTCCCGCCTGCGACGGCTTGTACCAATGTACCTATTAGCAGCGATCTTGCTGATAGTAACAGCACTGACATTTACCCATTTCCGTGTGCACAGTTTCGCGACGCTACTTTCGCAATGCGTCTCCTGGCTGCTCTTCACGATCCCAGGCAACCCTGACATTAACGGTTTTGACCGGACATATGTCATCAATGGCGTCTTCTGGACTCTCACGTTTGAATGGAAGTTCTATTTGCTTCTGCCGTTACTCGCCGTTTTCAGCAAAGGCATAAAGCAGTTGCTCCTGCTCGCTGTTGTTGCACTGTACATTGCCTTTCTCGCCGATCCTCCACTTGAGTGGTATTTCGTCGGAGGCGCAATCGCCGCCACAATAGCAAGCAACAAGCAGGTCGCAACCGCTATGCAGCACTGGCTCGCGTCAGTAGGTTCGTTAGTCATGATTGCAGCGGTAGTGCGCTTCGCGCCAACGTGCTATTCACTAACCGCGACGGCACTTCTATTTTTCCCATTCCTGGCGATCGCTTGCGGCAATAGTTTGTTTGGCCTTCTGACATGCAAACCTGCGCGCCTGCTAGGCACCCTGAGCTATAGCATCTATCTCCTGCACAGCTGGATTCTTTACATGGTGTCGAGATTCGTGAACCACTTCTCGGATGTTGCCGCACTTTCGAATCTGCAATACTGGCTGCTCAGCAGCGTTGTCGCCGTCGCCACAGTCCTACTGTCGGCGTTAACGTTTCGCTATATTGAGTTTCCGTTCATTTCGACTAATAGTCCCAAAGTATTGAACCCCAAACCCCAAAACCATCGCACAGCGTCAGTTTGATTGCCGAACGTGTGCAAGGCGAGCCATCAGAGCGGCTGCCATTAACGCCATATTCTGGAAGACAAACTTGTGCTGTATGGCGATAGACAACCTCAACTTTGACGACTCGCCTCGCGCACAACCGGCGCCTCCACCGTCGCAAACGCCTGCGCCGGCAACAGCGCCAAAAACGATCTGGCCTCATCCATCGACCCGCTCGCCAGCCAGTTCTCATATTCCTGCGGCGGCACAATCACGACCGAACGCTTTTCATCGCCGGGTTTGTGAAACCGGCTCATCAGCGCATGAACGTCGGCGTTCACGGTCAGCATGGTGAACGAGAATGCCTCGCCCTCTTCCTCCGGCCATGCCCGCCACAGACCCGCAATCGCGAACGCTGAACCGTCGACCATGCCGATGCGCCAGCGCACCGCCTTGCCCGTTTCATAGCACGGCTCGTAAAACGATTCGCACGGAATCAGACAGAGCTGCTGCCGCTTCCACGCCCCACTGAACGAGCGCTTTTCCCCCAGCGTTTCGACGCGTGCATTCATCGTGTCGTACACGCGCACGCCGGGTGGAATATGCCTGCGCGGCACCATGCCGAAAGTCGCGAGATCCGCGCGCGGCGCGTTGTCGACGCGGCGGATGATCGGCGCGGCGTAGTCCTTGTAAATCTCGTCTTGCCACGGGCTATCCGGTGGCTCGACGCCAAAATGCCGAAAGAGTCGGTCGCGGCGCGCGGCGGCGTAGTTCGTGCACATGACGGCTCCTGTCAGGATCGTCTCATCTTAGCCGCCCGTCATCCTTTACGCACAATGGCATAGGAAATTGAAATATCGCGAAATATCGATCCGTATACTTCGCTCACCCAGTCTGATACCGTTTTGTCTGATCGAAGGCACGGGGTCCGCTATCGCATTGGCGGCCTCCGGCTTCCCCTGAGCCGCGCTCCCCCCAGAGCGCGGCATTTTTTTATCCGCGTCGTTTCGACCGCCCCTTGAATCGCCTTTTTTCCAAAAAAGATAATTCGTACGACTCAATGTCAATAAAATGATAAATACCGCGCGTTTAGCCTTTCATTCGACTTCTGCGTCTGCGTAGAATCGCTTCTCCTGAGGGGAGTAGCTCAACAAGTCAATCGACGACGGAAGATCGATGCAGATGGAAAAATGGCTGGAAAGACGTTTCAGACTCGCAGGCCGCGCTACGCGGCGCGAATATGCAATCGCGATGATATGGCTTTACGCAGTACTTGTATTTATCGACAGAATCGACGATTCAGGTAGCTTCGAAAATTCATTAACCGCCGTGATACTCGTGGTCCTGATTATCTGCGTGGCTTTCTGGATTCCCATAGCCGCGATGGTGCGTCGTCTGCACGATATCGGTTTGAGCGGCTGGTGGTGGTGGCTCATCATCTGCGTGCCGTTTGGCCAGATCGGCCTATTGCTGCTGCTCTTTGTCGGCCCCGACAGATTCGGTCAGACGCGTTTCTACCGCAATCCGCGTAGAAAACGCGTCCAAACCGCTTGAGGCTTCGTGCGCGAAAACACCCGCGCGACTCACGCCGTCAAGGCGTCGCGCCCCGGTCGATCCAGGCGCGGGCTGCCGCAAAGCCCGCTTCGGCGGCGGCATGCTCGGTCGACCAGAGCCGGTCGATATGCACCAGCTCCCAGTCCTTGAGCACGACACCCGCACGCGTCACGCGAAAGTGCGCCTTCACGCCCGTGAGCACCTGTTCGACCGCGACTTCGATGTCGTAGTCCTTGTAGCGCTCTTCGTAGTCGCCCATGTCGAGGCCTTTCGGCTCCATGATCGTCCCTCCGCAGTGGCTAGCCGGCCCATCGTAGCACTTTGGCGCCGGCCGCCAGCGAGGCACGCCCAGCGGGCGTATTCGATTAAGACCGCGTTGAAACCGCGCTCACAGGCGCGCGATCGATACCTCGGTGGACTTCACCAGCGCCACGACTTCCGAGCCGACTTTCAGGTCGAGTTCATCGACCGAGCGCGTGGTGATCACCGAGGTGACCACGCCAAACGGCGTTTCGACGTCGACTTCCGATACCACCGATCCACGGATGATTTCTTTGATTTTGCCGCGGAACTGGTTACGCACGTTGATGGCGGAAATGCTCATTGATTCGGCTCCAAATTGTGATGAACGGAAGTGACGAAAAGTGGGTGTATCGGGTGATAAAAGCGGATCAGAGCGCCCAGCGCACGTCCGTTGGCCGCAAGCCATAACCCGCGTTTTGCGGGCGCGGCACGTGGCCGCCCGGCGGCGTTTCGGTGCCCAGCACGCGCTGCAGCACGCTTTCTTCAAGCGCTGCAAAGCGCGCGTCGGCGCGCGCCCGCGGCCGTTCCAGCGGCACGCTCTGGTCGAGTGCGATGCGGCCCTGCTCCACCAGCAGGATGCGGTCGCCCAGCGCCACGGCTTCATGCACGTCGTGGGTGACCAGCAAGGCCGTGAAGCGATGCTCGCGCCACAGACGTTCGATCAGCGCATGCATTTCGATGCGCGTGAGCGCGTCGAGCGCGCCCAGCGGCTCGTCCAGCAGCAACAGACTCGGGCGATGTACCAGCGCACGCGCCAGCGCCACGCGCTGACGCTGACCGCCAGACAGACGCGCCGGCCATTCGTCGGCGCGCGCGAGCAGTCCCACTTCGTCGAGCACGGCGCGCGCATCGTCGCGAGCGCCACGGCCGAGGCCCAGCATCACGTTCTGCAGCACGGTTTTCCACGGCAGCAGGCGCGCGTCCTGAAACATGATGCGGGTGTCGAGCGGTGCGCCCGCCTCGCCGCGCCGCGTGAGTTCGCCCGCATCGGGCGTCTCCAGGCCCGCGACCAGACGCAGCAGCGTGGACTTGCCGCAACCGCTGCGGCCAACGATCGCGACGAAACTGCCGCGCTCGATCGAGAGATTGAAATCGTCGAGCACGACGCGCTCGCCGTAGTGCTTGCCTACGCCGCGCAGTTCGACCGCCGCGTCGCCGCGTGCCGCGCTGCGTGCATTCGCGCCTTGCGCGAGTACGTCATCATTCGCTTCGCGCGCGAGGCGCCCCTGAAGGCCCGACGGTTCGTCTGCGGTTTGCGGATCGCGGCGTACAGCGGCGCCGAAACGATTGACCAATGTGCTTGCGTTCATGCGTCGCTTCCTTGTTGATACGCGGGATGCCAGCGCAGCGCCACGCGCTCGAGCCATTTGGCGAGCACATCGGCGAGTTTGCCGAGCGCGGCGTAGAGCAGGATGCCGACCACCACCGCGTCGGTCTGCAGGAATTCGCGGGCGTTCATCGTCATATAGCCGATACCCGATTGCGCCGAGATCGTCTCCGCGACGATCAGCGTCACCCACATCAGGCCGAGTGCAAAGCGCACGCCCACGAGAATCGACGGCAACGCGCCCGGCAGGATCACTTCGCGATAGAGCGCGAAGCCCTTGAGTCCGTAGCTGCGCGCCATTTCGACCAGATTGGCGTCCACCGAGCGGATGCCGTGAAAGGTATTCACGTACACCGGAAAGAACACACCGAGCGCGACGAGAAATACCTTCGCCTCTTCTTCAATGCCGAACCAGAGGATCACGAGCGGAATCATCGCCAGCGCCGGGATGTTGCGGATCATCTGGATGGTCGAATCGAGCGCGGTTTCAACGGGCTTGAACAGGCCCGTCGCGAGTCCCAGTGCAAGCCCGATACTGCCGCCGATCGCAAAGCCTGAGATCGCGCGCCACGTGCTCACGCGCACGTCCTGCCACATCTCGCCCGACTCGATCAGCGACCACGCGGCCTTCACGACCGCGAGCGGCTCGGGCAGCACGCGCGTGGAAAGCGCGCCCGTGCGTGCGGCCAGTTCCCACGCTGCGAGAATCGCGAGCGGCACGAGCCACGGCGCCAGCCGCCTGAGCGCGGCACGCACGAGCGCGGCAAAGGGTCGTGCGGCGCGCGGCGCGCGACTTGCGCCCAAGGCTGTCGCGGCAGCAGTCACAGCGGATTGAGTCATCGGTTCGTCCTCCTCTTGCACACTTGCAGCGTGAGGACGGCGCGCGCGTTCCTTTAACGCACGCCGCCCGTCACGAATGGCGATCAGCTCTGGCTGGCCTTCGGCAGATACTGATTGCCGACCACCTCGCCAAACGGTCCCGACAGCGGGCCACCCGCCGTCTTCGCCTGGCGACCCGGCAGCAGCGGGAATACCAGTTCGGCGAAACGATAGGATTCCTCAAGGTGCGGATAGCCCGAGAGAATGAAGGTCTCGATACCCAGCGACGCGTACTCCTTCATGAGCGCGGCCACCTGCTCCGGGTTGCCCACCAGCGCCGTGCCCGCACCGCCGCGCACGAGGCCCACGCCCGCCCACAGATTCGGGTAGACCTCCAGCTCCTTGCGCGTGCCGCGCTTGCCGCCGTGCAGCGCGGCCATGCGGCGCTGCCCTTCCGAATCCATCTTGCCGAACGCCGCCTGGGCGCGCGCGATGGTGTCGTCGTCGAGACGGCTGATCAGGCGGTCGGCGGCGGCCCATGCTTCTTCTTCGGTTTCGCGCACGATCACATGCAGGCGGATACCGAAGCGGATCTTGCGGCCGCGCTGCTCGGCGCGCGCACGAATGTCGGCGATCTTCTTCGCGACGGCTTCAGGCGGCTCGCCCCACGTCAGATACGTGTCGATATGGTCGCCCGCGATCTCATGCGCGGCCGGCGACGAACCGCCGAACCACAGCGGCGGATGCGGATGCTGCACCGGCGGATAGAGCGCCTTGCCGCCCTTCGACTGCAGATGCTTGCCGTCGAAATCGATCGCTTCGTTGGTGTGCGAAGCGGCCAGCAGCTTGCGCCAGATATGCAGGAATTCGTCGGTGATTTCGTAGCGCGTATCGTGATCGACGAACACGCCGTCGCCTTCGAGTTCGGCGGAATCGCCGCCCGTCACCACGTTGATCAGCAGACGGCCGTTCGAGAGGCGGTCGAAGGTGGCGGCCATGCGCGCGGCCAGACCCGG
>NZ_DASZJJ010000218.1:0-17487 GCF_035948235.1 Paraburkholderia sp. | reverse complement strand
GTAGTGATGGCGCGGATGAAAGCAGGATCGTCGTCCGCGTTGGCGATCAGGCGGAGATACGCGCAGATATCCTTGATCTCGGCCTTGTCGAAGAACGACTGCCCGCCCGACAGTACATACGGAATCCGCTCGCGCCGCAGCACCTGCTCGAAGATCCGCGCCTGGAAGTTGCCGCGATACAGGATCGCGTAGTCGCGGAACTGCGCGCGCCGCTCGAACTTGTGCGCGGACAGCCTGAACACGACCGATTCGGCTTCGTGCTCCTCGTCGTTGCAAGGCGTGACGGTGATGGTGTCGCCCATGCCGTGCTCGGACCAGAGCTTCTTCTCGAACAGCTTCGGGTTATTGGCGATGACATTGTTCGCCGCCGTGAGAATACGCACCGTCGAGCGGTAGTTCTGTTCCAGCTTGATGACGTGCAGCTTCGGATAATCCTTGCCGAGCTGCGCAAGATTCTCGATCGTCGCGCCGCGCCAGCCGTAGATCGCCTGGTCGTCGTCGCCCACGGCCGTGAACGCGGCGCGCGGGCCCGCCAGCAGCTTGAGCAGTTCGTACTGGCAGGTGTTGGTGTCCTGGTACTCGTCCACCAGCAGGTAGCGCAGCTTGTTCTGCCAGCGCTCGCGCACCTGCTCGTTCTTCGCGAACAGCTCGGCAGGCAGGCGGATCAGGTCGTCGAAGTCCACCGCCTGGTAGGCGTGCAGCGTCGCCATGTAGTTGCGGTAGACGATGGCGGCCTGGTGCTCGTCCTCGTTCGACGCGGTCGCGAGCGCCTCTTCGGGCATCACCAGGCCGTTCTTCCACAGCGAGATGATCGACTGGATCTTGCGGATAAAGCCCTTGTCCGTCGAACCCACCTGCTCCTGGATCATCGAGAAACAGTCGTCCGAATCCATGATCGAGAACTGGGGCTTGAGCCCGAGATGCTCGGCTTCCTGACGCAGGATCTGCACGCCCAGCGAGTGGAACGTACAGACGGTGAGCTGGTGCGCCGGCACCTTGCGGCCTTCCTTGCCGGGCGTGGTGAGCGTCTTGCCTTCTAGCAGCTTGCCCACGCGCTCGCGCATTTCGGCGGCGGCCTTGTTGGTAAAGGTGACAGCCGCGATATGGCGCGGCTCGAAGCCTTTCGCTTCGATCAGGTGCGCGATCTTCTGCGTGATAACGCGCGTCTTGCCGCTGCCCGCGCCCGCGAGCACGAGACAGGGACCGTCGAGATAGCGCACCGCTTCGTTTTGGGCGGGATTCAGACCTGCGGACATCGTTGCCTGGATTTGGAAAAACGGGTGGTACGGCCGGGAGGCGCGGACTTGCGTGACACGCGCTCCTGCCGCTGGACGGCGAAGCGCGGCGAGCCGCGCGGGCGAGAGGCGAACTACATTGCAACCGCAGCCTGCATGGCGCAGCCGGGCCTCTCGCGCGAGAGGTGCGATGTTAACACGCTCAGCCGACTCGCCGATGTCGCCCCGCCAAGCGCAAATCGCCCCGAAGACGGCCCGCGCATCTGTCCCTCGCCCCTTGCCACGCGCAGCCCCGTGCATGCCAAAATAGCCAGTTCCCTCCACCTGCGGCAACGCTACCCGCGCTGCCGTGCGATACGCTGCATAACCTGCTGGAAAGAGGACGCGCTTCATGACTGCACCGCTGCAAATCGGCCTGATGGGCTACGGCTTCGCCGGCCAGACCTTCCACGCTCCCGTGATCGCCCATAGCGGCGCGGCCACGCTTGCCGCCATCGCCACGAGCCAGGCCGAGCGCGCCCAGGCCGACTATCCGGACGCCGCAATCGTCCCCGATATCGACGCCCTGCTCGCGCTCGACGCGATCGAATGCGTCGTGATCGCCACGCCCAACGACACGCACTACGAACTCGCGCGCCGCACGCTCGAGCGCGGCAAGCATGTGCTGGTCGACAAGCCGGTCACGCTCACCGCCGAAGAAGCGCGCACGCTCGCGGCCATCGCGAAGCAGCGCGGTCTGGTGTTCGCGCCCTTCCACAATCGCCGCTGGGACGGCGACTTCCTCACCGTCAAGCAACTGATCGCCGATGGCGAGCTTGGCCGCGTCACGCACTACGAATCGCACTTCGACCGCTTCCGCCCGCTGGTGCGTCAGCGCTGGCGCGAGGACGCCACGCGCGGCGGCGGCCTGCTCTACGATCTCGGGCCGCATCTGATCGACCAGACGCTGGCGCTGTTTGGCGCGCCGCAGTCGGTCACGGCCTTCGTCCACACGCGTCGCGACAACGCGAGCGCGCCCGATTACGCGCATATCGTGCTGCGCTACGAGGGCCTGGACGCCGTCCTGCACGCAAGCGCGCTGGCCGCCTATGCGCCGCGTTTTGCGATTCACGGCACGCGCGGCAGCTACCTGAAGAACGGCCTCGACACCCAGGAAGACCAGTTGAAAGCTGGTTTGCGCCCCGGCCAGCCCGGTTTCGGCGCGGGCAACGAGGCGGGCCGTCTGCACGCCGTGAACGACGACGGCCAGGAAGCCGAGCGCGAAGTCCCCAACGCGGCAGGCAATTACGCCGATCTGTACCGCGCGCTGGCGGCGGCGATCCGCGACGGCCAGCCGTTCCCGGTGAGCCCGCAGGACGCCATCGACGTGATGACGATCGTCGAACTGGCGATGCGCAGCGCCGCCGAAGGCCGCACGATCCCGTTCTCGCGCGCGGCATAAGGCGTGAGCGCGCCGGGCGCGATTCCTTCCATTCGCCCGACACGCCTGAAAGGTCCATACAAACGGTTACATCTGCGGGAAGCCGCGCGGTCATCGCGCCGCGCGCGCCACACGTTTGCCGACATACAACGCCAGAAAGAGCGATAACGACCAAAAGGAGAGTCGCGAATGACCCGCTTGAATACCCGTCTCAACCGAGCCTTGCGTTTTGCCGCTGCTGGCGCGCTCGTCTCGACGCTTGCTGCCTGTGTCGTCAATCAACCGGCGCCGCGTCCCGGCCCGAATCCGCATGAAGTGGCGGTGGACCGTCTGCATCAGATCGATGCCCGCATCGACAATCTGAGCCGCCGCATCGACGCCCGTGTGAATCAGGGCTACTACCCGCCGCCCCAGGGCGGCGCGCTGCATCACCGCCTCGACGTGATTCGTGGCGAAGCGCACGACATGGCCGCCCAGCACGGCGGCGGCATTTCCGGCGACGAACAGCACGTGCTGAATCAGGAACTCGATACGGCTGCACGCGCCATCGGCGAATAAGCACGCCGCGTGACAGGGATAACGGGCCGCCTCGCGCGGCCCGTTTCCTTTTTCAGCGCCGAATTCCAAAACGGGGCCGATCCCCGGTTCAATTTAGCCCTGTGGCACGAGTGAGCTGTGCGCCGCGTAAGCCCCGCCAGTGGCGCTTCATGCCCCTTCTTGCACGCGCCGCGCGAGCGCCGCACTGAGTTTTTTCCGCATTGACACAGCCCCGCGGCGTCGCGCACAATCGCTGCGCGCGCCGGGAGAGCGCGCCGTCCATGTCCAGCGCATCGCGCGGACAAAAAGCGGCGCCGCCGAAGGGGCAACCCACAAACTCTCAGGCAAAAGGACCGTGCGCGCCGGACCGCTGAATCGCCTGCTTCGTGCTCATGCACGCAGCAATCGGATCGGCACTCAGGTCCGCAACTCTGGAGAGCGGCAGTAGGACGGCGGTGGATCATCCACGCGTTCAGGCTGCCCACCGAAGGGGCGCGCGTCTTTCAAGGCGCAATCTCTCAGGTATCGAGGACAGAGGGGCCATGCAGGAAACGACCACGGGCATTGTGCCGGCGGCGTTTCCTGCATGGCCTTTTTCGTTTTCGCGCGAAATTCGGATGAATTCCGCACGAAACCTCGCGACCGCCTGAGGCCCCATGACCGAACTCAAACGCACCCCGCTGAACGACACGCACCGCGCGCTCAATGCCCGCATGGTCGACTTCGGCGGCTGGGACATGCCCGTCAACTACGGCTCGCAGATCGACGAGCATCGCGCCGTGCGCACCGATGCCGGCATGTTCGACGTCTCGCACATGTGCGTGGTGGACTTCGCGGGCGCGAAGGCGCGTGAGTTCTTCGCGCGCGCGCTCGCCAACAACGTCGCCAAGCTGACCGTGCCGGGTAAAGCGCTCTACTCCTGCATGCTCAACCCGGAAGGCGGTGTGATCGACGACCTGATCGTCTATTACTTCGCCGACGATGCGTTCCGCACCGTGGTCAACGCAGGCACGGCCGAAAAAGACATCGCCTGGTTCGAGAAGCTCAACGCCGAAGGCGGCTTTGGCCTGACCATCACGCCGCGCCGCGATCTGGCCATCGTCGCCGTGCAAGGCCCGAACGCGCGCGAAAAGGTCTGGCAGGTTGCGCCCTCCGCGCGCAGCGCCACCGAAATCCTCAAGCCCTTCAATGCCGCGAAGATCGAAGCGACGCCGTTCGGCGAGCTGATGATCGCGCGCACCGGCTACACCGGCGAAGACGGCTTCGAAATCGTCGTGCCCGCCACCGCCGTCTGCGAATTGTGGGACGCGCTCCAGCGCCAGGGCGTGATGCCCAGCGGCCTGGGCGCGCGCGACACGCTGCGTCTGGAAGCCGGCATGAACCTCTACGGCCAGGACATGGACGACAACGTCTCGCCGCTCGACGCGGGCCTCGCCTGGACCGTCGACATGAAAGAGCCGCGCGACTTCGTCGGCCGCGCCGCGCTGGAAGCGGGTGGCGCACGCTCGACCTTCGTCGGCCTGATCCTGCAGAAGGAAAACGGCAAGGCGGGCGGCGTGCTGCGCGCCCACCAGAAAGTCCTCACGCCGCACGGCGAAGGCGAGATCACGAGCGGCACCTTCTCGCCGACGATGCAGGAATCCATCGCCTTTGCGCGCGTGCCCGTGGGCGTGCAGCCGGGCGATCTGGTGCAGGTGCAAATCCGTGACAAGGCCCTTCCCGCAAGCGTGGTAAAACTGCCGTTCGTGCGCAATGGCAAGGTGCTGGTCGCCTGATCCTGCAAGCGTTTGCAGCGGGTTGCCGTACTCGCGCGCCGCGCACGCCACCCTCTTTTTCAGCCATAAGCGAACGCAACTTCGCAACCACGCACTGGAGCAACCATGAGCATCCCGGCCGATCTGAAATACACCGAATCGCACGAGTGGATCCGCACCGAAGCCGACGGCACCCTGACCGTCGGCATCACTGACCACGCACAGCAGGCGCTGGGCGACATCGTCTTCCTGGAGCTGCCGGAAGCGGGCCGCCAGGTCAGCGCAGGCGACGCGATCGCCGTGATCGAGTCGGTCAAGGCCGCATCGGACATCTACGCGCCGGTCGCGGGCGAAATCATCGCCTCGAACGCCGAACTCGCCGACACGCCCGACGAAGTCAACAGCGAGCCGTACGAATCGTGGCTCTTCAAGATCAAGCCCGCCGCAGACGCCAAGCTCGACGGTCTGATCGACGCCGCTGCCTACGAGAAGGCCATCGGCGCTTAACCCCGCAACAGTCACGGCGCGACGCGGCGGCATCAGGTCTCCCATGACCTTGCACCGCCCGCGCCGGCAGGAAAATTCATGAAGCTCGAACACCCGGATCGTCTGATGAACACCTCGCCTTCGGCTATTTCGCTCGCGGCGCTCGAAGCCCACGACGCCTTCGCCGCCCGTCACATCGGTCCGGACACGGCCGACCAGCAGGCGATGCTCGATGCGCTGGGCTTTGCCTCGCGCGCCGCGCTGATGGATGCGGTGATTCCCGCGCAGATCCGCCGCAAGGAAACGCTGCCGCTCGGCCCCTTCGCGCAGCCGCGCTCGGAAGCCGAAGCGATCGCCGCCCTGCGCGCGCTCGCGGACAAGAACCAGGTGTTCCGCTCGTACATCGGGCAGGGCTACTACGACACGCATACGCCGGCCGTGATCCTGCGTAACGTGCTCGAAAACCCCGCGTGGTACACGGCCTACACGCCGTATCAGCCGGAAATCTCGCAGGGCCGCCTCGAAGCCCTGCTGAACTATCAGCAGATGATCGTCGACCTCACGGGTCTGGCGATCTCGAACGCCTCGCTGCTCGACGAAGCCACCGCCGCCGCCGAAGCCATGACGCTCGTGCAGCGCGTCGGCAAGTCGAAGTCGAACGTGTTCTTCGTCGCCGACGACGTGCTGCCGCAGACCATCGAAGTCGTGAAGACGCGCGCGAAGCCGATCGGCATCGAAGTGAAGGTCGGCCCGGCCGCCGATGCTGCGCAAGCGGGCGCCTTCGGCGTGCTGCTGCAGTATCCGGGCGCCAATGGCGATGTGCGCGACTACCGCGAACTCGCTCAGGCAGTCCACGCGGCTGGCGGCGCGGTGATCGCCGCCGCCGACCTGCTCGCGCTCACCGTGCTCACGCCGCCTGGCGAATGGGGCGCAGATGTAGCCGTGGGCAACTCGCAGCGCTTTGGCGTGCCGATGGGCTTTGGCGGCCCGCACGCCGCCTACCTCGCGGTGAAGGACGAATTCAAGCGCCAGATGCCGGGCCGTCTGGTCGGCGTGACCGTCGATGCGAACGGCAACCCGGCGCTGCGCCTCGCGCTGCAAACGCGCGAACAGCATATCCGCCGCGAAAAGGCCACCTCGAACGTCTGCACGGCGCAGGCGCTGCTCGCGATCATGGCCAGCATGTACGCGGTCTATCACGGCCCGCAGGGTCTCAAGCGCATCGCGCTGCGCGTGAACCGCGTCGCGGCGATCCTTGCGGCAGGCGCGCAAAAGCTCGGCTACACGCTCGTCAACGAAGCGTTCTTCGACACGCTCACTTTCGAAGCCGGCGCGCGCGCCCAGGCGCTGCACGACGCGGCATGCGCACGCGGCATGAACCTGCGCCGCGTGAGCGAAACGCGCGTGGGCGTCTCCGTCGATGAAACCACGACGCGCGGCGATCTGGCCGATCTGCTCGCCGTGTTCGCGCAAGCCGCGTTCGCGGGCGAAACGCCCTCGGTCGATACCATCGACGCGGACCTGACCGCCGCCAGCGCAGCCACTTTCCCGGCCGCGCTTGCCCGTGAAAGCGCCTACCTCACGCACCCGGTCTTCAACCGCCACCACTCGGAAACGGAAATGCTGCGCTATCTGCGCAGCCTGTCGGACAAGGATCTCGCGCTCGACCGCTCGATGATTCCTCTCGGCTCGTGCACGATGAAGCTCAACGCGACCTCGGAAATGCTGCCGGTCACGTGGCCCGAGTTCGGCCGCATCCACCCGTTCGCGCCCGCCGAGCAAACCGTCGGCTATCGCGAGATGGTCGATCAGCTCGAACAGATGCTGGTGGCCGCCACCGGCTACGCCGCCGTTTCGCTGCAGCCGAACGCGGGCTCGCAGGGCGAATACGCCGGTCTGCTGATCATCCAGGCGTACCACGCCTCGCGCGGCCAGGCCGATCGCAATGTCTGCCTGATTCCCGCTTCGGCGCACGGTACCAACCCGGCGTCGGCGCAGATGGCCGGCATGCAGGTCGTGGTGGTCGCGTGCGACGCGCAAGGCAACGTCGATCTCGCCGATCTCAAGGCCAAGGCCGATCAGCACGCCGCGAAGCTGGCGGCGATCATGATCACGTATCCGTCGACGCACGGCGTGTTCGAACAGAACGTGCGCGAAGTCTGCGAAATCGTCCACGCGCACGGCGGCCAGGTGTATGTGGATGGCGCGAACATGAACGCGATGGTCGGCCTTGCCGCGCCGGGTCAGTTCGGCGGCGACGTCTCGCACCTGAACCTGCACAAGACCTTCTGCATTCCGCACGGCGGTGGCGGCCCGGGCGTCGGTCCGGTCGCGGTCGGCGCGCACCTCGCGCAGTTCCTGCCGAACCAGCTTTCGTCGGGCTACAAACGTGACGACCACGGCATCGGCGCGGTCAGCGCGGCGCCTTACGGCTCGGCCTCGATCCTGCCGATCTCGTGGATGTACATCGCCATGATGGGTGCGGAGAACCTGACCGCCGCCACCGAAACCGCGATCCTCAACGCCAACTACGTCGCCAACAAGCTCGCACCGCACTATCCGGTGCTGTACAGCGGCCCGGGCGGGCTGGTCGCCCACGAGTGCATTCTCGACCTGCGCCCGATCAAGGATGCAAGCGGCATCACCGTGGACGACGTCGCCAAGCGTCTGATGGACTACGGCTTCCACGCGCCGACCATGAGCTTCCCGGTGCCGGGCACGCTGATGGTCGAGCCGACCGAATCGGAATCGAAGGAAGAACTCGACCGCTTCATCGACGCAATGGTTGCAATCCGTGAAGAAATTCGCGCCGTCGAAGAAGGCCGTGCGGACAAGGAAGACAACCCGCTGCGTCACGCGCCGCACACGGCTGCCGTGGTGGTCGCGAACGACTGGAAGCATGCCTACTCGCGCGAGCAGGCGGCCTACCCGGTCGCGTCGCTGGCCGCGCGCAAGTACTGGCCGCCGGTTGGCCGCGCCGACAACGCGTATGGCGACCGCAACCTGTTCTGCTCGTGCGTGCCCGTTGGCGAATATGCCGACGAAGCCGCCGCTCAGGACGCAGGCGCTTAACACGCGCGCGCCTGCACGTCGCAGCGCGAATGCCCGCCGGCCCGGCTGGCGGGCATTCAAGCCGCCGCGCACCCCGTCTGGGGCCGCGGCGGCTTTTGCGCAACGCACATTTGCCGCCGCAAACGCCTGCCGAACCGTTAACATCACACACCTGTCAGCCTTGAATCAGGGAGTCGCGCATGGCGCGGAAGATGGGAACGGCCTTTGCCGGGCATGCTCGGGCAGCAATCCAGGCCCATGGCCGGCGCACACGCGTCGCGGCCTGTCTCGTGAGCATGGGGCTCATGGCCCTGGGCGCGGCGCAACCGGCGCGCGCGGCGATGAACTTCTGCGCGGCGCCCGCGCTGCAGACGAGCGAGCGCACCAATGCCGATCCGGGCGTGAAAGCGCTGGTGGCCGAAGTGCAGTCGCACGTCAACGACACGCCGCATCCGCTGGCGAAACTGCACACGGAAGGCACGCTGCCGCACGAGGGCATCTACGACCAGAGCGTGGAGGCCGAGAAAGAACTCGACCTGATGCGCAATGCGGCGCTGGCCTGGCGCGCGACCAGCGACGACCGTTATCTGAAGCTCGTCGATCGCTTTCTGCTCGCCTGGGTCACGACCTACCAGCCGAGCTTCAATCCGATCGACGAAACCCGTTTCGAAGGGCTGATTCTCGCCTACGACCTGACCGCCAGCGCGCTGCCCGTGAAGACGCGCAACGCCACGATGGTGTTCCTGAACCGGTTCGCCAACGGCTATATCCAGCAGGTGGACGCGCAGCCGCGCCCGCTCAAGGGCACCTACGCGAACAACTGGCAAAGCCATCGCGTGAAGCTGATTTCGATGATCGCGTTCACGCTCGACAACCGCAAGATGATTGCGACAGCGCAGCGCCTCTTTATCGAGCATATTGGCGACAACGTCGCGCCCGATGGCTCGACGCTCGACTTTACCGAGCGCGACGCGCTGCATTACGTGACCTACGATCTGCAGCCGCTCGTGACGGCCGCGCTCGCCGCGCGCCGCCACAACCGCAACTGGCTGCCGGAGCGCGCCGCCAACGGCGCGACGCTGGCGGGCGCGCTGGACTGGCTGACGCCCTACGCCATGGGCGACAAAACGCACGACGAATTCGTGCATTCGAGCGTGCCGTTCGACGCCAAACGCCGCGAAGCCGGGCTGCCCGGCTACACCGGCGCATGGGATGCGAAGAACGCCGCCGAGCTGTATCACCTTGCAGCGCGACTGGATGGCCGTTACACGCCGATCGCGCTCAAGCTGGCGCCCACGCCACCCGCGTGGCTCGCCGTTTGCCTGCCGTTGCCGGCGCGCTAACCAGCGCGCAAGGGGTTGCAGCGGTGGCGCATTGATTTCGATGCCGCGCACCGCACCGTGCGGCATCCCCTGAAAACCGACACGATCAAGCAGGAGCAGCACCATGGCAGTAAGCGTTTTCGATCTATTCAAGATCGGCATCGGGCCGTCAAGCTCGCACACCGTCGGCCCGATGCGCGCCGCCCTGATGTTTGCCGAGGGGCTGGAGCGCGACGGACTGCTCGCGCCCACCGCCTCGGTGAAAGTCGAGCTGTACGGCTCGCTCGGCGCGACCGGCAAGGGCCACGGCACCGACCGCGGCGTCATGCTCGGCCTGATGGGCGATGCGCCCGACACCGTCGATCCCGACACCATCTCCGAACGCCTCGAAGCCGTGCGCACCTCGCGCCTGCTCGCGCTGCTCGGCCATCACACGATTCCCTTCGTGATGAAGGAGCACATCGCCTTCTATCGCCAGGCGCTGCCCGAACATCCGAACGGCATGAAGCTGCGCGCGCTCGACGCGAATGGCGAGACGCTGCGCGAGAGTACCTATCTCTCCGTGGGCGGCGGCTTCATCGTCACGGCAGGCGCGCCGAACACCAAGGTGCTGGCCGCCGCGCAGCAGATGCCGCATCCGTTTCGCAGCGGCGCCGAACTGCTCGCGCTGTGCGCGTCTACGGGAAAAAGCATCGCGCAACTTATGCTCGACAACGAGCGCGTCTGGCATAGCGACGAGGAAATCCGCACCGGCCTGCTGCGCATCTGGGACGTGATGCAGTCTTGCGTCACGCGCGGCTGCGGCATCAACAATCCGGACGCCGAAGGCACCCTGCCTGGGCCCTTCCAGGTCAAGCGCCGCGCAGCGCAGCTCTATCGCGCGCTGACCGCGCATCCCGAGCGCGCGCTGCAAGACCCGTTGTCGATGATCGACTGGATCAACCTCTACGCGATCGCCGTCAACGAAGAAAACGCCGCGGGCGGCCGGGTCGTCACCGCACCGACCAATGGCGCAGCCGGCATCATCCCCGCCGTGCTGCACTACTACGTGCGCTTCACGCCCGGCGCGAACGAGCAAGGCGTAATCGACTTCCTGCTCACCGCCGCCGCGATCGGCATTCTGTACAAGCTCAACGCGTCGATCTCGGGCGCGGAAGTGGGCTGCCAGGGAGAAGTGGGCGTGGCCTGCTCGATGGCGGCGGGCGCGCTTGCCGCCGTGATGGGCGGCACGCCGCTGCAGGTGGAAAACGCTGCGGAAATCGGCATGGAACACAACCTGGGCCTCACCTGCGACCCGGTCGGCGGCATGGTGCAGATTCCCTGCATCGAGCGCAACGCGATGGCGTCGGTGAAGGCCGTGAACGCCGCACGCATGGCGCTGCGCGGCGACGGCGCGCATTACGTCTCGCTCGACTCCGTCATCAAGACCATGCGCGAAACCGGCGCGGACATGAAGACGAAATACAAGGAAACGTCGCGCGGCGGCCTCGCGGTGAATATCGTCGAGTGCTGATCGCAGGCTGACGCAAGCGCGGCAAAAACATATCGAAGCAGGATCGCAAAACCGATTCAGGACTGAGAGGAGACAGCAACGCCATGCAGCAGCAGTCGAACGAAACCGCCGCTTCAAATAACGCTCCCGATACCGCAGCAAATACCGTCACCGGCGCGCGCCTCGTGGTTGATGCGCTCGTCGCCAATGGCGTCGAGCGCGTGTTCTGCGTGCCCGGCGAGAGCTATCTCGCCGTGCTCGATTCGCTCGCCGACGAGACCGCGCAAATCGAAACCATCGTGTGCCGCCACGAAGCGGCCGCCGCCAACATGGCCGAAGCGATCGGCAAGCTCACCGGCAAGCCGGGCGTGGCGCTAGTCACGCGTGGGCCGGGCGCGACGCACGCCTCCATCGGCGTGCATACGGCCTTCCAGGACTCCACGCCGATGATCCTGCTGATTGGCCAGGTCGCGCGCGAGCAGATGGACCGCGAGGCGTTCCAGGAGATCGATTACCGGCGCATGTTCGGGCAGATGGCGAAGTGGGTCGCGCAGATCGACGACGCGCGCCGCGTGCCGGAATACCTGAGCCACGCTTTTCATATCGCCACGTCGGGCCGACCTGGTCCCGTGGTGCTTGCGCTGCCCGAGGACATGCTCAGCGGCGCGATTCCCGCATCTGAAGCGCAACGTACGCCACCGGCCGCCCAGCGCGTGCAGGCTTCGCCTTCAGCGGCGCAGATGCTGCGCGTGCGCGAGTTGCTCACGGATGCGAAAAAGCCCTTCGTGATCGCGGGTGGCCACGGCTGGACGCCCGAAGCGTGCGCCGATCTGCAACGCTTTATCGAGAACTGGCAGTTGCCGATTGGCCTCGCGTTCCGCTTCCAGGACACGCTCAGCAACGATCATCCGAACTACGCAGGCGATGTGGGTCTGGGCATCAATCCGGCGCTGGCGGCGCGCATCCGCGACGCCGACGTGCTGCTCGCGCTCGGGCCGCGTCTGGGCGAATCGACCACGGGCGGCTACACGCTCTTCGACATTCCCAAAACGAAGCAAACGCTCATTCACGTCCATCAGGGCGCGGAAGAACTCGGCCGCGTTTATGCCGCTGATCTGCCGATCGTCTCGGGTCTCGCCGAAATCGCGGCCTTGCTCGCGGCGCTGCCTGCACCCGACATGCCCGCGTGGACCGGTGCGGCGACGGAGGCACACGAGGCGTATCTCGCATGGCGCGCGCCGCGCCCGATGCCCGGCGACGTGCAACTGGGCGAAGTCATGCAGCAGTTGCGCGCACAACTACCCGACGACGCGATCGTCACGAACGGCGCGGGCAATTACGCGACGTGGCTGCATCGGCACTTTGCGTATCGGCATTTCCGTTCGCAGCTTGCGCCTACCAGCGGCGCGATGGGTTATGGCGTACCTGCCGCGATCGCCGCGAAGTCGCTGTATCCGGAGCGCGCCGTGGTGGCGCTCGCGGGCGATGGCTGCTTCATGATGGCTTCGTCGGAACTGGCAACGGCGATGCAGTACGGGCTGAACGTGGTGTTCATTGTCGTGAACAATAGCCACTACGGCACGATCCGAATGCACCAGGAGCGCAACTATCCGGGCCGCGTGCACGGCACGCAACTCACGAATCCGGATTTCGCGGCCTTTGCGCAGTCGTTCGGCGCGCATGGAGAAGTCATCACGAGCACGGCGCAGTTCGCACCCGCACTCGAACGCGCGCTCACTGCCGGCAAGCCCGCGCTCATCGAGATCCGCGTGACGAAGGAAGCCAGCACGCCCGCCGCCACGCTCGAACAGGTTCGCGAGCAAGGACGCAAGGCACGCAATTCCTGATTTCAAAAGGAATCCTGAATAAGCTCACCTTTGGCTTGATCGAAGGCGAATACAAAACAAAACCCCCGCGAATCTTGCGATTTCGCGGGGGTTTTTTACTTCGGTGCGGCTAGATCAACAGCTTACTTGCCGCCCACGCTTTGCAGCGTCGTCCACTTGCCGTCGACAACCTTGTACAGCGTGATGCCGCCGTTCTTCAGGTCGCCCTTCGAGTCATAGGCGAGATCCTTAGCCGTGACCGCCGTCATGCTGGTCTTCGCGAGGAACGGCAGGTACTTGGCCGGATCCGTCGAGTTGGCCTTCTTCATGGCGTCGAACATCGCCATTGCGCCGTCGTAAGCGTACGGCGAGTACGTTTGCACGTCTTCACCAAAGCGCTTCTTGTACTTCGAGACGTAGTCCTTGCCGCCCGGCATTTCTTCCAGCGGCAGACCCGCCAGCGATGCCACCGTGCCGTTTGCCGCGTCACCCGCGATCTGCAGGAAGGTCGGCGTGTGGACCATTTCGCCGCCCATCAGCGGCGCCTTGATGCCCAGCGACTTCATCTGCTTGACCATCGGCGCAGCCTGCGAATCGGCGCCACCGTAATAGATCAGGTCGGGGTTCTGCGCCTTCACCTTGGTCAGGATCGACTTGAAGTCGACGGCCTTGTCGTTGGTGTATTCGCGGTCGATGATGTTGCCGCCCGCAGCCTTCGCAGCCTTGGCGAATTCGTCGGCGAGACCCTGGCCGTAAGCCGTACGGTCGTCAACCACAACGATCTTCTTCATGCCCAGGCTCTTCACCGCGAACGTGCCCGCGACCGAACCTTGCTGCGTGTCCGACGTCATCATGCGGAACGTCGTCTTGAAGCCTTGCTGCGTGTATTCCGGCGCCGTGGCCATGGCGATTTCGGGGATGCCTGCGTTCGCGTAGATGCGCGAAGCCGGGATCGTCGTGCCCGAGTTGAAGTGGCCGAGCATGCCCTTGATACCGTCGTCGACGAGCTTCTGCGCGACCGTCGTGCCCGTGCGCGGGTCAGCCTGGTCGTCCGCCGAATCCAGCACGAAGCGCACCGGCTTGCCGCCGATCACCGGCTTGGTCGCGTTCATGTCTTCGACCGCGAGCGTGATGCCGTTCTGGAAGTCCTTGCCGTAGTGCGCCTGCGCACCCGTCATCGGGCCTGCAAAACCGACCTTGACGTCCTCGACTTGCTGCGCGTTTGCGGTCCCCGCCAGCGACAGGGCTGCAACCAGCGTTGCGCCTGCCAGCTGCTTCATCGTGTGTTGCATAGCTTCTCCTTGGTACCAGGTATCAAATGAGCGGCTTCGGCTCGTAGCTTTGCCGCTTCCTTGTCTTGAGACGATCGACAGTATGGACTGTGCTTAACCGATCGTCATCAGATTTGCATTGCCGCCAGCCGCGGCGGTATTCACGCTCACCGAGCGCTCCGTGAGCAGTCGTTCGAGCGCGTAATCTTCATCGCCATTGGCCAGCGCGTGCGCCGCCACGCCCTGCACCGAGACGATCGGGCCAGCGCGTTTGGACACTTCCTTCACGAGGTCGAGCAGTTCGTCGCTATCGCCTTCGAACAGCACGGCGTCGAAGTCGGCGTCTGCGGTCTTCTTGATCGCGACGTGCGCCTTGAGCGACGCAGGCAGCGCGTTGACGAGCGCTTCGCCGGCCGCGCCCTGGAACAGCGCGCGGTTGCCGGTCGCCAGCACGACGGCGAGTTGCGCACGCGCGCCGGTCGGCGTCGAAGCCACGCACAGCACCGTGCCGCGCGCCGACAGCGTGTACGTATTGCGCTCGCCCGTGGGGCCCGAGAGCACCGCCGTAGCGCCCGCCAGCACGTATTGCAGATAGCCGTCGCAACGCGCCGCGAGTGCGGGTTCGCGCTCGGCGATCAGCCAGTCGCGCAGCGTCGTGAGATTGGCGTGAGCGGAATTGCCGGCGCCTTCGCCTTGCGGCTGATCGACGATCAGCGCATTTGAGAGCGACTTCGGCAAGCCAGCCGGGCGCTTGGCCAGCAGACGCGACAGATACAGCGCGCCACCCGCCTTCGGACCCGTGCCCGACAGCCCTTCGCCGCCGAACGGCTGCACGCCCACCACCGCACCGATCACGTTACGGTTCACGTAGATATTGCCCACATGCGCGCGGCCCACCACGTGTGCGATGGTTTCGTCGATACGCGTGTGGATGCCCAGCGTGAGGCCGTAGCCCGTCGCGCGGATCTGTTCGAGCAGCTTGTCGAGCTGGCTGCGGCGATAGCGGATCACGTGCAGCACGGGGCCGAACACTTCGCGCTTGAGTTCGTCGAGGCTGTCGATTTCGATCAGCGTCGGCGGCACGAAAGTGCCCTTCGTGCAGTCGTCGCCCATCGGCATCTGCTGGACCTTGCGGCCCTTCTCGCGCATCGCGGCCACGTGGGCGTCGATACCGCGCTTGGCTTCCGCGTCGATCACCGGGCCGACGTCAGCAGACAGACGATCCGGGTTGCCGACCGCCAGTTCCTGCATTGCGCCGGTGAGCATTTCGAGCGTGCGATCCGCCACGTCGTCCTGCAGGCACAACACGCGCAGCGCCGAGCAGCGCTGACCGGCCGAGTCGAACGCGCTTTGCAGCACATCCGCGACGACCTGTTCCGCGAGCGCCGACGAATCGACGATCATCGCGTTCTGGCCGCCCGTTTCGGCGATCAGCGGGATCGGACGACCATCCGAATCCAGACGCTGCGACAGCGTCTTGTTGATGAGGCGCGCAACTTCGGTCGAGCCGGTGAACATGACGGCGCGGGTGCGTGCATCGGCGACCAGCGCCGCACCCACGGTTTCGCCGTCGCCCGGCAGCAGTTGTACGGCGCCCGCGGGCACGCCCGCTTCGCGCAGGATGCGCACGGCTTGTGCGGCGATCAGCGGCGTTTGTTCGGCGGGCTTGGCGAGCACGGTGTTGCCCGCGGCGAGCGCGGCGGCCACCTGGCCCATGAAGATCGCCAGCGGGAAATTCCACGGGCTGATACACACCACCGGACCGAGCGGACGATGCGTGTCGTTCGAGAATTCCTCGCGGATCTGCGTCGAGTAGTAGCGCAGGAAGTCGATCGCTTCGCGGATTTCCGCGATGGCGTTCGGCAGCGACTTGCCGGCTTCGCGCACGATCAGGCCCATCAGCGTGTGCATCTGCGCTTCGAGCAGGTCGGCGGCACGCGAGAGGCAGTCGGCGCGCGCTTCCACGGGCGTGGCCTGCCAGATCGGCGCGGTGGCCACGGCGTGCGAGAGCGCAGCGCTCACGTGTTCGCTGGTGGCTTCCACCACGGTGCCCACCAGATCGCGATGATCCGACGGATTGCGCACATCGCGCGCGGCGCCTTCCGCGAGATCGATATCGGCCAGCATCGGCGCGGCGCGCCACGGATGATGAGCGCTCGCCAGCAGCGCCGACGACAGCGACGCCAGACGATGTTCGTTCGACAGATCGAGGCCCATCGAATTCAGACGCTCGCTGCCATAGAGTTCGCGCGGCAACGGAATCTTCGTGTGCGGCGCGCCCAGCGGCACGACCTTCGCGGCATCGTCGACGGGATTCGTCACGAGTTCGGCGACCGGCACGGTTTCATCGGCGATGCGGTTCACGAACGAGGTGTTCGCGCCGTTTTCGAGCAGACGGCGCACGAGGTACGCCAGCAGCGTTTCGTGCGTGCCGACCGGCGCGTAGACGCGGCACGGACGGTTGAGCTTGCCCTGCGCGAGCGGGCCCGTGACTTCTTCGTAAAGCGGCTCGCCCATGCCGTGCAGGCACTGGAATTCGTACTGGCCGGGATAGTAGTTGTTGCCCGCGAGGTGGTAGATCGCCGCGAGCGTGTACGCGTTGTGCGTGGCGAACTGCGGATACACCGCATCAGGCGCGCCGAGCAGCTTCTTCGCGCACGCCAGGTACGACACGTCGGTGTAGATCTTGCGCGTGTAGACCGGATAGCCTTCCAGGCCATCCACTTGCGCACGCTTGATTTCCGTATCCCAGTACGCGCCCTTCACGAGACGCACCATGATGCGGTGACGGCTGCGGCGCGCCAGATCGACGATGTAGTCGATCACGAACGGGCAGCGCTTCTGGTACGCCTGCACCACGAAACCGATGCCGTTCCAGCCCGCCAGTTCCTGGTCGAAACACAGCGCTTCGAGCAGATCGAGCGAGAGTTCGAGACGGTCGGCTTCTTCGGCGTCGATATTGAGGCCGATGTCATAGCGGCGCGCGAGAACCGCGAGCGCACGCACGCGCGGCAGCAGCTCGCTCATGGTGCGCTCCTGCTGCGCGCGCGAATAACGCGGATGCAGCGCGGAGAGCTTGATCGAAATGCCCGG
>NZ_DASZJJ010000217.1:0-2084 GCF_035948235.1 Paraburkholderia sp. | reverse complement strand
ACGCATAAAAAACCGCCTCGACGGGCGGGTTTGATGCGAAACGAATCGTTTTTCAACGACGCTTGCGCTTGCGATGGAAGATCCGCAACCCGATGAAGGCGACCACCAGGATGACGGCCGTGGCGTTTGGTGCGAGGCCAGCGGCGGCCGGCACAGTATGGGCGCCGATCCACACGGCGAGCAGCGCGATCAGCCCGCGCGCGACGATCGGGCGATTGAGCGTGCGCAACAACCGCGAGGGTCGCTCATTTGTCCACACCGCGTAGTCCTCGTTGAGCTTTTCCAGATTGAAGCTCGTTGCGTCCGCATCGAATGCGCGCCGGTAGAACACTTCATAGCCCGCGAACCGCCCATCGTCGTAACCGCGCAGCCACGCCGACGTGCTGTCCCGTACCATCCAGGCGAGATCTTCCATCACGCGCTCCGTCAGTGTTTCGCGCCGGCCTGCCAGGGCACGGAGCCGATCGCGTTCATGATGCAGTGCCCATCTTCTTCGGCGTAAAACGCGCCGGTCTCCGGGTTCTGCCAGCCGAACTGGGTCGTGCCGTCGGCGCTGAACACGATGAGGCCAGCGGGCATATCGTTGAGGTTATTTTCCAGTTGCATTCTCGCTCTTCCTTTTGCGGCCGCGCGTTGGGGTGCGCGTCTGCAGGCTGTCGTTGCAGGATGGGCACACGAAGCTGTGGTGCATCTCGATCTTCGTCTCGTTGTTCGCGACGATGTAGGGCGTGCTGCACTCGCGGCATGGTGCGATGGTCAGGCGTGTGTCGGCGCCCATGCGGCGCGTCAGGCTACATGCGCGATCGGTGGCGAGCAGACCCTGGCGCGGGAACAGGTTTGCATAAAGGTCTGCTGCCGCAATCAGTGCCTGCGGGGTGTTGGCGTTCATCGTGAGCGCGGCACGATAGAGCCAGATAAACACGGTCGAATGCAGACGGTGCTGCGGCTTGTCCACGAACCATTGCAGCGACGTCGGCAGGTTGCCGCAGATCGACGGCTTACCATGAATCGCTACGTACATCTGGCGGGTTTTGCTTTGCGGCAGGCGGAACAGCGTAGCCGCCGTGCTTGCGCGGCAACCATGCGCCATCAACGCGGCGGCGTACGTTTCGTGCGTATCGCGCCCCAGGCGCAGATCCGCCCAGAGGGCCGTATGCGGAAGCTCGCCCGCGCGAAACGGCGTCGTGGCCATGATGTGATGCGCGACCTGGTCCGCGTTCATGTCGTGGGCCGTGTATTCAAACCAGAATGCCGGGCTGCGGAAGCGCCAACGGAACAGCGGCAGGTCGCGGATACGCTCGAGTGCCGTGCGCAGCTTGTAGGAAGGCAGGCTCCCGAGGTACCGCACGAGCTCCGGGGTCATGCCGAGCAGCGGCGCACTCAGCACGCTCATGTTGGCCACGGCCTGCACGATGTCGAGAAACTGACGATTGTGATGCTGGATGGCCTGGGTCGTGAGCGCGTCGCGATCGAACGGCATCAGCTTGCGCAGATCGTCGACCGCGACGGTTGTTGCCGTATCGTCGACGAAGCAGCGCCAGTCCTCCACCGACGGCAGCGACGGCGAGAGCATGAGAAATGGCGTGCCCAGCAGCGTGCGCAGCGAATTCTCGTTGTGCCGCAGGTGTTCGATCGACTTCAGGTTGACGCCGTAAATCTGGCTGAACGCCGGATTGGTGACGAGCATGTGATGAATATGCTCGACCAGGTCATAGTTGATACCGCGCAGGCGCTCTGCGATCCACGGTTGCAGGTACAGCCGGTCCAGTGCCTTGTAGTCTTCGGCGGTTTTTTCGTGATTGTTATTTGTATTGTTCATCGGTGTGTCTGCTCAGTTTAGGTGGGACAGGCCGTCGTGACCGTCCCGCGTTCCCCGTACGCGTTGTGGTTTGTTCAGGCGGCTTTTCTCGCGACCTGGATCTCTGCGTGGAATTTGCCGACGATGTCGGCGAGTGCGTCAAAAAGCGGCCTGTATTGGTCGAGTGCGCTTCCAGCTGTGCAGAGCAGCTGCGCGCTATGGTATTTCTGGACGAATTCGCCGAACCCGACCAGGAGCCCGTTCATCTCTTCGTCGAGGCGCTTGC
>NZ_DASZJJ010000216.1:0-10893 GCF_035948235.1 Paraburkholderia sp. | reverse complement strand
CAGAATCACGCCGCGCGTATTCGAACCCGGCGCGACGGTAACGCCGGCATAAGAGGTGCCGTTAAGCGTGAAAGCGGCCTTGTTACGATTCTGGATAAAGCCCGCCGATGCATAAAGCGTCGTGCGTTTGGACAGATAGTGTTCGTAAGTCATGCCGATCTGCTGCGCGTTGTTGCCTTGACCGGTTTTATCGTGCTCATAGCCGTACATGAGCACGAATTGATCGGCGGGGGAGAATAAGTACGAACCGGAGGCTTCGTACACATCGCGCTTGACGCTGTCGTCGGTTTGACGCTCGGTGTGATACGCCAGATAGAAGCGCGCGTCGCCCACGCCTACTGACGCGCCCGCATTGAAGACGCGTAGCGCAGACGTGCCGGTGGCGTTGTCGGCCTGCTCGTAACCCGCCGCCACGCGGAATGGACCGTTTTCATAGCGCACAGCCGCGTTATAGAACTGCAGACCGTTGCTGGGCTTGGTGGTGGAATCGCGCATCGCCACCATGAATTGCGCGGTCAGACCATAAACCGTCGGCGTGAAATACGAAATCGCGTTATTTACGCGGATCGTCAACGAATTGAAGTTCAGCATGGGCGAGCCCATGCTCATCACCGCGACAGGATCGAGTTCGCGGTTCAGAAAAATATATTGAGGCGTATTTTGCAGGCCGAATCGTACCTCACCGAAGTTACCGGATACGCCAACCCACGCCTGGCGATTGAAGGCCTCCGCCGAATTAGCGGCTGCGCCCGTCATGGCCGAAAAGCCCTGTTCGAGCTGGAAATTGACGTGAATGCCGCCGCCGATATCCTCGCTGCCCTTGAAACCGTAGCGGCTGGCGAACAAGCCGCCGGAGGTGGCGCGTACGACTTTGCCGTCGCCGCCGTTCTGGAATTCGACACCGTTATCGATCACGCCATACAGCGTGACGGACGACTGTGCGTGCGCCGCGCTGAACATGCAGGTCGATGCGACGCCGCATGCCAATACGAGCAATCTTTTCATTCTGTCTCCATGCTAATTCTAGTTATCGCGGCCTGTTTTTTCTGGCCGTCGGGGGCGATTATTTGATTCGTAATCCTCCTGTTTAATCAAGCGAGACGGTGCGCAGCGAAACGCTTCGCTGCGCACCGGGAGAAAGCGTGCGATTAGCCGAGCGCGGCAGTCACGTCGTCGAAACACTCATCGACGGCGATACGGCGCGGAATGATCTTCTGGTCGAGCGCCCAGTCGATGGCGAGCTGGATGCCCTTGCGGTTTGCTTCCAGACCGATGGGCGGGAACACGGCGGGCACGCCTTCGGCCTGCGCGCGGCTTTCCACTACCATGCGATAGAGTTCGCGCACGATATCCGGGCGCTGCTTCGAAAGGTCGCTGTGCACCACGAACATGTGATTGATGGGCACCACGTTTTCACGTGCAAACCAGTCCTTCGCGGCATTCTGCGCATCCGGCACGAGCGTGCGTACGCGCGGATCCTTCGGCATGTCTTCGCCGAGCAGGGCAGCGGCCAGTTCGCCGTCCAGCATCATTTGCGGAATCGACGAACCCTTCGGCAGGCGCACGCAGTTAGCGGGATCGCTGTATTCGGCGAGATGACCGTCGCCGAGCGTCATCCACGTGACCTTGTCGAGATCGACGCCGTATTCGTGGCGCAGGATGCCGCGAATCCACAACGCCGTGGTCTGCGTGTAGGTGCGCACGCCCACCTTCTTGCCTTCGATATCGCGCGGCGCGAGTTCGCCAAAGTCGATGTTGTAGCCCGCGCAATGATGCTGGAAGCGGCCCGAGATTGGCGCGGGAAGCAGCACGTAGGGCTTGCCGTAAGCTTTGGCCTGAAGGAAGGTGACGATGGCGAGTTCGCCCGCGTCGAACGCGCTTTCGCGCACCATGGCCTTGAAGCCGTTATGGGCCGGCGTGGGGCCGCAGTAGTCGAGATTGACGATGTCCGACTTGACGCGGCCGTCCTTCATCGCCTTGGTGACGGCGTAATCGGCGAGATTGACACGCAGCGTGGGCGCTTCGGTTTGTGTCGTCATGGTAAGGAATCCTTATTCGTGTATGGATGAATCGCGCGGGAATCAGCTGGAGCCTGCTTAATAGCCGGCCATTTCGCGCGCCATGCCCACGACACCGTAGCTGCGCATCGGCGCCGACATCAGGAAGCGGTAGCCTTCTTCGATCAGGCGCTTGTGGTTCTTCGCGGTCACGTGCGGATTGCCCACTACCACGTTGTGCTTATGGCAGATCGAAACGATACGGCGCATCGCGTCGAGCACTTCCGGATGCTCGTACTGGCGTGCAAAGCCGAGTTCCTGGCTCAGATCGCCTTCGCCGATGAGGATGAAGCCGATGCCGGGAACATTCGAAAGAATGTCGTCGAGGTTTTCGATGGCTTGCGTGCTCTCGCACATCAGACCGACGATGATTTCGCCTTCCGGCACGAGCGGCCACACGTCGGCCTTCTTGTAGTAGTCGGTCATGCTCAAGCCCCAGTAGCGCGCGGCCGTAGCGGGACCGTCGCCGCGCACGCCCTTCGGCTCATAGAGCGGGGCGCTCTTCGGGCGCGCATAGCGGCACGAAGCGACAGCGTTGTACGCCTGCTCGACGGTCGCGATATGCGGCCACACCACGCCATACGCGCCGCGATCGAGCACCTGCTTCGCGAAGGCCTGATTCATTTCCGCGCCGTTGGCGGGAATGCGGGCAATCGGCGTCACGCGCGGCGAGACCGAACCTGATTCGGCGATTTCCTTGCGGCTGAGCATGTACTGCATCGCATCGCCAAGCGCCGCGACGTCGTACGGATTGTGTTCCATTTCAAACACGAGGCCGTCATAGGGCGCATCGCTCATCTCGATCGCGTTCTGCTTGTCGAGCTTGGAGAAGGCGGTGAATGCGGGCTTGCCCGATTCGAGGGCGCGGATAATGCTGTTGAGGCGCTGAGTGCTCATACGATTTGTCTCTCTTCGATGAATAGGGTAGGTGGCGTTGGAGGACTTAAAGCTGGGGCCTTATTCGGCCGCTTTCCAGTACATGAAGCCCATGCCTTCGCCGGTGCCGGCGGGCGTACGCCAGCAGGGCACGTAATCGACCAGCGTCATTTGCGCGCCGGTTTCCTGCACCGCTTTCATGACGCTCACGTAGAGCTTGATTTCCGAGGTGCCCGACTGATACGAGCGGTTGTCTACTGCCGCGAGTCCGTCGTAGTCATAGTCGGCCAGCATGCCCATGATGCGGTGGTCGAACTCTTCGTCGTTGACGAAGTGCGAGAGGCCACCGGACGCGAAGATGCCCACGCGCACGTCTTCGGGCCACGCCGTGATCGCATCGCGCAACACGCGGCCAAAGTCGATGCAGCGCGACATCGAAGGCTGTGTCGGCGGATAGAAGCAGTTCATGATGATGGGCACGTGCGGCGGCGGGTTGTCGCCCATGATCTGGTGATAGACGAAGCTATACGCGTGCGGCACGACCGGGTATTCGGGGCGCGGATTCATCCAGACGTTTTCCGGCCACGCGAACAGGTCGGTGAGGTCGAAATTCTCCTTCTGGAAGTGCTCGATCAGATACGTGGCCAGTTTCGGATGGCATTCGTGCGTGACGTGGTGGTCAGGCGCATACACCGAACGTTGCGGCGGACCGTTGTGCACATCCTTGCCGGTATAGATCGCAATCGAAGGTGAGAAGTCCGTGAAGATTTCCTTCTGGTCCTTGCCCAGAATGATCGCCACGTCGATCTTCGCGTCGCGATAGGCGGCGGCCATTTCGTCCAGCGCGGTGCGGCAGCGTGCGGCGCGCGCGGTGCGTTCCTCGATGGTGAGGAACGGCTCGAATGCGGCTTCGCGGTGCGCTTCCAGTTCCGGGTAGGTCCACGTGCGGTTGCGGAACCACAGTTCAGGGTTGTTGCGGTCGCGCTCGCCGTTCTTCAGCCAGTCTTCAGGCGCCTGGCCCAGCATGCCGCTGTGCGGCACTGCCATTCCGAATACGATCTTCGCCATGTGCGTTATTTCCAGTCTTTTTAATCAGAGGCCGCGGAGCGTGCCGTCGGCCCGGTGGTGTTGGGCGCGCGACGCTATCGCATCGCGCTGCTGTCTCGATGGTTCGGATTCCGATTTAATCAATCAAGGGGATCAGGCTTCGCGTAGTTCCCCCTGTGGATTTTCACTGACTTTTGGGGCCCATTCGCTGCGGTACATGATCGCGGTCGCCGCCGCGCCCACCAGCAGGAACACCAGAATCACCAGCATCGGCAGGTCGTAGCTATGGCTGATATGGAGCAGCCAGCCGGACAGGCTCGCTGCCACGCCGCCCGCCAGACTCGTCGCCACCTGCTGCACGCCGGTCACCAGACCAATCGTCTGCTTCGGGATCAGCGTGAGACGCGAGAGCACGAGGTTGTTAGCCGTGGTCATGCCCAGCAGCGAGAGCGACAGCACGTTCCAGAACAGGGCGGAATTGAGCGACTGTGCGTACGCGCCGAGTAGCACCGTGCATCCGCCGATAAAGCCCGCGATGATGAACGATTTGCGCACCAGCACCGGATCATGGCCGCGCGCAATGATGCGGTCGGCGGCCCAGCCCGCGATAGCGGCGACGATAGCGATGCCCGCGAAGCTGAAGAAGGTGAAGATGCCGGATTCGCCGATCGACAGGCCGCGCTGCTCGACGAGGTAGGCGGGCATCCACGTCATGCAGTAAAACGTGAAGTAGCCGTAGCAGAAGTTGGTGATCATGCCGCCCCACACCACCGGACTTGCCAGGATGCTGCCGAACGTCACGCTGCGTGCGCTGCGATCGGCTTTGACGAGCTGGGCGCGCGAAGGCAGATCGTTGCGCACGCACATAAGCCAGGGCACCAGCCAGAGGAGTCCGACCAGACCCGTTGCGACGAACATCGCTTTCCACGAGTAGTTGACGATGAACCATGCGCCCACCGGCGCGCCCAGCGCGGGGCCAAACTTGTTGCCCATCGCGAGGATGCCCACGGCCAGGCCGTTCTGGCTCTCGTCGAAGTTGTTGCGAATCCACCGGTAGCTGGCCGGGATCACGATGGCTTCAGCAATGCCGATCAACAGGCGCATCACGACGAGGCCCGCGAGCGTCGTCACGGCGCCCATCAGCGCGGTCGCGAGACACCAGAGCGCGAAGCACACGGCGTAGGGCCATTTCACGCCGTAGCGGTCGGCGACCCAGCCCATTGGCACTTGAAACAGGCCATAGGACCAGAAGAACGCGGAATTGATCCAGCCGCGGTCGACATTGGTCAGCGCGAAGTGGCGGATGAAAGCACTGTCGGCCAGCACGCTCGAAATGCTGGTGCGGTCGATAAAGGACGTCAGCACGCCTAACGCGAGCAGGGCAAGAATGCCCCATCGGTTCACGCTGCCTTGCCGCTGGGTTTTGCTCGTCTCCATCTGCTTTTTTCTGACCTCAATCGGTTTGTTACAGGCCGGCCAATGCCCGCGTGAATCGGGTGCGGGACAGCGGCCGGCCGCCGTGTTGCAGGCGCTACATCAAGCTAAAGCCAGTTCAGGCCAGCGCCGGGTACAGCTTTTGTGCCGTCTTGCCGAAGATCCACGCGCGGTCGGCGGCGTTCAGGCAGGCGAGGCCCGCTTGTGCCGTGGCGAGAATCTCTTCGAGCGTGCCAGGCGAGGTCGGGAAGTTCGAACCCCAGGCCATGCGATCGGCGCCGAACGCTTCGACCACGCGCGGGAAGAACGTCTGCGCGCTGGCTTTTTCCTTCTTCACGTCGGCGAAAATGCGCGGCGTGAGCTTGAGGAAAATGTTTTCGTACTGCGCCAGTTCAAACAGGCTCTGCGCCGCCGCATACGGTGCGCCGTCCGCAACTTCCGGGCGACCCAGGTGATCGAGAATGATCGGCACCGCGGGGAAGCGCTTCGCCAGCGCCGTGACTTGCGGCAGGCCGATCGGGCCGGTCTGGATGCACATCGGCAGGCCCAGTTCCGCACACAGTTCCCACGCCGGGAACGAACGCGGATCGTCCAGTTCGCTCGGATCGAATTCCTTCGTGCTGCCGCCAGTGAAGAGGCGCAGGCCCGCCAGGCCGCGATCCGTCCACTCGCGAATGCGTTGCGGCGCGTCTTCCTGCAGCACGTCGACGGAGCCGACCGCCACCAGGCGGTCCGCGTACTTCGCACAGCCATCGACCACATAGCTGTTGTCGAAGCCGTAGGTCGTCGACGAATGCACGACGGCGGCCTTGCCCACGCCGGCCGCATCCATCGCGGCGATCAGCGTTTCGACGGTGGTGGGGCGCTCCTTCGACCACTCCGAACGCTTGCCGAACAGCGGTGCCGGCGGATAAAGCGTTTCGTTGTCGGAGATGATGTGCGGATGAATATCAACAATGGATGAAGGCATGTCTCTCTCTGTCCTTGTCTCTTGATCGGCCTTGCCCGTTGAATTGAGTGGCCGGCCGAATATCATTTGCCTTGAGCCTTCAGGCGTGCATCCAGACGCGGATACACGCGGCGCGCATTGCCTTCGAAGATCTTGCTGCGGTCTTCGTCGGAGAGGGCGGGGCAGGCGTCGATATAGCGCTTGGTGTCGTCGAAATACTGGCCCGTTGCCGGGTCCTTGCCGCGCACAGCGCCGATCATTTCCGAACCGAACAACACGTTGTCCGCCGGAATCACCTTGGTCAGCAACTCCACGCCCGGCTGGTGATAGACGCACGAATCGAAGAAGATATTGTTCAGCAGTCCTTCAAGTGGCCGCTCGCGCATTTCGAGCGACATGCCGCGATAACGGCCCCAGTGATAGGGCACCGCGCCGCCGCCGTGCGGGATCACCAGACGCAGCGTCGGGAAATCCTTGAACAGGTCCGATTGCAGGATCTGCATGAATACCGAGGTATCCGCGTTCAGGTAATGCGCACCGGTGCCATGGAAACACGGGTTGCAGGAAGCGGCCACGTGAATCATCGCGGGCACGTCGAGTTCGACCAGCGCTTCGTACAGCGGATACCATTCGCGATCGGTCACGGGCTTGCCGGTCCAGTAACCGCCGCTCGGGTCCGGATTCAGGTTGCAGCCCACAAAACCCATCTGCTCCACGCAGCGGCGCAGTTCCGCGACGCTGTTGGCAGGCGCGACGCCCGGCGACTGCGGCAACTGGCAGACCGGCGCGAAGTTCTCCGGATACAGCTCGGTCACGCGGTAGACGAGATCGTTGGACACTTCGGCCCATTCGAGGCTCGTGCGCTCGTTGCCGAGGTGGTGGCTCATGAGGCCGGCGATCGGCGAGAACAGCGTGAGATCACTGCCGCGCTCGCGTTGCAGCTTGAGCTGGCCGTTGCCGATTGCTTCGCGGATCTGGTCGTCGCTCACAAACGCGCCGTCACGCGAAGGCGCTTTATCCGGATCGTTGGCGAACAGCACCTGCCTTGCGCGCCAGTCGCGAAACGATGCAGGAACGGTCGTAAAGTGGCCGTGGCAATCGATAATCATGCTTTCACCTCTGCGTTCAGGTCTTGCGCGAGCGGATCGACAAACAGCTCTTCGATCGCCATGCGGCGCGGCGTGAGACCTTGCTTGAATGCGGTGGCTTCGAGCGCCTGGATGGTCTTGAGGTTTTCGGCGAGACCGTAGGGCAGCGGGTCATGGCCGACGATCTTGCGCAGTGCCAGGTACTTCTTGTCGCTGGCGGCAGTCGCTTCGCCCGCGTCCAGACGGGCGAGCCATTCCTTCTTGGCCTGATCGAACGCGTTGTAGATCGAGCGCGCGACCCACGGATGCTCGGCCAGGACCGAATCCTTCACGACGATGGTGCCGTGCATCGGATAGATGCCGGTGCGTGCGTAGTATTCGGTTTCGATTTCTTCGGCGTTCGGCAGCAGATCGGGGTAATCGGCTTCCACTTCCTTCCAGCCGCCCGTGGGCGCGCCGGTGCGGCCAATGCCTGCTGCCGCCGCGAAGCCTGCGGAGAGTTCGCCGCTTGCCATCATGTCGGCAAGCGAAGTGCCTTCGGGTGCATGAATGACGTTGCCCGGCAGCTTGAGCTGGGTGACGTGCTCTTCATCGTCGACGACCCACGTGACCTTCGAGGAATCCAGACCGAATTCGTCGATCAGCACCTGGCGCGTCCACACGCCCGTCGTCACCGAGTAGGCGCGCACGCCCACTTTCTTGCCTTCGAGGTCCTTCGGCGTGTTGATGCCGGCGTCCGGACGCACGAGCAGGCCGCCATGATGGAAGCGGCGCACGACGAACACCGGCAGCGCGACGAAGGGCGCGCCATAGGCGCGGGCGATGATATAGGTGGTCGGGGCCAGTTCGCAGACATCGAATTCGACGTCGCGCACCATGCGGCGGAACGCGCCGATTTGCGGCTGAACCGTCACGAATTCCGCGTCCACGCCCTCGATGGGAATGGAGCCGTTGCGGATCGCCGACGTATGCGGATGCTCGGCGATGGCAATTTTGAGCCGCACTTTCTGAGTCAACTTCATCTCCTTGCTTGAATGAGCCGTCGCGGGAGGCGGGCCGGATGGCCTGGGCCGGACTGGCGATGCGATGGGGAGAGAATAGAAGAGGGCCGCGCGGGCGTCCCTACACAAAAGAGAGATTCAATGGCACTTTTTGCAGTGCCTCGCGCGCCGCCGCCGCGGGTTTACGTGGGTGGGTGCGGCGGCGCTTGTATTTTTTGCAGTTCATGAGGGTAATTGAAGCGCAAGGCCCGGAGTTTCCGGCCGGCGTGCCCGCGCTAGACTGGCCGCATTGGGTTCCCCGATCAAAATCACGGAAAGCGGCGATGACCGAATCTGCTGAAACAACTATCGAAACTGCGGAAACGCCGGAGATGGAAACCGCGGCGCGTTGGGACGCGATCTGGGACGCTGCTGCTGCGTCACTGGATCGCGAGGGTAACGCGCCGTTGCCGTCGCTGCTTACGCCTGAGCAGTGTGTGAAACTGGCCGCGCTTTATTCGCAGGACGAGCGCTTCCGTTCGCGCATCGTGATGGCCCGGCACAACTTCGGGCGCGGCGAATATAAGTACTTCTCCTACCCGCTGCCGCCCTTTCTGGCTCGCCTGCGTCACGCGCTATATCGCCGCCTCGCGCCGATCGCCAATCGCTGGAACCGGCAACTGGGTGTGGACGTGCAGTATCCCGCCGATCTGACAACATTCCTCGTGCGTTGCCACGCGGCCGGGCAGACGCGCCCGACGCCGCTCATGCTGCGCTATGGCGCGGGCGACTATAACTGTCTGCATCAGGATCTGTACGGCGAACACGTGTTTCCGCTACAGGTGGCGGTTCTGCTTTCGGCGCCCGATGTGGATTTCACGGGTGGCGAGTTCGTCATGACTGGCACGCGCAGCAATGGGCAGTATGCGGACGTCGTGCCGCTGATGCAGGGCGACGCCGTCGTGTTCGCGGTCAACGAGCGGCCCGGGGTGGCGGGAGGTGCGCGTAAGGTCGCGATGCGTCACGGCGTGAGCGTGGTGCGCAGCGGCACACGGCACACGCTCGGCATGATCTTTCACGACGCGCGCGAGCCGTCGGCGTCTAAATGAAGGGGCGCGAGATGCTCGAACGTTTCGATATCCAGAATATCGAGTCGCAACTGGACGCCGAAGGCTATGCTGTGCTGCCTGAATGCTTCAATGCGCAGCAAGCGCGTGCAATTGCCGCCTGCCTGGACGAAGGGCGCACGACGTCAGGCGCTGAAGGCGGCGAGTCGGGTTATTTCGATGACGGCATGCCGCCGCTGTTGAATGCCTGGCGTGAAGCGCTCTATCGATGGCTTGTGCCGGTGGCGAACCGGTGGAATGGGCTTGCGGGAATCGACCGCCGCTTTCCTGCCGAACTCGATGCATTTCTGGAAATCAACCGCAGCGCCGGACAGCACAGGCCGCAATCGCATCTCATGCGTTTGCGCGAAGGCGAACGGCTGGGCCTGCATCGCCATGACGAGGGCGAGTGGATATTTCCGCTTCAAGTGGTCGCGCTGCTGAACGAGCCGAAGCGGGACTTCACGGGCGGCGAATTCGTCATGACCGAACAACGCCCGCGTATGCAGTCGCGCCCGATGGTCGCGCCGCTCGGTCCTGGCGATATGGCGATCATTGCGAGTGCGCAACGGCCCATTCAGGGCGCGCATGGCTATTACCGCGGCCACCTCAAGCACGCAATCAGCCGCGTGAGAAGCGGCGAACGCATCGGGCTGGAGTTAGTGTTTCATCATGCCGGCTGAGGCAGCGGCGATTCATTCGAACTCCGCAGGAACCGGTCCAGACGCTTGTACGCGTCGATTAGCGCAAGCCGTGGCGCAAGAAACAATTGCGTATCCGCCTGACGCAGAATCGGCTCGACCAGCGCGCATTCATTCGGCGCAATCCGGCAAGCTTCATCTTCGCCAGCGCGCAGAATGCATTTCTCCAGCGCGGCTTCGGCATCGGCGAATTGCGCGATATCCGTGTCGCCGTAACCGGCGCATTGCACATAGAAGGTCAGATAGACCATGCGCACGAGTTCGCTGACGAGGCGCGTGGTGCCCGCCCAGCCCTTGCAGGCCGCAAACGTGAGGTGATGCGCGAGCGCCATTTCGGTGGCTGTTTTCTGGTCCAGCGGGCGTTGCAGGAAAATGGAAGAAGGAGCTGGGTGTGCGTTTTTGCGGCGTGACATCGATACAGAAGAGGTTACAGAAGAGGTGCAACGAAGGTTGTGTGCGCCCCATACGATAACGGGACGCGAAAAAGACAATGAAGCAGACGGCAGCGTGATTATCCGCGAAACTGTGCAAACGTGACGGCAAGTCTGCAAGCGCGGGCATCTTCAGAAACTTGCTACGCAGATCGAACTGCAGGTAAAGGATAATCGATGGTGCGTGTCATTTCGATGTTCGCCCGCTGACAATTCTGTTATCC
>NZ_DASZJJ010000215.1:0-21501 GCF_035948235.1 Paraburkholderia sp. | reverse complement strand
CCGCGACGATCGCGCCAGCCAGCCAGGGGGCCTCAGCGAGGCGCGGCGGCGCGTGTTCGGGCGGCGCGTCGGCGCGACGGCGCGGTCTGATCAACCGGCGCGCGAGGATCGCGATGCCAAGTCCCGTGCCGCTGCCCAGATAGAAGAGCCCGGCGACCATAAAAGGCGGCAGTGTGCCGAGCAGCGCTTTGGCCAACGGCGTAGCGGCGCCGAACAGCGCGGCGGCGGCCAGCGCCGTGACGATGGCGTGGAGATGCGATTTCATCAGCGCAAATATCGGATTGACAGCGGGATTGACGACGGAATTATCCCGATTATCGCCTGGCGATCATGCGAGGCAGCAGTGGCCAATTCCGGCAGTGGTCTTTTTTAGTGTTATGTTATAACATAGCAAAATATTCCAACGAGTAAGGAGCCTACATGGATACCCGCTTGCCGGTGACGGTGCTTTCCGGCTTTCTCGGCGCCGGCAAAACGACGCTGCTGAACCACATCCTGAACAATCGCGAAGGCCGTCGCGTGGCCGTCATCGTCAACGACATGAGCGAGGTGAACATCGACGCCGCGCTCGTGCGCGAGGGCGGGGCGCAGCTTTCGCGCACCGACGAAAAGCTCGTCGAAATGAGCAACGGCTGCATCTGCTGCACCTTGCGCGAGGATCTGCTGCTGGAGGTCGGCGAGCTTGCGAAGGCGGGGCGCTTCGACCAGTTGGTGATCGAATCGACGGGGATTTCCGAGCCGCTGCCGGTGGCCGAGACCTTCACCTTCGCCGACGAGCGCGGCCAGAGTCTGTCCGATCTCGCGCGCCTCGACACCATGGTGACGGTGATCGACGCATTCAATTTCCTGGGCGATTACGGCTCGCAGGACAGCCTGGAGGCGCGCGGCGAATCGCTAGGCGAGGAGGATCAGCGCACCGTGGCGGATCTGCTGATCGAGCAGATCGAGTTCTGCGACGTGATGGTCGTGAACAAGATCGACCTGATCGACACGGCGGAGCGCGAACGCCTGATTGCCATTCTGCGCGGTCTGAATCCGCGTGCGCGTATCGAGATTGCCGAGTTCGGGCGGCTGCCGCTTGATCGCGTGCTCGACACGAAGTTGTTCGACTTCGACGAGGCCGCGCAAGCGCCCGGCTGGCTGCAGGAACTGCGTGGCGAACATACGCCGGAAACCGAGCAATACGGTATCCGCAGCTTCGTCTGGCGCGCACGGCGCCCCATGCATGCGCAACGTTTCTGGAACATGGTGAATAGCGAATGGCCGGGCGTAGTGCGATCAAAGGGCTTTTTCTGGCTTGCCAGCCGACCCACTCACGCGGGCTCCTGGTCGCAGGCCGGTTCCGTGTGCCGGCACGGCGCCGCCGGCCTCTGGTGGGCCGCCGTGCCAAAGGCGCACTGGCCGACGGACGAGGAATCGCTGGCATTCATCGACGATAACTGGGATGAGAGCGTAGGCGACGCGCGTCAGGAACTGGTGCTAATCGGTATCGACATGGACGAAGCCGCGCTGCGTCGCCGTCTGGATGCCTGTTTGCTCGATGACGTGGAAATGGCCGCGGGCCCGTTAGCCTGGGGCGAATTTGTCGATCCGTTTCCTGCATGGAGCGGCACGGTTCCCGAGGAGCAGGACACGCAGGAAAGTGGCGTCATCTGGTAAGTGAAATGTAATTAATAAGGATGCCGTAATTAATCGTTAATAAGCGGCTAACCGATCGAACATCTGCGCCATTCCACGCCAGCGTGACATTGTGTCGCGTGTCGCAGACTTTGCGCGAGTTTTGGCGCTGCTACGAATGGCGCGCTGGCGCACCGGGTATGGCCGCGAACTCTGGCCCTCGTATCGCCAGGCGCGAGGGGCAGATCGAAATGACATCCAGCACAGCGCCCGATAACCCTTCAACCTAAAGAATTCTTCATTCTTTCAACTTGCTCCTTTGCGATACTGCGAACAGATACTGGCGGCGATTCGCGCCATTTGATCGAAGTGGACAATGAGCAAAATTCTGACAATTGAAGATGATCCCATTGTTGGCCGGGATATCACGGAGGAGCTTTCAGGCGCCGGGTTTGAAGTCGAGTGGGCACGCACTGGGGCGGAAGGGATTGCGCGTGCCCTGAGTCCAGAGTTCGACGCAATCACGCTTGATCGCATCCTGCCGGGCATCGATGGTCTCACGATTGTGAAGACGATCCGCAGTGTCGGGATTGAGACACCGGTGCTGATGATCAGTGCGTTATCCGATGTCGATGAACGCGTGACCGGCCTGCTTGCAGGCGGCGACGATTACATCGCGAAGCCTTTTTCCGCGACCGAAATGCGTGCCCGCATTCAGGTGCTGTTGCGCAGAAGGGGGCGTCTCCAGCAGCAGATCGTCACGACGCTGAAAGTCGAAGACCTTGAAATCGACCTGATTGGGCGCTCCGTGAGCCGCGCCGACATCGAGGTCAGTTTGCCGCCCGTTGAATTCCGTTTGCTCGAATACCTTGCCCGAAACTCCGGGCAAGTCGTCACGCGCACCATGATTTTCCAGTCGGTGTGGGACATGCACTTCGACCCGGGTACGAATCTGATCGAAGTTTATATCGGCATCCTGCGCAAGAAAATCGACCGGCCAGGCCTCAAACCGCTCATCAAAACGGTGCGCGGATCGGGATATATGCTTGGATGAGCCGGATGAAAATGAGTCTCTGGCGCAGCGCGATTTTCCGGCTGATGGCGATCTACGGGTTCGTGTTTGCAGGCTCGATGTCGGTGTTGGTGTGCATGAACTACTGGAATTCAGCCTCCTATACCGCGACGCAGGCGGACTATAACATCGCCTGGCAATTTGCCTATTTTTCCGCGCTGCCGGTGGATAAAGTGCCCATGCAGATTGCCGCGCATATCCGCAGCGAAATGCGCCGTCCGATCAATTACTACGGACTCTTTAACGGCAATCATCAAAGACTCGCCGGTGACATCGTCGCTTTTCCAGATCACGTTATTCCCGACGGTGACGGTGTCTGGAGCAGGCCGCTACTCGCCGAACAGACTTCAGCGCGCCCCGAGTATATGCGCACGAAAGCGATGAAACTGGAGAATGGGGACATTTTCGTCGTCTCGCGCGACGTGGATGAAATGGCGCGTCTGCGGGCCTATATGCTGGGCGGACTGGCGTGGAGCGCGGCAATCGTCGTGCTGGGCGGTCTCGCGATTGGCATCCTCGTCTCGACTTCGCTGCTGCGTCGTGTCAGTGACGTGCGCCGTGTCGTGCAACAGATCGCTCGCGGAGACTTCGAGGCCCGCCTGCCCGAAGCGGGTCGGGACGAAATATCCTGGCTTGCCACCATGGTCAATCACATGCTCGACGAAATGTCACGGCTCATGCACGAAGTGAAGGGGGCCTGTGACGGCATTGCGCACGACCTGAGAACGCCGGTCATCCATGTGCGATCGCTGCTGGCGCGGATTCCGGACGATCAGCTAACCGAAGCGCACGCGCAAATCCTCGAGCAGGCGAGGGAAGAGACCGAAGACGTGCTTCAGCGCTTCGCGGCAATCATGCGCATTTCCGAAATCGAATCCATCAAGCGCAAGAAAGGATTCTGCGACGTTGAACTGGACACCTTGTGCCGAAAGGCCGCCGATCTGTATCAACCGGTGGCGGCCGCCAAAGGCTTGACGTTTTCCGTGGATTTGCATGCGCACGCAACTATTCGGGCCGATTATCCGCTGATGTTCGAGGTACTCGTCAACCTGCTCGACAATGCGATTAAATTCACGCCAGAAGGCGGGACGGTTCTGTTGAAATCGGAGCAGGGCAATGACGGCCCGACCATCATGGTTTCCGATTCCGGACCAGGCATCCCTGATACCGAACGCACCGCGGTATTCCAACGCTTCTATCGAAGCGACCTTACCAGTGTGGTCCCGGGGTCCGGGCTGGGTCTTTCCGTGGTCCAGGCGGTGGTTCGCTTGCACGATTTCGCGCTAACGCTTTCTCACGCGCATCCCGGCCTGTGCGTGCGGCTGGATTGCTGGGCGCAATTCAAGCGCGACTGAGGAGAAGTTGCATGCGCATCCTTTGTGTGGGCAGCGAACGGCGACGACGCTACCTCTCCAAAGCACTGGAGGAGTCGAATCATAGCGTCGTGGAACTCGATTCAGCCGACGACGTCGCCTGGCTTGCCTGTAACGAATATATCGATGCGATCATCGCATTGACAAACGGAGAGGCGGAACATATCGCGCGAACGCTTGCCACGAGACCTGCCAATACCGTACTCGTGACAATCGACCTGCATGGAACCGCTGAAACGCGCGTCAAGGTGCTGGAATCAGGCGCGGATATCTGTCTTGACGAGCCATACGAATATGCCGAACTGCTTGCCCGTCTGCACGCCATCACGCGCTCGGGTAACAGCATTGCGACGGCCAATCCGCAAGCCGGGATATCGAGCCAGACCGTGCTTTCGGCTTCGAAGCGAAGCCTGCTTTGTAGCGACGGGACGGCTCTGCTGTTGCGTCGGCGCGAGTATCTGTTGATGGACCGCTTGCTGCGCAATCCAGGCGAAGCGGTCCATCATGCCGACCTGGTTGATTACGTGTTTGGCGAAATCGAGGTGGACCCTACGTCGCTGCATAGACTCGTGTGCCGATTGCGTGAGCGCTTGATAAAGGCCGGGGCACCCGTTAGCGTGATGCGCATTCCTCGGGTTGGATATCGGGCTGAGCTGAAGTCAGCCTGAACGATCTTTCACTTCTGCATCGCTTCCTAAAGGAAGCTTCATCTTTCGCGACGTTGATTCGTCCGCCGCTTTGCTACGATTGCGCCCGCTTTCGGGCGACGGGCCGACGATCTGGTGTTGCGTCGCGGCGCGACGATTCCGATCCATTCCCGAATAGATGAAAAGGAGTTTCAAACGATGAATATGCGCAAGACGGTTATTTCGATTTCGCTGCTGCTGGGTATCCAGGGTCTGGCGATGACCGCACCGGCATCGGCGGCGACCAGCGCACCGGCCGCGCCCGTCACCCAGCAACATGCTGTGCCCATCACTATCCGTAACGTCGTGATTGGCCAGGGCGCACCGAAGATCATCGTTCCCACGACCGGCTCGACGGACGCAGACGTGCTGGTTCAGGCGCGCGCGATTGGCAGCAACCCGAATGTCGATATCATCGAATATCGCATCGATTACCTGAATTTCGACACCGATGCCGCGCAAGTGGCCGAACTCGGCAAACAGGTTGCGGCCGCAGCCAACGGCAAGCCGCTTATCCTGACCTTCCGCACCAAAGCCGAGGGCGGTTCGAAGGAGATCAGCGACAAGGCGTATGGCGATCTTTACCTCGCGCTGATCAAGGCGCATTTCATCGATATTCTCGATGTGGAAATGTTCCGCGATCCGTCCGTCGTGCGCGAAGTCGTTGCAGCGGCACACGCGGCCGGCATCAAGGTCGTGATGTCCAGCCACGACTTCAAGCAGACGCCCGCGACGGCGGAGATCGTGTCCCGCCTGCGCGAGCAGGACAAGATGGGCGCGGACATTCTGAAGATCGCCGTGATGCCGCATAACGTGGCAGATGTGCTCAAACTGCTCGACGCGACCGAGCAGATTCGCGACCACTATTCCCGCAAGCCGCTGCTGACGATGTCGATGGGCGGACTGGGCGCGGTTTCGCGCTTCTCGGGCCAGGTGTTCGGCTCCGACCTGACCTTCGGCATGATCGGCGAGCCGTCTGCGCCGGGCCAGGTGGATGCCAAAGCGCTGCGCCAGGTGCTCGATACGATCAACGGCGCGGTAAGCGGCAAGTAACGATGATCTGACCGCGGCCGCATGGCGGCCGGTCTTTCGCTGCACGCAGAGATTTCACACCGAACGCGCACGCCGTGTCATTGAGCGGCGTGCGCGTTTTTATTGGTACCCCGCCGTCACGCTTCGACGACTACCCGCAGGCCAGACATGCGCTGAGTGCAGGTTTCACGAGAACCTTTAAATCAGGCCGCAATCGGCGCCAGGCATCATCCTTCCAGAATGAAACAGCAAAGTAATTTTCGCGGCTCGTCCGTCAAGGCGCTGATCGCCGTGGCGGCAGCGGCTGCGCTTCCGGCGCATGCGCAAAGCAGTATCACCTTGTACGGTGTGGCCGACGATGCCATCACCTATGTGAACAACCAGAAGGGCCACTCGAACCTCTATCTGCGGCAGGGCAACCTGTACGCTTCCAAGTTCGGTCTCAAGGGCAACGAAGATCTCGGCGGAGGCACCAGCGCCATCTTCGTGCTGGAAGCCGGCTTCGATCTGAATAACGGCGACGCCGCATCGAGTGGCTCGATATTCAATCGACAGGCGTACGTGGGGCTCTCCAGCGAGCGCTACGGTACCGGGACACTCGGCCGCCAGTACACGCCTTATTTCATGTTTGTGGGGCCGCTATCGTCCGTTGCGTCATTGACCGGCGCGGCGGGCGCGCATCCTGGCGATCTCGACGGCATGGACACGACCGTGCGCGCGAGCAACGCGCTCATGTATGTGTCGCCGCGATGGCGCGGCCTGCAGGCGGCCGGGATGTATGCGTCTGGTGGAATTGCAGGCGCACCGGGCCGCGGGCAGACGATCAGCCTCGCCCTGCGGTATTCGCATGGGCCCTTCGCGTTAGCCGCAGGTTATCTGCAGATGGACAACGCGTTCACGAGCACGACGAGTGCAGCGTTCGATTCGTCCTCAAGCGGCTCGTTCGGCGAATCGGTGGTGAACGAGGGTTACTTCACAGCCCGTTCAATGCGCGATGTCGCGCTTGCCGGCAACTATGTCTTCGGCAACGTGCGCATGGGCCTGATGTATTCCAACGTGCGTTATCTGCCTGGGGCACGCTCGCTGTTCGTGGATACGGCTTCGTTCAATACGTATGGTGCGTTTGCGCGCTGGCAGGTCGTGCCGGCCGTCGATCTGGCGGCGGGATTCTCATACACGCTCGCATCGAAAGGCAACGGTATATCGAATGCGGCGCGCTACGCGCAGTTCTCGCTGAAACAGGGCTATCAACTTTCGAAACGCACCCGACTGTATGCGCTCGAGGCATGGCAGCATTCGAGCGGGCAAACGCTGGATAGCGCGGGCGAAGTCGTGAATGCAGCGCCCGCAGTGGGCGACTCACAAGACCTCACGCAATCCTCGACACGTACTCAGATCGTCGGCATGCTGGGGATTGATATGTCGTTTTGACGTTCTTGCTAAGCTAAGCGGGAACAACCAGGAGGAGCGCCGCATGTCCTCGTCACTGCTTCCCGTCATCACCGTCTTTGAACATTCGCCCGACCGCGGCAAGGGACTCGCGCGTGACATGCGCGCCTTCGCCGCTCAATTAGCGCTGTTTACTGGCCAGTCATCGACTGGACAATGATCGCTGGTTTGATCGCTCTCGCTCAGACGGCCGGTGCGACGTAGCCAAGCAGCGCGCTCGCGGCCGCCGCTTCGCCGCGCACCGCCAGGCCTATCGCGCCCTCGGGCGACGGATCGAAACCACCTGTCGCGCCGAGCGCCGTGAGTACCGCGCAAATCTTGCCGCTGTAATCGAAGAGTGGGGCAGACACGGCGCTGATACCTTTTAGATAGGTATCCTTGATACTTGCGCAACCGCGCGCCTGCACTTCGCGACGTAGCGCGCCGACGGGGTCGTGCGCGTCCACGGCTTCCAGCAGCGCGCGCAAGTCGGGTGCCGCATGGGTGAATTCCTCCTGCGCCATCTCCAGCGTGCGACGGTCGTCGATCAGGCCGAGAAACACCCGGCCGGTGGACGACCAAAGCAGCGACATCACCGATCCCACCCGCGCATTCACCGTCACGGGCAGGCCCGATTCCTCGAAGCGCACGATGGTCGGCCCCTTGTTGCCCATTACCGCGACGAACGATGTCACTTCCAGCGTTTCACGCAAACGTGCGAGCGCCGGTTCGGCCACGCGCACGGGGTCGGCCTGACGCATGGCGGCCACGCCGATCATCATCGCTTCGGTGCCCAGCCGGTATTGTTGTGTTGCGCTGTCCTGCACGACCAGTCCTTCTTCGACCAGACTCACCAGATAGCGATGCACCTTCGCGGGACTTTCGCCTACATGGGCGGCAAGACCCGAAAGACTCGCACGGCCGCCCATGCGCGCCAGGCCCTTGAGCACGGCCATGCCGGTTTGCGCGGATTGCACGCGCTGCCGGCGCTCGCGCGTCGCCACGGCTTCGGACACTGTCCCTGATATCTCTTTTTTCATACGACGATTCTAGAAGAGCGGCCATGCCACCCGTATGTCTGCGGGGTTCGAGGTTAACCCCTATCTCTGAATTACGCAATGCGTACTAGAGTTACGCAAATCGAAATGCTTTAAGCAGGAGACGGCACGATGAGCGAGACATCCAACCCACCCACGGGCGCGGCGGCGGGGCGTTGCCCCTTTCCCCACGCGGCGGCGCAAATACCGGCACAGCAACCGCCGCGCTGCCCGGTCAGCGCGAACGCGGCGGCCTTCGATCCGTTCAGCGACGGCTATCAGCAGGACCCGCCCGACTATGTGCGCTGGGCACGCGAGCAGGAGCCGGTGTTCTACAGCCCGCAACTGGGCTACTGGGTCGTCACGCGCTATGCCGACATCAAGGCGATCTTCCGCGACAACCTCACGTTTTCACCGTCCATCGCGCTCGAAAAGATCACGCCCACGGGGCCCGAAGCCAACGCCGTGCTCGAGTCCTATGGCTATGCGATGAACCGCACGCTCGTGAACGAGGACGAACCCGCGCATATGCCGCGTCGCCGCGTGCTGATGGAGCCGTTCACGCCCGAACATCTCAAGCACCACGAGCCGATGGTGCGTCGTCTCGCGCGCGAGTACGTCGATCGTTTTATCGACGAGGGCCGCGCGGATCTGGTCGATCAGATGCTCTGGGAAGTGCCGCTCACAGTGGCGCTGCATTTCCTCGGCGTGCCTGAAGAGGATATGGATCTGCTGCGCCAGTATTCGATCGCGCATACGGTCAATACGTGGGGGCGTCCGCGCCCCGACGAGCAGGTTGCGGTGGCGCACGCCGTGGGCAACTTCTGGCAGTTCGCGGGCAAGGTGCTCGACAAGATGCGCGCGAACCCGGACGGCCCAGGCTGGATGCAGTACGGTATTCGCAAACAGAAGGAACATCCCGAGGTCGTCACCGATTCCTATCTGCATTCGATGATGATGGCCGGCATCGTGGCGGCGCACGAAACCACCGTAAACGCCACGGCCAATGCGATGAAGCTGTTGCTTCAGCATCCCCACGCATGGCGCGAACTCTGCGAAGAACCGAGCCTGATTCCGAACGCCGTAGAGGAGTGTTTGCGTCACAATGGCTCCGTGGCCGCGTGGCGAAGGTTGGCGACCAAGGATGTTCGCATCGGCGGCATCGACATTCCTGCGGGCGCGAAGCTGCTGATCGTGACGTCCTCGGCGAATCACGACGAGCGGCATTTCGCCGACGCCGATCTCTTCGATATTCGCCGCGACAACGCAAGCGATCACGTGACCTTCGGCTACGGCTCGCATCAGTGCATGGGCAAGAATCTCGCACGCATGGAGATGCAGATTTTCCTCGAAGAGTTCACGCGCCGACTGCCGCATATGTGTCTCGAGAAGCAGACTTTCTCTTATGTGCCGAATACATCGTTTCGGGGTCCAGAGCATTTGTGGGTCGAATGGGACCCTGCGCAGAATCCGGAGCGCGCACTGCCTGCGCTGCTCGATGAGCAGGTGCCGGTGCGTATCGGCGAGCCGTCCTCGCATGCCCTGAGCCGCCCCGTGGTGGTCGAGCACATTGAGACGGTTGCCGACGGCATCGTGCGGCTGCGCCTGGCTGCGCCCTCGGGCGGCACGCTGCCGCGCTGGGCTCCTGGCGCGCACATCGATCTCGAATGCGGGGAAACAGGGCTGTCGCGTCAGTATTCGCTGTGCGGCGATCCCGCCGACGCGGGCGCGTTCGAGATCGCCGTGCTGCGCGAAACCGCGAGCCGAGGCGGGTCCGCATGGGTGCACGACACACTGCGCGTGGGCATGCGCCTGAAGATTCGCGGGCCGCGCAATCATTTCCGGCTCGATGAGGAAGGGCGCCGCGCGATCTTTATCGCCGGCGGCATCGGCATCACGCCGATCAGCGCAATGGCGCGCCGTGCGCGCGAACTCGGCATCGATTACGAACTGCATTACAGCGGCCGCTCGCGAGCAACCATGGCGTTTTTCGACGAACTCGCGCAACTGCACGGCGAGCGCCTGCGTCTTTACGTCTCCGATGAAGGCACGCGCAACGACTTTGGCGCGCTGCAGGTGGATGCACATACGCGTGTCTATGCCTGCGGTCCTGCGCGTCTGCTCGATGCACTGCAGGCCGTGAGCGAGGCGTGGCCCGAAGACGCCCTGCGTGTGGAGCATTTCGTGGCGAGCGCGGGCAAGCTCGATCCCGCCAACGAACACGCCTTTGAAATCGAACTCAAGGATTCGGGACTCGTGCTCAATGTCGCGCCGGACCAGACCGTGCTCGACGCGCTGCGCCGCGCCAATATCGACGTGCAAAGCGACTGCGAAGAAGGCCTGTGCGGCTCGTGCGAGGTGCGCGTGCTGGCGGGCGATATCGATCATCGCGACGTGGTGCTGACGCGTGCCGAGCGCGAGACGCAGTCGCGCATGATGACCTGTTGTTCGCGCGCGAAAGGCGCGCGTCTGGTGCTCGAACTGTAAAGCGCGGATCGAGACGATTTTCATATCGGTTGGAGCGGGGCATGGACAAAAACGTGGAAGTGACGGCGGCAATCGACGCAAGCCGCTTCGGGCCGTATCAGTTGCTGGTGGTGGTGCTGTGCGCGTTGTGCCTCGTGATGGACGGCTTCGACGTCCAGGCGATGGGTTACGTCGCGCCGGTCGTGATCCACGAATGGGGCATCGCCAAGGAAACGCTTGCGCCCGTGTTTGGCGCGGGTCTTTTCGGCATGCTGGTCGGCTCGCTGACTTTCAGCACGGTGGCCGACAAGATCGGGCGGCGTCCCGTGCTGATTGGCGCGACGCTGTTTTTCTCGGCCTGCATGATCGCCACGGGCTTTGCGCACAGCATCGGCGAGCTGGTGTTCTGGCGCTTCGTGGCGGGGCTCGGGCTTGGCTGCATCATGCCGAACGCGATGGCGCTTGCGGGTGAGTACAGCCCGCGCCGTATCCGCGTAACGCTGATGATGATCGTCTCGTGCGGCTTCACGCTGGGCGGCGTGGTGGGCGGCCTCATCACCGCCGCGCTGATTCCGGCGTTCGGATGGCGCGCGGTGTTTTTCGTGGGCGGTGCGATTCCGCTCGCGATGGGCGTGCTGATGTGGCTTGCCTTGCCCGAGTCGATCCAGTTCCTGCTGTTTCGCCGCAATTCCGGCAGCGATGAGACGACACGACGCGTGCGAAACCAACTCGCGCGTGTTGCGCCAGATCTCGCTCTGCCCGCCGACGCCGTCTTCACAAGCGCCGAAACACGCTCGCGCGGCGTGCCCTTCGTCGAACTCTTCAAGGAAGGCCGCGCGCGCGTGACTGTGCTGTTGTGGATCGTGAACTTCGCGAACCTGCTCGATATGTATTTCCTCTCGAACTGGCTGCCGACGGTGATACGCGAGGCGGGCTATTCGACCCAGACCGCCGTGCTCGCGGGCACGGTGCTGTGGGGCGGCGGGGTGATCGGCACGTTGTTGCTTGGGCGTCTGATCGATCTCGCGGGCTTCACGCGCGTGCTGGCCACCACCTTCGTGATCGCCATCGCGGCGACGGCTGCGATCGGCAATCCCGCTGTGATGGTGTCGGTGGCCGCGATGTTCGTGGCCATCTTCCTCACGGGTTTCTCGATCATCGGCGGACAGCCTGCGCTGAATGCGCTTGCCGCCACTTACTACCCGACCGCGCTGCGCTCGACGGGGATTGGCTGGAGTCTGGGTATCGGGCGCATCGGTTCGGTGGTGGGGCCGATGCTGGGCGGCGCGCTGATGCATCTGCAGTGGTCGTCGGCGTCGCTGTTCGCGGCGGCGGCCGTGCCGGCCTGCGTGTCGCTTGCGGGCATCGTCGCGATTCATCGCGCGAATGCCGGTGCTAAAACGGCAGTTCAGTCGGCGCCTCAACCGGAATGAAGTAAAGACGGGGTAAATGCGGACTTTCGGTCAGCCGAATACCGGCTTCTCCGAAAACGAATGGAAGACGGCACGCCGCTCCACCACACTGTTGACTGTCGCGCGCCAGCACATGACGCGCCATGACAGGAGCTGACGGTGGAGACAACAACGACGCGCAGGATCAGCGACATCGTGAGGCACTGGGCGCAGGCCGCGCCCGAGTCTACGGCGATCCGTGAAGAAGGCCGCGAAACGCGCTTTGGCGAGTTGTGGCGCAACGTGGAGGCGGCGCAACGCTTTCTGCGCGCCCAGGGTGTGGAAACGGGCGACCGCGTGATGGTGGTGGCGGAGAATTGCGCGGCCGTCATCACGCTGCTTTTTGCGTTGTCCGAGATCGGCGCGTGGCCCGCCATCGTCAATGCGCGTCTTTCCGGGCGTGAGATCGACACGATCCGCGCGCACTGCGTCCCGCGACTGATGCTGTTCACGCATGGCGCTTCGCCCGATGCCCTGCGTCATGGCGTCAATCTGCGCGCGACGGAGGTCGCTCCCGAGGGACTCGGCCCCCTCATGATGACGCTGCCCGATCCGCAGGCGCCACGCGAGCCCGAGGCGCTTGCGCGCAAAGTGGCGCTCCTCATCTACACCTCAGGCACGACGGGCCAGCCGAAGGGCGTGATGGTCGCGCATCGCGGCCTGCTGCATTTCGCGCGCGTTTCCGCGACCTCGCGCAACATGACGCCGGCCGACTGCGCCTACGCGGTCATGCCGATGTCGCATATCTTCGGTCTCGCCACGATGCTGCTCGCCACTTTCGAGGCGGGCGCGAGCCTGCATCTGGCCGCGCGGTTTTCGGCGCAGGACGTGATCAGTGCGCTCGCAGCCGCGGAAATCTCGATCCTCCAAGGCGTGCCGATGTTGTTTACGCGCCTTGTGGCGTGGGTGCGCGAGCATGGCGGCAAGGTGGGCGCACCGCGCCTGCGCTATCTTTACACCGGCGGCGGCCCGCTCGATCCCACGCTCAAGCAACAGGTGGAGACGCTCTTCGGCATGCCGTTGCACCATGGCTACGGCATGACAGAGTATGCCGGCTCGCTTTTCATCACGCGCATGGACCGTCCGCGCCAGGACGTATCGGCGGGTGAAATCGTCGATGGCGCCGAACTGCGCGTGGTCGGCCCGGATGGCCACGCAGTCGCGCGCGGCGAGGCAGGCGAACTGTGGGTGCGAGGGCCAGGCGTGATGCATGGCTATTACCGCGAGCCGGTGCTCACCGCCGAAGCGATCGACGCCGAAGGCTGGCTCAAGACCGGCGACCTGGGAAGGCTGGAGGCCGATGGTGCGTTGTTCATCGTGGGCCGCTCGAAAGACCTCATCATCCGTTCGGGTTTCAACGTCTATCCGATTGAAGTCGAGGCCGTCATCAATACCCATGAGGCGGTGCGCATATCCGCTGTGGTGGGCCGCGCCGATGCCGACGGCAACGAGGAAGTCGTCGCCTTCGTGGAAACGAAGGAAGGCGCGACGCTCGATGTCGAAGCGCTACAGCGCCATATCGCCGAGCGCCTCTCGCCTTACAAGCGGCCCGCGCAGATCGTCCCAATCGATGTGATTCCTACCACCGCAAGCGGAAAGCTGCAGAAGGCGCCGCTGCGCGAACTGGCTGCGCGCCGCCGTTAAAGCGCGGTGTTGGTCCGTGCATTCATTGCAACGATAAGGATAGCGAAATAATGATCCGCGATCAGGAAACCATGAATGTTCTGCTCGACAACGTGGCGCGCTTCGTGCGCGAGCGTCTCGTGCCGAACGAAGAGCTGGTGGCCGACACCGACGAAATTCCCGCGACTATCGTGGACGACATGCGCGCGATGGGTCTGTTCGGCCTGACGATTCCTGAGGCCTATGGCGGTCTCGATCTCACCATGGAAGAAGAAGTGCTCGTCATGTTCGAGCTTGGCAAGACTTCGCCCGCGTTTCGCTCGATCATCGGCACGACCGTGGGTATCGGCTCGCAAGGTATCGTGATCGACGGCACCGAAGCGCAGAAGGCGGCGTGGCTGCCGAAGCTCGCGACGGGCGAGATCATCGCGAGCTTCGCGCTCACGGAACCGGGTTCCGGGTCGGATGCGGCGTCGCTCAAGACGCGCGCCGAGCGCCACGGCGATCACTACATTGTCAACGGCACCAAGCGCTTCATCACCAATGCGCCGCAGGCCGGCATGTTCACGCTGATGGCGCGCACCAATCCCGACGAGCCACGCGCGAGCGGCATCACGGCCTTCATCGTGGACGCAAAAACGCCGGGGATCAGCTTCGGCAGGCGCGATCGCAAGATGGGGCAAAAGGGTGCGCATACCTGCGACGTGATTTTCGAGGACGTGAAGGTGCCTGCCGAAAACATCATCGGCGGCAAGGAGGGCGTGGGCTTCAGGACGGCAATGAAGGTGCTCGACAAGGGCCGCATTCATCTCGCCGCGATCTGCGTGGCAGTGGCGCAGCGCATGCTCGACGACGCGCTGCGTTATGCGATGGAGCGCGAGCAGTTCGATCAGCCGATCGGCGAATTCCAGCTCGTGCAGGCCATGCTGGCGGACAGCCAGGCCGAACTGTATGCCGCGCGCTGCATGGTGATCGACGCCGCCTGTCGCCGCGACGAAGGCAGAAGCGTGAGTACGGAAGCCGCCTGCGCGAAGCTGTTCGCCTCGGAGATGTGTGGCCGCGTGGCGGATCGCGCGGTGCAGATCTTCGGTGGCGCGGGCTATATGGCCGAATACGGTATCGAGCGTTTCTATCGCGACGTGCGTCTGTTTCGTATCTACGAGGGCACGAGTCAGATCCAGCAAATCGTCATCGCGCGCAATATGATGCGCGATGCTGAAAAGTAATCTGCAATGCTAATGATGATGACGGGTCGGTTACTCCAGCCGCCCCACACCGTCGGCCACCAGCAGATCGACGAGCTTGCGCGCGAACAGCGGCAGCGCCTCGCGATCGGTCACGCAGATCTGCAGCTTGCGCACGGCCCACGCGTCGGTGAGCGGCACGATCTTGAGCGCCATGGTCTGGGCGTGACGGCGCGCCGCGCCCTCGGGCAGCACGCCGATGCCGATATTGGCTTCGATCATGCGGCACGCGGCCTCGAAGTTGCTGACCTGAATGCGCCAGCGGATCGTGCGCTGCAGATCCGACGAGGCGCGCTTGAGAAAGGCGTAGATCGCGCTCTCATCGGATGGGCCGACGAAGTCGTAGTCGAGCGTCTGCGCGAAGTCGATTTCGTGCGCCTGCGCGAGCGGATTCGAGAGCGCGCAGGCCAGCACGAGGCGATCGCGCCGATACGGCATCACGTCGAGCCCCTCGGTGCGGATTTCACCCGCGACGATGCCGATATCGACGGTGCCATCCTGCACGGCGCGCACGATATCGGGGCTCAGGCGTTCGTGAATATCGACGTAGACGTCCGGGTGGTTGATGAGGTAGGTGCGCAGCACCGCAGGCAGGAATTCGCTCATGGCCGTGGTGTTCGCGAACACGCGGACGTGGCCTTTTACGCCTTGCGCATATTCCTGCAGATCGCCGCTCAACTGCTCCAGTTGCTTGAGTACGCGCCGCGCATGCACGAGCAGCGTTTCGCCTGGCGCCGTGAGTGTCACGCCCTGGCTCGTGCGGTTCAGGAGCTTGACGCCGACCTGTTCCTCCAGATTCTTGATGCGGTTACTCGCCGCGGGCAGCGACAGATGCGCGCGTTCGGCGCCGCGTGTGAGGCTGCAGGCCTGCGCCACATGCGTAAACAGCTTCAGATCGACCAGATCGAAATGCATGGTTGCGCCGGGTTTCCTTGAATGCGGACGTCACGCATTATCGCGCCGCATCGCAACATGCGCCATTAGCGGTTTTACTGTGTTAAGCCTGGCCGAATCGGGCATTCGGCATATTCGAATTGTGCGCATGCGGGCATTGCGTCAAGCTGCGCGAGAACCATCCAGGTCAAGTTCCGCGCCATGCGCACAGGAGGAGCAAACAAGATGACGACGCAACGAATGCTGGACGGCAAGGTGGTCGTAGTAACGGGATCGGGCGGTGGGATCGGCCGCGATATTGCGTTGGCGATGGCGCGTCAGGGCGCGAGAGTGGTTGTGAACGACGTGGGTGCGACGCTCGCGGGCGAGGGCCGCAACGAAGGTCCTGCGCAGGCCGTGGTCAATGAGATCAAGGCCTTCGACGGCCAGGCCACCGCCAGTACGGACAGCGTAGCCGACGCTACCGGTGCCGCGCGCATCGTGCAGAATGCGCTCGATGTGTTCGGTCGCATCGATTGCGTCGTGAACAATGCGGGCATCCTGCGCGATCGCTTCTTCCACAAGATGAGCGAGGAAGAATTCGACGCGGTCGTGAAGGTGCATCTTTACGGTGCGTACCATGTTTCGCGCGCCGCCGCCGATCACTTCAAGGACCAGCGTAGTGGCGCATTCGTACACATGACCTCGACTTCGGGGCTGATCGGCAATCTTGCGCAGGCCAATTACAGCGCCGCTAAGCTCGGCATGGTCGGCCTGTCGAAATCGATTGCGCTCGATCTGCAGCGATTTGGCGTGCGCTCGAACTGCATCGCGCCGTTTGCGTGGAGCCGCATGATCGATTCGATCAAGGTCGATTCGCCCGAGCAGGAAGCGCGCGTGGAGAAGATCAGGCAGATGACGCCCGCGAAGATCGCGCCGCTTGCGGTGTTTCTGGCGAGCGGGCAGGCCAGCGATGTGACGGGACAGATATTCGCAGTCCGTAACAACGAAATCTTCCTGATGAGCCAGCCGCGGCCGGTGCGTTCGGTGCATCGCGGCGAGGGCTGGACGCCCGAAAGTATCGCCGAACACGCCATGCCCGCGCTGCGGGCGTCGTTTCATTCGCTCGATGTCTCCGCCGACGTGTTTAGCTGGGACCCGATCTGAGCTGTATAACCTGCAAGGAGCCACTTTCATGGCCCGTCAACCTAAGCCGCTGGTGCGATCCGATATCGCCTACAGTACGCCCGATCGGATCGTCGTGCGCGGCAAAAGTCTGCCCGACGAGATTCTCGGCCACATGAATCTCGGCGATTTCGCCTTCCTTCAACTGACCGGCCAGGCCGCGACCCCGCAGCAGTCCGCAATGTTCAACGCTATCGTCATCACACTGGTCGAGCACGGCATGACGCCCAGCGCCATCGCCGCGCGCATGACTTACGCGGGCGCGCCGGAGTCCTTGCAGGCCGCCGTGGCGGCAGGATTGTGCGGACTGGGGTCGGTGTTCGTCGGCAGCATGGAGGGCGCGTGCCGCATGCTGTCCGAAGCGCTGCCCTATGGCACGCGAAGCGATGACCTTGAAAAGCTTGCGGTCGATACCGTGGCCGCCTGGCGCGCGCGCGGCACGCCGATTCCTGGCCTTGGCCATCCGCTGCACAAGCCCATCGATCCGCGCACGCCGCGCCTTTTCGAACTGGCCGCGCTCAATGGCCTCTCGCGCGACTACGTGAAGCTGATGCAACTGATCGGCGCCGAAGCACAGCGCGTCTCGGGCAAGGCTTTGCCGATCAATGCGACGGGCGCTATCGGCGCGATCTGCTGCGAATTTGGCTTTCCGTGGCGCATCGTGCGGGGTTTTGGCGTGATGGCGCGCGCCATTGGTCTGGTGGGCCATCTGCTGGAAGAAGGCGAGCAGCCCATCTCGTACGAGCTGTGGCAGCGCGTGGAAGACGAGGCGTCGGCGCATCTGCGCGGCGAGGCCTGAAAATAACCCTCGAAATAAAGATTCAAACCATGACTGAGCAGAACCTGGATCATCCCAGCCGCACACTCGCGGCCTTCGCCGCTTCGCTGGACTTCGACACAATTCCCGCGCAGGTGGTAGATCGCACCGTCAATCTTTACGTCGACTGGCTGGGCTCAGCGTTAGGCGGCAAAGGCGCGCGCCCGGTTGAAACGATTGCGCGTTTTGCGCGCGCCGCCCGGGGCGCACAGAATAGCGCCGACGTCTGCGATATTCTCATCGACCGTTCGCGCAGCACGCCGTATTTCGCGGCCATGACGAATGCCGCCGCTTCGCATTTTGTCGAACAGGACGATGTGCATAACGGCTCGGTGCTGCATCCGGCCACGGTGGTGTTTCCGGTGACGCTCGCGCTTGCCCAGGCACTGGGCGCGTCGGGGCGGGAATTTATCGCGGCGTCGGTTGCGGGCTATGAAGTTGGCATCCGCGTCGGTGAATTCATGGGACGTTCGCACTACCGAATATTTCATACGACGGGCACGGTCGGCACGATCGCAGCGGCAGCAGCAGCGGGGCGGCTGTTGAGGCTCACGCCCGCGCAGATGCTCGACGCCTTCGGTTCCGCAGGCACCCAGGCGAGCGGCCTGTGGGAGTTCCTGCGCGATGCCGCCGATTCCAAGCAACTGCACACGGCCATGGCGGCCGCCAACGGCTTGATGGCGGCACAACTGGCGGCCGACGGCTTTCGCGGCGCGCAACGCATTCTGGAAGGTGCGCAGGGCATGGCGGCGGGCATGTCGAGCGACGCCGATCCGGCAAAGCTGGTCGATCGCCTCGGGCAACGCTGGGCCACGGTCGAGACCTCATTCAAATTCCATGCCGCGTGCCGCCACACGCATCCTGCCGCCGACGCCCTGCTCGCCGCGATGGCTGAATATCGGCTGCAGCCCGGCGATATCGAATCTGTGACCGCGCATGTGCATCAGGGCGCCATCGACGTACTGGGCAGCGTCGTGGTGCCCGCCACCGTGCATCAGGCCAAGTTCAACATGGGTACGGTGCTGGGCCTGTGCGCGCATCACGGTTATGCGGGCGTCAACGAATTCGAGCAAGGTTACGCCGACGCGCCTATCGCGGCGTTCCGCGAGCGTGTGACCATGGTCTTCGACGATGAGGTGGATAGCGCGTATCCGGCGCGCTGGATCGGCAAGATCACGGTGACGACGCACGATGGCCGCACGTTGCAGGCGCGCGTGGATGAGCCGAAGGGCGACCCCGGCAACACGCTCTCGCGCGATGAAATCGCCACGAAGTTCGCGCGCCTTGCGGCGTTTTCGAACGCGGCGAGTGAGCAGGAGGCTCAGGCGTTGCTGGAAGAGGCCTGGCGTATCGCCGAAGCGCCGCGCGTGGGTGCGGTATTCAAATGATGGTTCGATGAGGGCATGAGCCTGGACTCTCAGATCGAGTTCAGGCTCATCCCGCCACAATCGAATCCAGCGGCGACAACGCCAGCGTCCGAATCGCATCACCCTCGATCCGATAGCGGACCCACTCGCTTTGCGGCTTTGCGCCAAGAGACTGATAGAAGGCGATAGCCGGCTCATTCCAGTCGAGCACACTCCACTCGAAGCGCCCGCAGCCCTTCTCCAGCGCAATGCCCGCGAGATGCTGCAATAAGCGCTTTCCCGCTCCGTGGCCGCGCGCATCGGGCGAAACGTACAGGTCTTCCAGATATAGACCGGTTTTCGCCTGCCACGTCGAATACGAGAAGAAATACACGGCATAACCAACGGCTTGGCCGTCGAGTTCGCATATCAGCGCCTTTGAAGGCGAATCTTCGCCAAATAGCGACGCGGCGATGGTTTCCGTAGTCGCGGCGACGTGATGCTCAGCCTTTTCATAGACGGCCAGGTCGGTAATGAATCGCAGAATGAGCGCGGAGTCGTCAACGGTAGCGGGGCGGATAGTCAGTGCCATGTGCGGGTTCGAATTCCAGATAGAGCAAAAGGGAAACAGATTCACGATGGTAGTCGAAAGTCGATGTGCATATACTGCATTGTTTGCATCATGGATTGCATAACATGCATCGTGATCTACGCAGGCTCGACCTGAACCTTTTGCTGGTATTCGACGCGCTGGTGCGTCATCGCTCGGTGACGCTGGCGGCGGAAGAGCTGGCCATGAGCGCGTCGGCGCTTAGTCACGCGCTGGCGCGGTTGCGCGATGCGCTCGCCGACGAGCTATTCGTGCGGATCGGCAATGAAATGCGTCCGACGGCCGCCGCCGAAAGCATGATGCGTCCGGTGGGCGAAGCCCTGGATTTGCTGCATGCGGGTCTTGCACCGTCCCGGCAGTTCGATCCCCTCGACAGTGAGCGTACGTTTGTTTTCGCCGCGACCGATTACACCGCCTTCGCGATGCTTCCGGCGTTTATCGCGAGGATGCAGAAGGTGGCGCCGAAACTGAGGTTCAAGGTGGTGTCTTCACGCGGCCGCGAGTCGGCGGAGGAACTCGCCTCGGGACGCATCGACTTCGCGCTGGGTTATGAAGAGGAAGCCTTGCCTTTGCCGGCTGGCGTAGAAAGCTCAGACTGGTTTTCCGACGAATACGTGGTGATCGCAAGCCGGCAGCATCCTTCGATCGGACGCAAGCTGAGCCTGGCGCAATATCTCGCCGCGCAGCATGTGGTGGTCACGCCCTGGGACGATGCCCGTGGATCGATCGATCTTGTGCTCGACCGCATGGGTGTTGCGCGCGAAGTGGCGGTGCAGTTGCCGACCGTTCTCGTTGCACCGTTCATCGTTGCCCAGTCTGGTCTGCTGATGACGGTGCCGCGCCACGCGGCGTTGATCCTGCGCGACGCCGCGCCGGTCACGATCTATCCCACGCCCTTTGCCGCACCGCGTTACACGTTGAAGATCTATCAACATGCGCGGCATGCGGGTACGGCGGCGCATGTGTGGATACGCGATCAATTACTTCGCGCTGTGCCGGTCGTGAAGTCTCGGCGAGTTCGACAGTCGGAGTCAGGCTAGCGGGAATCCACAGGTTCAACGCCATCGCGCTTCACGATGACGCTAGTCCGCCCGTTACGTTCGAGCAACGCGAGTTCGATCGTGTCCAGCGAGGTCGTGTGCAACTTGTCGCGTACGGCTTCGTGCCCGAACCGAAGATGCGGGCATGCGAATTGCGGGAGCGTCGTGATCGCAGCACAGACGCCGTCAACGCGGGTCAATGCCGCGAGAATCCACTCGCCGTCGCGATGGGGTGTCCAGTGCAATGAAGGTTGAGCATCGCCCGCCGGCCCGGGTAGCGGAGTCCCCATGAGAACCGACCACGCGCCCCCTTTGGCAGAGGAACACCCGGCCAGTCAGTGGCGCGACAAGATCGGACCGGGCCTCATTACCGGTGCAGCCGACGACGACCCCAGCGGCATCGCCACCTATTCGCAGGCTGGCGCGGCTTTCGGTTACAACATCCTCTGGACGGTCCCGCTCACGTATCCGTTGATGGTGGCCATTCAGATCATCAGCGCGCGCATCGGACGAGTCAGCGGCCACGGGCTGGCCACCAATATCCGGCATCACTATCCCGTGTCGCTTCTTTATGGCGCGGTGATCCTTCTGCTCGTCGCCA
>NZ_DASZJJ010000214.1:0-12018 GCF_035948235.1 Paraburkholderia sp. | reverse complement strand
TGAGCTGGGCGTGCAGGCCGTGCTGCGCGACATGGGTTTCGAGCACGCGCAGTTCGACTGGATCGTCTCGCAGCGCTTCGTGATCTATACGCTCGTGATCGCGACGGTGTGGCAGGCCTCGGGCCTCGTGATGGCGCTGCTGCTCGCGGGCCTGCGCAGCATCGACGACGAAATCTGGAAGGCCGCGCGACTCGACGGCATTCCACGCTGGCGAGTGTACGCGAGCATCGTCGTGCCGATGCTCAAGACTTCGATGTCCACCGCCTTCGTGCTGCTGTTCGTGATGGTCGTGAAGCTCTACGACGCCGTGGTGGCAATGACCCAGGGCGGCCCTGGCACCGCCAGCGAAGTGCCCGGCAAGTTCATCATGGATTATCTGTTCAATCGCGCGAACATCGGTCTGGCTTCGGCGGCCTCGATCGTTCTGCTCGCCACCGTGCTGGCGATCCTCGCGCCCGTGCTATACGCGAGAAACCGCATGGCCAGTAAAGGAGAACGAGCATGAGCGCGCCGCTGACCGATACTTCCGGCGCCATTCCGCGCGTGGCGCGCCGCGCGCCTGGATCAAAGGGCAGACCCAAACGCAGCAGTTTCACGCCGGCACGTCTGGGTATCTACGGATTCCTGATCATTGCCGCGCTGTTCTTCCTGCTGCCGCTCTATGTGATGCTCGTCACCTCGGTCAAGCCGATGGAGGAAATCCGTCTGGGCCATTTGCTCGCACTGCCGCGTCATATCACGTTCACACCATGGCAGGACGCGTGGGCGTCCGCATGTACGGGCCTGGAATGCGCGGGCATCCGCGTGGGCTTCTGGAACTCCGTGCGCATCGTCGTGCCCAGCACGATCATCTCGATCGCGGTGGGCGCGGTGAACGGTTACGCGCTGTCGTTCTGGAAACCGCGCGGCGCGGGGGTGCTATTCGCCGTGCTGCTGGCAGGCGCGTTCATTCCCGTGCAGGTGATGGTGTACCCGCTCGTGCGCGTGCTGGCGACCGTGCATCTGTTCAGCTCGCTGCCCGGCATCGTGGTGATTCACACGATCTTCGGCATGCCGGTGATGACGCTGCTGTTCCGTAATTACTATGCGTCGCTGCCGCAGGAGCTGTTCAAGGCCGCACGCATCGACGGCGGCGGCTTCTGGCGCATCTTCGCGCAACTGATGCTGCCGATGTCGGTACCCATCATCGTCGTCGCCATCATCATGCAGGTCACCGGCATCTGGAACGACTACATCCTGGGCCTCGTATTCGCCGGCACCCGCAACCTGCCGATGACCGTGCAGCTCAACAACATCATCAACACCACCACCGGCGAGCGGCTCTACAACGTCAACATGGCCGCGACAATCCTCACGTCGCTGGTGCCGCTGGCGATTTACTTCGTGTCGGGCCGCTGGTTCGTGCGCGGCATCGCGTCGGGCGCGGTGAAAGGGTAACGAGCGGGATAAAGCAGGCTCAACGAGAGACGAACGATGACGAATCTGGCGAATGTAGCGGTGCGCAATCTGCGCATCGAGCTTGGTGCAAACACGGTGATCGAAGATCTCGATCTCGACGTGCGCGCCGGCGAATTCGTGGTGCTGCTCGGCCCCTCGGGCTGCGGCAAATCCACCTTGCTGCACAGCATCGCGGGCCTGATCGACGTGACGGACGGCAGCATCGAGATCGGCGGCGAGGACATGACCTGGGCCGATCCGAAGGATCGCGGCGTGGCGCTGGTGTTCCAGTCCTACGCGCTCTATCCGACCATGAACGTGGAGCGCAACATGTCATTTGCGCTGCGCATCAACGGCACGCCCAAGCCGGAGATCGAGCGTCGCGTCAAGCGCGCGGCCGACATGCTCCAGCTCGGTCCGCTGCTCGCGCGCAAGCCCGCGCAGCTCTCGGGCGGCCAGCGCCAGCGCGTGGCCATCGGCCGGGCGCTGGTGCGCGAAGCCGACGTGTTCCTGTTCGACGAACCGCTGTCGAATCTCGACGCGAAGCTGCGCACCGAACTGCGCCGCGAACTCAAGCAACTGCATCAGCAACTGGGCGCGACGATGATTTACGTGACGCACGACCAGGTGGAGGCGATGACGCTCGCCACGCGCATGGCGGTCATGAAGGGCGGGGTGATCCAGCAGTTCGGCACGCCCGCCGAAGTCTACGCGCGGCCCGAGAACCTATTCGTCGCGACCTTCCTGGGCACGCCGCCGATGAACCTGCTGCGCGGCACGCTGCAAGCCGACGAAGGCAAGCTGTGGTTCCGCGGCCCGCAGCTTTCGGTCGAGGTGACGAACTACGCGTTCAAGGGCGCGCCGGATCTCACGCGCCCCTGTGTGCTGGGCGTGCGCCCCGAGGACGTGCGCGCGGGCGTGCCGGGCGGCGCGCTGCAAGGCGCGCTTACCCTGGTCGAACCGATGGGTAATCATCGCGTGCTCTGGCTCGATTATCATGGCGTCCAGATCGCAGCGATCGATCAGGACAAGACGCCGCTTGCGGCTGGCGCGCCGGTGCCGTTCGAGATCGAAGTGCAGCATGTGTCGCTGTTTGACGAAGCGGGCGGCGAGCGGCTCTGAAGCACCGCACAAGCCCCCGATACAACAAGAGACCGAGGGAAGAACCAGACGTGGCAACCCTGAAAGACGTGGCAACTCTCGCCGGCGTGGGCCTGTCCACCGCCTCTCGCGCGATCTCGGGCAAGGGGCCGGTATCGGCCGACGCGGCCGCGCGCGTGCAGGCCGCGATCGAGCAACTGAAGTTCAGGCCCTCGTCGATCGGCCGGGCCATGGCGACGCAGTCGCTCGGCATCATCGGCATTTTCGTGCCGACGTTCTTCGGCTCGTACTACGGCACGATCCTCAAGCAGACCGACACCGAACTGCGCGCGGTGCGCCGTCACGTCGTCGTGGCGACGGGATGCGGCGAAGCCTCGCCGCGCGAGCAGGCTATCGAGGCGGTGCGGTTTCTGATTGGCCGCGATTGCGACGGCGTGGTGGTCATCAGCCACGATCTGCACGACGACGACCTGGGCATGCTGCACGCGCTGCATCCGCGCATGGCGTTCCTGAACCGCGCGTTCGACCAGATGCCCGAGGCCTCATTCTGCGCCGACCACTTCCACGGCGGCGAACTCGCGGCGCGCACGCTCATCGAGCACGGCCACCGGAACATCGCGGCCATCGGCGGCACGGCCAGTTCTTCGGACAACCAGGCGCGTCTGGACGGCTTTTTTGCGGAACTGGCGCGCCATGGCATTGCGCGCGAGCAGGTGCCGCTCATCATGTCTGACTTTTCGCCCGAAGGCGGTTATGCGGCGGCGGGCAAATTGCTCGATTCGAAGCGACACTTCACGGGCCTGTTCTGCGCCAACGACACGATGGCGATGTCGGCGCTCGCACGGCTGCAACATGCGGGGATTTCGGTGCCGCGCGATGTGTCCGTGATCGGTTACGACGATGATTATTCGGCGGCCTATATGGCGCCTGCGCTCACTTCGGTCCATATCCCGACCGCCGAACTCACGCGCAACGCCGTACGCTGGCTCATCAACCAGTGTTACGGCACGGAGTGGGAAATCGAACGGCGCTTCGACGTGAGCGTGACGATGCGCGCCTCAGTCGCGCAGGCCAACCCGGCGCGACCGGCATAGCTTTAGTACACCAGCGGCACGCGGTGGTAGGCGTAGTCCGGCTCCTGGTAGCCATCGGCCTTCTGGCGATGCGGCAACTTGACCTTTTCGCGCGGGACTTCCTCGTAGGGCACCTTGCTCAAGAGGTGAGCGATGATGTTCAGGCGCGCGCGCTTCTTGTCGTCCGAATGCAGGACGAACCAGGGCGCGAAAGTCGTATCCGTCTTTTCGAACATCTCGTCGCGGGCGCGGGAGTAGTCGTACCAGCGGTGGTATGACTCCAGATCCATTGGCGAGAGCTTCCAGATCTTGCGTTCGTCGGTGATGCGCGCCTCCAGCCGGCGGGTCTGCTCCTCGGGACTGACGTCGAGCCAGTATTTCAGCAATATGATCCCCGAGTGCACGATGGCGCGCTCGATCAGCGGCACCGAGACCAGAAACTCCTGCGCCTGTTCCGGCGTGCAAAAGCCCATCACGCGCTCGACGCCCGCACGGTTGTACCAGCTACGGTCGAAGATCACGATCTCGCCAGCCGCAGGCAGATGGGGCAGATAGCGCTGAAAATACATCTGGCTCTTTTCGCGTTCGGTGGGCGCGGGCGTGGTGACGACGCGGAACACGCGCGGACTCACGCGCTCCGTAATGGCCTTGATCGTGCCGCCCTTGCCGGCGCCGTCGCGGCCTTCGAACAGGATGCAGACCTTCGCGCCGCTCTTCACCACCCATTGCTGCAGTTTCACGAGTTCTTCGTGCAGGTGGCGCAGCGTTTTTTCGTAGGCTTTGTCGCTGAGCTTTTCATCGGCCTGCGGCAATGCTTCTGTCGATGCCTTCTTCGTCTTCGCTTTTGTATCGGACATGGCGTTCACTCCATCTGGCATGAGGTGAAAAGAGGCGGTGTTTCGATCCGCGCGGGTCAATTAATCATCCAAGCGGGCGGCGGCGATCCGCGGTGCCACGATGTCCACGCACAAGCGGCGCACTAGATCGAAATCAAACGCTACGTTTGTCGCGATCCGGTGCGGCGGCCATCGCGGCGCGTGCGAGGGATCGCGTAAAATCAGGCTCTTTCCGATCCCGCTTCGACCGTCATGCCCGCGGATAATCCCGTCAACACTGCGCTCAAGAAAGAAGAAGGCGTCGCCGTCATCGACCGCGCGTGTGCGATCCTGTTCGCGTTCCGTCCCGACGACGGAGCGCTCACGCTTGCCGAACTCGCGTCCCGCACGGGCCTTTACAAGAGTACGCTGCTGCGTCTGGCGGGCGCGCTGATCCAGCACGGCCTGCTGCTACGTCTCGACGATGGCCGCTATCAACTCGGGCCCGCCACCTTCGCGCTGGGCGCGCTGTATCAGCGCAGCCTCAATCTGGGCGACATCCTGCTGCCGCTCATGCGCGAACTGACGGAAACAAGCGGGGAGAGCGTTTCATTTTATGTGCGCGACAACGCCGTTCGCGTGTGCCTGCATCGGGTGGATTCGAAACATGTGGTGCGTCACCACGTACGCGAAGGCGATGTGCTGCCGCTCGAAACGGGCTCGGGCGGGCGCGCGCTGCTGGCGTTCGGCGGCGAGCCGGGCGAGGGCTTCGACGAGACGCGGCGCAACTTCTACTGCATGTCGATCGGCGAGCGCGACAGCGAAACGGCGGGGGTGTCGATGCCGGTGTTCGGCGTGCGCGATACGCTGCGCGGCGTGCTCACGCTCGCGGGTCCGAGTTCGCGCATCGACCGCGCGTTCGTCGAAGCGAATCTCGATGCGCTGTTCGATTGCGCCGCGCGCGCAACCGATGCGCTCGGCGGCGACTCGCGCGCGCTGCGCGCCGCCCAACGCGCGCACGCAGCGCGCGCGGGCTCGTAAGCGCAGACGCCTGGCGTCAGGCGTCTTCCAGATGGCGCTGTGCGGGCCCGGTGTACGCATAGGCCATCTGGCGCGGGATTGGCCCCTTGTTGCGTTCGCCGCGTCCGCGCTGCTCCCACGCATGCGCGAGAATGCCCACGGCGCGCGACAGGCAGAACACGCCGCGCGCGAGTTCGGGCGCAAAGCCTAGCTCCGCATAGATCACAGCCGTCACGCCGTCGATATTCATTGGCACGGGTTTGTCCTTGCGCGCTTTCAACAGCGCCTCGATGCCGCGCGCGATCAGCGCGTAGCGCCCGTTGATCACGCCCGATTCCACGCGCGCATCGACCATTTCCAGCAGGCGTCCCGCGCGCGGATCGACCGGATGGAAGCGATGGCCGAAGCCCGGCAGATACTTCCCATGCGCGGCGATGAAGGCATCCACGCCTGCCTCGACGGCCTCGTCGAGCCCGGCGCCCGCATCGATACGCGCACCGATCGACGCATACAGCTCCACCGCCTGTTGACCCGCGCCGCCATGCACATCGTCGAGCGCGTTCAGCGCCGAAGCCATCGCGCCATTGAGCGGCAGACCGCAACTCGTCGCCATCCGCGAGATCGCAATCGAGGGCGCGTGCGGGCCGTGATCCACCGAAGCAACCAACGCCGCTTCGAGCAGCGCAGCTTCGTCGTCGCCGGGCAGTTCGCCGCGCAGCATCAGCCAGATCATCTGCGGAAAACTCACGCGGCCGATCAGTTCCTGGATCGGATAGCCGCGCACGGCTATCGAGCCGGGATGGATATCGATGATCGAGGTGCGCCAGTAATCGGCGCAGAGGGCGGCCAGGTCGGCGTTGGCGTTGTTGGCGTTGTTGGCGTTGTTGGCGTTGTTGGTGTTGTTGGTGTTGTTGGCGTCGTTGGTCATGTTCAGATCACTCCTTGCGCGCGCAACGTTTCGACCTGCGCGGCGTCGTAACCGAGTTGCGCGAGCGTTTCGCGCGTGTGAGCGCCGAGCGTCGGCGCGGGCGAGGAGGGCGCGGCATCGGCATCGGCCAGCCGCAGGCCCGCGCGCGTAACGCGCTGCGCAGCCTCGCCGTGCGTCGGCTCGAATTCACGTATGAAGCGTCGCCCGGCCAGATGGGGATGGGCGAGAATCTGCGGCACCGTCAGCACGCGCCCCACCGGCACGCCGCGCTCGAGCAGGCGCGTTTCCCAGTTCGCGGCGCTGTCGGCGGCCAGCGCGGCTTCGATTTCCGCTTTTAGTTCGACGCGATGCTGTTTGCGCAGATGACGCGCGGCGTAGCGTTCGTCATGCGGTAGGTCGGGGCGCCCGATCACATCGCAAAGGCTTTCGAACTGACGCGTTTCGTTGGCGGCGATATTGAGCAGACCATCGCCCGTTGCGAAGGTGCCAGAGGGCGCGGCGGTGAAATTTTCGTTGCCCATTGGCGTGGGCTCGACGCCTGCGTTCAGATAGTTCGACACCACCCAGCCCATGGTCGCGAGCGTCGCTTCGAGCATCGATACGTCGAGCCGCCGGCCTCGTCCGCTCGTGCGCGCATCGACCAGCGCCGCGCAGATGCCGAAGGCCGCCGTCAGACCGCCTACGGTGTCCGATACCGGGTAGCCCACACGTAGTGGCGCGCTTTCGCCGTCCCCGGTCACGCTCATCACCCCGGCCATGCCCTGGATGATCTGGTCGTAGGCGGGGCGCGGCGCGAGTTCTCCGTCTTCGCCGAAGCCGGAAATCGCGCAATAAACCAGTCGCGGATTCGCTTCGGATAACTGATCGAATCCCAATCCCAGTCGATCCATGACGCCCGGGCGAAAGTTCTCGACCAGCACATCGGCGTCCTTCACGAGATCGAGCAGGATCGCCTTGCCGCGCGGGTCCTTGAGGTTGAGCGTCATCGAGCGCTTGCCTGCGTTCACGGCCACGAAGGACGCGCCCATGTTGCGCGTGGCGGCATCCTTGTCAGCGCCCAGACGCCGCGCGAGATCGCCGCCTTCGGGATGCTCGACCTTGGTGACTTCGGCGCCGAGCAACGCCAGTTGATACGCGCAGAAGGGGCCTGCCAGGACGTTCGATAGATCGAGAACGCGCACACCGTTGAGGGGCAACATCGTTATTCCAGCCTCTTTTTAGATCATTGGGAAATCGCTTCGAGCGAGCGGTTATTGGTGCGCGGACCGAACAGGCCGATCGCCGCCATCACCATCACCATCGCGCCGGTAATGAGCGCGAAAACGCCTGGCACACCAAAGTGACGCAAAGCGAACGCAATCATGAAGCCCGAAAACATCGCAGAGAGCCGCGACATCGAATAGACGAAACCCACCGCCGTGGCACGCATGCGGGTGGGGAACAGTTCCACCTGATACGCGTGATAACCGACCGACAGCAGCGTGCCGCCCAGCGTGATCAGCACACCCAGCACCATCAGCAACACAGGCGACGTCTGGAACGCGAACAGCGTGCCGAACACGGCGATGCCCAACGCGGCCAGCACGATGAGTGTCTTGCGCTCGATGCGGTCGGCGATCGCCATGCCGATCAGCGGGCCGAACGGATTCGAGGCGGCAATCACGAAGGAATAGAGCAGGCCATGCGTGACCGTCACGCCCTTGGAAACGAGCAGCGTGGGCACCCACGAGGCAAAACCATAGAAGCCGATCGCCTGGAACAGGTTGAAGACGAGCAGGGTGATCGTGCGACGGCGATAAGGCGGCTGCCAGATTTCAGCGAAACGGGCTTTGGTTGGCGGCAGCGCGGCGCCGCCGGTCGTGTCATAGGTCGGCGCGGGCAGCGGGCGGCCGTACTGCGCTTCGACCCGGCTTTCGAGTTTCGCCAGAATGCGCGCGGCCTCCTCGTGGCGGCCGCGTTGCGCGAGCCAGCGCGGGCTTTCGGGCACACGACGGCGGATCGCCCAGGCAATCAACGCGCCACATGCGCCGAACATCACGACCCAGCGCCAGCCGTCGAAACCCAGCGGCGCGCGCGGCACGAACCACCACGCGAGCAGCGCCACCGTCGGGACCGCGGTGTACTGCACGAGATGCACGAACGCGAAGGCCCGTCCGCGCATGTGGCGCGGCACCAGTTCGCTGACATAGGTGTCGATGGTGACCAGTTCGATCCCCACGCCGATACCGGCGATCAGGCGCCACAGATTGATCGCCGGCGCGGAAGTCTGCATCGCCATGACGAAGGTGGCCGCCGAGTACCAGAGCAGCGAGGCGGTAAACAGGGTGCGCCGGCCATAACGGTCGGCAAGACCTGTAAAGCAGAACGTACCGATGAACAGGCCCGCGAACGACGCCGCCACAAACGCGCCAAGCCCCGAGAAGCCGAAGAAAGACGCGGTCGTGGTCGTGTAAAGCCCGCTTTTGACGAGTCCCGGCCCCACGTAGGCCGTGAAGAACGGATCGTAGAACTCGAACCAGCCGCCAAACGACAGCAGCAGCACGAGCGTCCAGACCGCGCGGGTGGCGGGCAGGCGGTCGATGCGCGCGTTGATCTGCGCCGCGACGCCGTGCGCGGCATCGTCGCGGGGCGACGCGTGGGTCGCGCCGAGCGGCAGACTGGACATGGTGGCTCCTCCTGAGCACGGACTACGTATGAACGGTTGGGCGGCGCCAGGCGTCCGCTATCTCATCTTGGTCTTCTGTCGTTCTATCTGATAGAACGTCGTTCTATAAATCGCAGTCGCATGATAGCGCGGCGTGATGGGCGCACCGACCAGGGGTTTCACCAAGCGTCAGAGCCGGGATCGTTGCTGTGCGCGCCGCTCGCAGCAATCGCCGCGAGATGCGGCTGCATTCATGTGACGAAGCGCCAAGGACACTGCTAAGCTCAAGAAACGAAGCGCGCGCCATGCCTGCGTTGACCGCTGGACGCGCTTCTCCGGTTGTCATCGCAGTCCACGCGAGCCTGCACCCGGCACTGGAATCCACCGAGGATCGACGCTCGGATCAGGCGAACTTTCAGTCAGGAGACGATGTGAACAAAAGAGTCTTCCCTGGAGTCACCGCGCGCACGCCGCCCAGAACATTCGGCACGAAGCTCGCGCTTTCGCTATCCACCGCGCTGCTGGGCGCGCTGGCGCTCGCAGGCTGCGCGCATCAGGAAACGTCCGGCGAGCATGTGCCGGCGCAGTCGAACGTGCCGTCGCCGCTCAGCGATCTCGGCACCGACGCCGACAACGCCAATGGCGGCGCGTCCAGTGCGATCGATGCGCACGCAACCGATGCGCTCGACGCGATGGGTGAATATCTGCGCACGCTGCATGCGTTCGAAGTGGACACCGACACGGCCACGGACGTCGTGCTAGACAACGGACAGAATGCGGCGCAGTTGCGGCATACGGTCATCAAGGTCAAGCATCCCGACCGTCTGCGTGTCGATATCAGCGGCAATGGCAATCTGCGCAGCATCGTCTACGACGGGCGTCGCTTTACGATCTACAACCAGAAGAAGGGCGTGTACGCGCGCCACGATGCGCCGCCGACACTCGACGGCCTGATCCACGATCTCGTCGACAACTGGCATATCGAAACGCCGCTGGTCGACCTGTTCTACTGGGGCAATGGCAAATCGGACGAGCGCGTGCTCGACGCGGCGCAGGTGATCGGCGTGGAGAAGGTCGATACGCGCAGTTGCACGCACTACGCCTACCGGCAGGACGGCGCAGACTGGGAGCTGTGGGTCGAAACCGGCCGCCGGCCGCTGCCGTGCAAGATGATCGTCACGGACACGAGCCAGACCTCGCGGCCGCGCCGCGAGGACACCTATCACTGGAAGCTCAACCCCGTGTTCGCACCGTCGACCTTCGTCTTTCGGGCGCGCGCCGGGGCCAGCGAAATCGAACTCAAACCCGGCGCGACGTGGTACCAGCCGCAGTACGTCGGCACGCAGGTTCAGTATGTGGTCGTGACGGCGCCGCGATAAGGATAAGGCGTGCGTTCAAGGCTGACGCGCGTCGGCGAGCGCCCATCGGACGGCGGCGTCGAACAACGCCTGGCCATCGGGACTCAGATGTTCGAAGCTGCGATTGCCGAGGAATAACGCCACGCGGCGCGCAGGCGCAATGAAGTCGTAATCCATCGTCGCGCCTTTTTCGTAGCCGAACAGCACGGCATGCTCCGGCTCGCCGGGAATCGTCGCGACGACGGTCGCAGCCGGCGCCGGCCGGCCCCAGCCCATCTCGCCATCGCGCGGATAGACCCAGCGCTTGCCAGCCGCCACGCCGCCCGCGAGCGGACTCGGCGCGTTCACCACGTTGACGTAATGCTCCTTGTCCAGCTCGCCAAAATCCACGCCCTTGCGCTGGCCCGTGAACCGCAGCGAATCGAACAGATCCGACTCCCAGGTCAACAAAGGCACGCCGATGTCTCGATAGGCCGTGCCGACCATGTCACGCGCGCTGACCACCGACGAAATGACGACGAGTTGCGCGCCACGCGCATCGGCAACCGGCGCCGATTGATCGACCATCGTCACTGTGAGACCCAGCGACTCGAGATGGGCGCGCACCTTGTCGTCCTCGGCGCGGTCGGCGTGCGCGAGGCGGGTGACGTACCAAACGGCCGGTCTGGCGATGGGCTGTGCGGCGGTGGAGGGCACAGCCTCGCTGGTTGCAGCCGATGAGCTGACCGGTGCGAGCATCGGCAGGCCCAGTGCAACGAAAGCGGCTGTGAGTGCGAGGCGGCGCAGGGACGAAGTGTGTTGGCGGGAAAGCTGGCGTTTTGGGAGGTGCATCGTTGCGTTGGTGGGCGTGCGTTGGAAGGCAATTTGCCAATGAGAATCATTTACATTTATGCGTATGCTAATCGCAAGGAAAGATCGCGTAAAGCGCCGCATCAGGCAAATCGCGGCACGACGTCTGGGCTTAAGCAAGCCTTAAGCAAGCGCCGACGAGACTGTCGCCTAAGCCCGAAACTGTGTCCGAAGTAATGAGAGCGATATACGCCGATCTGAAGCGAGCACGTATGCGTCCGACGTCAAGTCGGGTCGCCGTCCTGCAGCTGTTTCACGAATTTCCCACCGAGCACATGACCGCCGATCAGGTGTTCCGACGCGTCCCGCCGGACACCGAGCAATGCAGCCTCGCAAGCGTGTACCGCGCGCTCGCGCAATTGCTTGAGGCCGGCCTGATCACGAATGCGTGGATCGGCGAACAGCGCGTCGTGTACGAACTCAACCGCGGCACGCGCCATTCGCATCTGGTCTGCAACGACTGCGGCACGATTCGCGATATCGACGACAGCGAACTCGAAACGCAGCACGCGGCGATCGCATCGGCACGCGAGTTCAGCTACACGAGTGCAAGCCTGGTGATTTTCGGGCGCTGCGCGCAATGTGAGGCGGCGCTGGAGGCAGGCGGTCGCAGCATCAAGATGCAAGCGGTGGCTCGACGGGCTGAGTAGCTTGCGGGAGTGGCAGTCAGGTGGGACAGGCGAGGTTTTCGCCTGTTTTTATGATTTTACATAACATAAATTATCGAAGTTTTGATTGTAAGAGCAAAGTAGTAATGTCGTACCTGGGCAAAGTACAGATGTCGTATCCAGGC
>NZ_DASZJJ010000213.1:0-6775 GCF_035948235.1 Paraburkholderia sp. | reverse complement strand
CGGCTCGAACTACGTGCGCACGGCGCCGCCCAAGGGTGCGCCGGCGCTGCCCGGTCAGATTGCCGCCGCGCGTCTCACACCGGTCGCGTGGCAGCAGGTGCCGGGCTGGCAGGACGATTCGCTGATCGGCGCAACGGCGGCGCTGCGCGCCAATTGCACGCGGCTCGCGCGCGAACCGCGCTGGTCGCGCGCCTGCGCGGCGGCTTCGCAACTCGACGATCTCGATGCCTCCGGCGCGCGCACGTTCTTCGAGACGTACTTCACGCCGTATCAATTCGCCAACAACGACGGCACGCTCGACGGCCTCGTGACCGGCTACTACGAACCGCTGTTGCACGGCTCGCGCACGCGCCACGGCATCTATCAGACCGCACTCTATCGCTGGCCGTCCGGCTATCGCGCGGGCACGGCGCTCCCGGCGCGCGCGCAGCTCGAACGCGCGGGCATCCTGAACGGCAACGAACTCGTCTGGGTCGACGATCCTATCGAAGCGTTCTTCCTTCAGGTGCAGGGCTCGGGGCGCGTCGTCATGGAAGACGGCAGCGTGATGCGCGTGGGCTTTGGCGGCACCAACAACCAGCCGTACAAGTCGATTGGCCGCTGGCTGCTCGACCGCGGCGAACTCACGCCTGCGCAGGCGACCATGCAGGGCATCAAGGCGTGGGCGCGCGCGAATCCGACGCGTGTCGATGCGCTGCTCGACACCAATCCGCGTTTCGTGTTTTTCCGCGAAATGCCATCCGCCGAAGGCTCGGCGCAAGGCGGCGCCGATGGTCCGGTCGGCGCGCTGGGTGTGCCGCTTACGCCGGAGCGCTCGATCGCCGTCGATCCTTCGTCGATCCCGCTGGGCACACCAGTGTTCCTGCAGACCACGCGCCCGCTCACGAATACGCCGCTCAACCGTCTGGTGTTCGCGCAGGACACCGGTACGGCGATCAAGGGCGGCGTGCGCGCCGACTACTTCTGGGGCCTCGGCGACGATGCAGGCGATCTGGCCGGCAAGATGAAGCAGGGCGGCCGCATGTGGCTGCTGTTCCCCAATTCCTGAGTGTTCTCCGTGATGCTCAAGTGATGTAAAAAAGCCGGCATGAAAGCCGGCTTTTTCGTTGCTGCGTGCGCAATGCGCGTGGATTGTGCCGCCGCGCTTACTTCGGCCGCTTGTCGACCACGCGGCGCGCCTTGCCGACCGAGCGCTCGATGCCGTTGACGTCGAGCACATTGATCTTCGCCGTCACCCCGATCAACGCCTTGATGTCATACGCGAGCGCCTTGGCTGCGGCGTCGAGCGCGCCGTAGTCGGGCGCCGTTTCCGGACAAGGCTCGCAGTTCAGCGTCATCACGTCCAGCGGACCTTCCTTGGTGAGGACGATCTGATAGTGCGGCGCCAGTGCGGGCTGCTTGAGCAGCAATTCCTCGATCTGCGTGGGGAATACATTCACGCCGCGGATGATGAGCATGTCGTCCGAGCGGCCGGTGATCTTTTCCATGCGGCGCATGGTGCGCGCGGTGCCCGGCAGCAGGCGCGTGAGGTCGCGCGTGCGATAGCGGACGATGGGCAGCGCCTCTTTGGTGAGCGACGTGAAGACGAGTTCGCCGAATTCGCCGTCGGGCAGCACCTCGCCCGTTTCGGGGTCGATGATCTCCGGATAGAAGTGGTCTTCCCAGATGGTCGGGCCGTCCTGGGTTTCCGCGCACTCGGACGCCACGCCCGGACCCATCACTTCGGACAGACCGTAGATATCGACCGCCTTGATGCCCATGCGCTTTTCGATGGCCGAGCGCATGTCGTTGGTCCACGGCTCCGCGCCGAAGATGCCGATGCGCAGGGAAGTGGATGCCGGATCGATCCCCTGGCGCTCCATTTCATCGGCGATAGCGAGCATGTAGCTCGGCGTGACCATGATGATGTCGGGGCGGAAGTCCTGGATTAACTGCACCTGCTTTTCGGTCTGGCCGCCGCCGAACGGGATCACCGTAAGACCCGCGCGCTCCGCGCCGTAGTGCGCGCCCAGGCCACCCGTAAAGAGACCGTAGCCGTAGCTGATATGCACCTTGTCGCCGCGCTTCGCACCCGATGCGCGCACCGAACGCGCCACCAGATTCGCCCACGTGTCGATGTCCTTTGCCGTGTAGCCGACCACGGTCGGCTTGCCGGTCGTGCCCGACGACGCATGGATACGCGAGATCTGCTCTTGCGGCACCGCGAACATCCCGAACGGATAGCTGTCGCGCAGATCCTTCTTGGTGGTGAACGGAAAGCGTGCGAGATCGGCGAGCGTCTTCAGTTCGGACGGATGAACCCCCGCTTCATCGAACTTGCGCCGATAAACCGGCGAATTTTCATACGCATGATTGAGCGACCATTTCAGCCGTTCGAGCTGAAGCGCCGCGAGTTCATCGCGACTGGCCGTTTCGATGGGCTCGAGCGGCAGCGTGGTTGTCATGACTGTCTCCGGATGCTTTAAGAATGGTGTGCGGTGCGAAATTGCTGAGAGGGGCCGCGCGTGCCTACTCTTCGACGGGAATCACCGTGCCGCGAATCTGCGCGGATTTGCCTCTGAACATCGCCACGGTCTCGCCCGCGCGATTCGTCACGCGGATGTCGTAGATGCCGCTGCGTCCTGAGAGCACCTGTTCGATAGCTTCGGCGGTGAGCACGTCATCGGGCTGGACCGGGCGCAGGAATTCAATCGAGCAGCCCGCCGCGACCGTGCTGATGTTGTAGGAGTTGCAGGCGAACGCGAAGGTCGAATCGGCGAGCGTGAAAATCATGCCGCCATGGCAGATCTGATGACCGTTGAGGAATTCGGGCCGCACGGTCATGGAAAGGCGCGCGTAGCCGGCGCGCACTTCGAGCAGTTCCATGCCGAGCGCTCGGCTGCAGCCGTCCGCTTCGTACATGGATTGCGCGGTGGCGCGGGCGAGTTCGTCGGCGGACATGCCCGCGTGCGCGCGAAGCGATGACGAAGTGGGCATCGATTCAGACATATCAGCGGCCCTCGAAGCGCGGTGCGCGTTTTTCGATGAAAGCTTGCACGCCTTCCGCGTAATCGTGCGAGTTGCCCAGATCGCGTTGCAGATCGCGTTCGAGATCGAGCTGCTGCCCAAGCGTGTTGGTCGCCGAGGCGTGCAGCGCTTCACGCGTGGCGACAATGGCGCGCGTGGGCTGCTTTGCGAGCTGTGCGGCGAACGCCGCAGCCGTGGCGGCGAGTTCGGCGTCTTCCGTGACTTGCCAGACGAGGCCCCAGCTTTCCGCCTTTTCGGCGCTGAGCTTGTCGCCGGTCATGGCGAGGCCGAGCGCGCGGGCCATGCCCACGCGTTTGGGCAGGAACCACGTGCCGCCCGAATCTGGCACGAGGCCGATCTTCACGAACGCCTGAATGAAGCTGGCGGAGCGCGCGGCCAGCACGAGGTCGCAGGCGAGCGCGAGATTCGCGCCCGCTCCGGCGGCCGTGCCATTGACAGCGGCGATCACGGGCATCGGCAGCGCTTGCAGGCGCTTGATGAGCGGATTGAAATGCGTGCCGATGAGCTCGCCGAGATCGGTCATCGCGCCCGGCGTGAAGTCCAGATCGGCGAGATCCTGGCCCGCGCAGAAGCCGCGGCCCGCACCGGTCAGCACGAGTGCGCGCGAACTGGCTTGTTCGACTTCGTCGAGCGCTGCCGCGAGTTCGCGGTGCATCGCGCGCGTGAAGCTGTTGAGCTTGTCCGGGCGGTTCAGCGTGATCGTGGCTACGTGCGTGGACGTATCGATATCGACGCGGATTGTTTCAAAGGGCATGGTTTGTCTCCTGTCCCATCCGATGCAAAAGCTGCTTGCGCAGCGCGGTTCCTGTTGCTCGACCGCGCTATTCAATACGCTCAAATCCGTTCAAACACGCTCGATCGCCAGCGCAATACCCTGACCGACACCGATGCACATCGTGCAGAGGGCGTAGCGGCCCTGCGTGCGCTCAAGCTGATGCAACGCCGTCGTCACGAGCCGCGCGCCCGATGCGCCGAGCGGATGACCCAACGCAATCGCGCCGCCATTCGGGTTCACGCGTGCATCGTCGTCGGCAACGCCGAGCGCGCGCAGCACGGCCAGCCCTTGCGATGCAAACGCCTCATTGAGTTCGATCACGTCAAACTGGTCGAGCGTCATGCCGAGCTGCTTGAGCAGCTTTTGCGTCGCGGGCGCCGGCCCGAAGCCCATGATGCGCGGCTCGACGCCGGCCGTGGCCATGCCGAGCACGCGCGCGCGGCGGCGCAAGCCGTACTGGCTGGCGGCGGTGTCGCTTGCGAGCAGCAGTGCACAGGCGCCGTCGTTCACGCCCGAAGCATTGCCTGCCGTTACCGAGCCATCCGGCTTCACCACGCCCTTGAGCTTGCCCAGCGCTTCGAGCGAGGTTTCGCGCGGATGCTCGTCGAGCGTCACGCGCACAGGGTCGCCTTTCTTCTGTGCGATTTCGACCGGCACGATTTCCTGAGCGAGCGTGCCGTCTTTCTGCGCGCGAGCGGCCTTCTGCTGGCTGCGCAGTGCGAAGGCATCCTGATCGGCACGGCTGATGTTGAAATCGACCGCGACGTTTTCCGCCGTCTCCGGCATTGAATCGACGCCGTATTGCTGCTTCATCAGCTTGTTGACGAAACGCCAGCCGATGGTGGTGTCATAGATGGCGGCGTCGCGCGAGAAAGCCGATGCCGCTTTGCCCATGACGAACGGCGCGCGCGTCATGCTTTCGACGCCGCCTGCGATCATCAGATGAGCTTCGCCTGCCTTGATCGCGCGCGCGGCACTGCCGACTGCGTCGAGTCCCGATCCGCACAGGCGGTTGAGCGTCGCGCCGGGCGCGTCTGCGGGCAGGCCCGCGAGCAGCGCAGACATGCGCGCGACGTTGCGGTTGTCCTCGCCGGCCTGGTTCGCGCAGCCGTAAAGAATGTCGTCCAGCGCGCGCCAGTCCACGCCGGGATTGCGCTCGACGAGCGCGCGGATGGGCACGGCGCCGAGGTCGTCGGCGCGCACATCCTTTAGGGCACCGCCGTAGCGGCCGAACGGAGTGCGAATCGCATCGCAGATATAGGCTTCGGTCATCTCGGATTCCTGCGCCACGAGCGCGAAAGTGCACTCGTGACGGTCATGCTAGTGGGAAGGGGATTCGTGCGCCATTCGGCCAAACGGCATAGGCCGTTCAGCCGACTGCCACCGCAGCCGCTTTCGGTTCAACATGAACGCGGCTCTGAACCACGCGGAAGCGGTTCGCCACGAATGCCGCGTCGGCCAGCGCGGCGTTGGCGGCGGGATTCGCGCCGGTGCCGTGGAAATCCGAGAAAGCCGCCGACTGATTGACGAACACGCCGCCCGTCAGATTGATTGAAAGGGCCACGCCGCCAACGACTGCAGCGTCGTGAGCTGCTTCAATCACGTCGTCGCTCGTGCTGTAGACGGATAGCGTGAGCGCGCCGTGGTCGCGCGCGGTCGTGCCCGCGAGTTCGAGCGATTGGGCGGTCGAGTCGGTGGCGATGACGAACGAGATCGGCCCGAACCATTCGCGTGTGAACGAGGCGGCGTCGCGCGCGGCGTCCAGCGAAAGCACGAGCGGGGTGCGAACGCGTGCACTGGGGAACTGCGGATGCTCGAGCGTCTGGCTGTCTGCGAGTACGGTGCCCAGCTTGCGCGCTTCATCGATGCGGGAAGTCACGCCGTCGTTCTGGATCGCGCCGAGCACTTCGACGGCGCGGGCGGGATCGGCCACGAACTTCGTGACTGCGCCGGCGATCGCTTGCGCAACGGCTTCGAAGCTCACGTGGCCGTCGGCGGTCTGGATGCCGTCGCGCGGTACATAGATGTTCTGCGGCGCGGTGCACATCTGGCCGGAGTAGAGCGAAAGCGAGAAGGCGATGTTGCGTGCGGCGGCCTTCAGGTCCGTCACGGAGTCGATCACGATCTGGTTCACGCCGGCCTTTTCGGTATAGACCTGAGCCTGGTGGGCGTTGCGTTCGAGCCAGTCGCCGTTCTGCGTGCTGCCGGTGAAGTCGATCAGCTTGATTTCGGCGCGCAAGGCGAGTTGCTGGACAAGCGCGCCGTCGTTCGGATCGGTGGCCAGCAGCGTGACGACGTTCGGATTGAACCCGGCTTCGCGCAGCACCTCACGCGCGATGCGCACGGTGATCGCGAGCGGCAGGATCGCGCCCGGGTGCGGCTTGACGATCACGGTGTTACCGGTCGCGAGATCGGCAAACAGGCCGGGATAACCGTTCCACGTCGGGAACGTGCAGCAGCCGAGCACCAGACCGGCGCCGCGCGGCACGACGGTGAAGCGCTTTTGCATGGCGAGCGGCGGATTTTTGCCCTGCGGCTTTTCCCAGTGGGCGTCGGCGGGAATGCGGCGCAACTGGTCCCATGCATAGGTGACGGCTTCCAGCGCGCGGTCTTGGGCGTGCGGGCCGCCCGCCTGGAAGGCCATCATGAAGGCCTGGCCGGTCGTGTGCATCACGCTGAACGCGATTTCGAAGCTCGCGCGGTTCAGACGTTCGAGAATTTCCAGGCTCACGCCCACCCACGCCTGTGGGCCGGCCGCGCGCCAGTCGCGCTGCGCCTTCTGGGCGGCGTCGATCAACTGATCGGGCGTCGATTTCGGATAGTGCGCACCGAGCGCAAAGCCGAACGGCGAGGCTTCGCTACCGACGCTCTCGCCGGTGGACGGCTGGTCGAGATCGAAGGCGCGGTCGAGGTGAGCCTTGAACGCGGCTTCGCCGTCTGCGCTGGCAGTTTCCCCGTACACTTTGGGGCTCG
>NZ_DASZJJ010000212.1:0-16044 GCF_035948235.1 Paraburkholderia sp. | reverse complement strand
TCGATATCACGAGCGGGCACTAGCGCGCACTGCCAACTGCCCTTGAGCGGCACGTAAAGCGCGTTATACGAATTGCCCCATTCGGGTAACGACATGTCACCTCCACCTGGTTGTGCGGCGTTTACTAGCACGTCACCAGGCGGCCGACCTTGCGCTATCTGGACTGGCTCGCAGTTGATGCGAGGCGCATTGGCCCGCGCTGGCCCGCGCTGGCGCGAGCCGGACGCGCTGCGGCGATGAAGCTCGCGCGATGTACGTCATGTACTTCACCTCGTGTAGCAACATCGCGAACCTGTTGCCCCCCGAACCACCGCAATGTTCTGGTTTGTTCAGGTCGGCCAGCGCACGCCCCTTGTGCGAGCGCGAAACCGGGACTATCAGCGTGTATCATTCGATACCAGCCCAGCGCGCCTCAAATGGGTAGCCAGATGGGTAGCTAGACGAGATTTTCAGGTTCAATAGAATCGCGAAAGCCTTATGCAGCAATGAACAGAAGGAAAACGTGAAGCTGAAATTCACCAAGATGCACGGCGCGGGTAACGACTTCGTCGTGCTCGACGGCTACACCCAGTCGCTCTCGCTCACGCCCGAACGCGTGCGTGCGCTCGCTGACCGCCACTTTGGCATCGGCGCGGACCAACTGCTGGTGGTCGAAAAACCGACCGTCGATGGCGTCGATTTCCGCTATCGCATCTTCAATTGCGACGGCGGCGAGGTCGAGCATTGCGGCAATGGCGCGCGCTGCTTCGTGAAATTCGTGCGCGACCACAAGCTCACCGACTCGCGCAGCGTGCGCGTGCAGGTCCAGAAGGGCATCCTCACGCTCGTCATGCAGGACAACGGCGAAGTCGTGGTCGATATGGGCAGCCCGGTGTTCGAGCCGGCGCTGGTGCCGTTCGACGCAAACGGCCTCGAAGGCCGCCGCGAGGGCAATGACACGCTCTGGCCGCTCGAAGTGAACGGCCAGACGCGCTGGATTTCGGCGGTGTCGATGGGCAATCCGCACGCGGTTCAGATCGTTGACGACGCCGAGGCGTTCGCGGTCCTGCAGGACGGTCCCGTCATCGAAAAACACGCGCGCTTTCCGAACAAGGTGAACGCGGGCTTCATGCAGATCGTCTCGCGCAACGAAGTGAAACTGCGCGTGTTCGAGCGCGGCGCGGGCGAAACGCTCGCGTGCGGCACGGGCGCATGCGCGGCGGTGGCGGCGGGGATTCGCCGCGGCCTGCTCGATTCGCCGGTGAAGGTGCACACGCACGGCGGCCAGCTCACCATTGCCTGGGACGGCGCGCGCGACGAAAGCGCCGCGCTCACCATGGCAGGCCCGGCCACCACGGTGTTCGAAGGCGAGATCGACATCCAGGACTGAAGCCGCCGACTCAAGCGGCGAAGCGATACACGCAGAACCCAGCAGCACCAGCACTACGCAAGACCTTCCGCGCCGCGAATGGATCCGCGGCGCAGTCACGATAGATCGCCTCATCCGGCGCGCAGCCGCGCGCCGCTTCCTGACCGAACGCGCTTATTGACGTATTAACGACATGACCGATCGCGAAGTCGCCGATTATCTGCTTGCCAATCCCAATTTCTTCGTCGAGCACGCCGAGCTGCTGGTCTCGCTTAAACTGGGCAATCCGCACGGCAAGGCCGCCGTGTCGCTCCAGGAGCGCCAGATGGAAATGCTGCGCGAGAAGAACAAACACCTGGAACTGCGTCTGTCCGAACTGCTGCGCTACGGCCACGAGAACGACAGCATCGCCGCGAAGATGGTCCACTGGACCTCGCTCGTGCTCGCCGAGCGCGATCCGCACGCCTTGCCGCGCATGATCGCCGAGCGTCTGCGCGAGGAATTCGACGTGCCGCAATCGGCGCTGCGTCTGTGGGATGTCGCGGAGTCCTATTCACAGGCGAGCTTCGCGAAGCACACGGGCGAGGAAGTGCGCCTGTTCGCGGGCAGTCTGGAGACGCCGTATTGCGGCGCGAACACGGGCTTCGAAGCCGCGCAGTGGCTCGACGGCGCCGAAGGCGAGCCGCAGTCGGTGGCGATCATCACGCTGCGCAAGCGCGTCTCGGACGATGAACGCGACCCGAGCGGCGAGGCGTTCGGCCTGCTGGTGATGGGTTCGCCCGATCCGCGCCGTTTTCACGACGGCATGGGTACCGATTTCCTGCGCCAGATCGGCACGCTCGCCAGCGGCGCGCTCGCGCGCCTGCTGCCGCACTGATCCATCATTGAAGCTGTTTTAACCCGTAGCGAAGCCGTCACCGTGAATCCGACCGATCAGATCGCCGACTATCTCGACACGCTCGAGCACGTGCGCAGGCTCTCGGCGCACACGCTGCGCGGCTATGCGCACGAACTCGACGAGCTGAAGAAGCTCGCCAACGGCCGGCCGCTCGAACGGGTCTCCCCCGCCGACGTGCGCGGCGCCGTCGCGCGCGCGCACGCGGGCGGTCTGTCGGCGCGCTCGATTGCGCACCGGCTGTCGGCGTGGCGCGCGTTCTATCGCTGGCTCGCGGGCCGCATCGAACTCGACGCCAATCCGGTCGCGGCGGTACGTGCACCCAAGCGCGCGAAGACGCTGCCCAAGGCGCTGTCCGTCGACGACGCCACGCGGCTCATGGAAGCGCCGGGCGTCACGGCCGAGGCCGCCGCGGGCAGCCTGGAAACGCTGCGCGACCAGGCGATGCTGGAGCTGTTCTATTCGTCCGGGCTGCGTCTGGCGGAACTCGTCGGGCTGGACGTGCGTTACGTGCGGCGCGACGGCTACGAATCTGAAGGCTGGCTCAAGCGCGACGCCGCCGAAGTCGAAGTGCACGGCAAGGGCGACCGGCATCGCCTCGTGCCCGTGGGGCGCAAGGCGCTGGACGCGCTCGACGCCTGGCTCGCGGTGCGCGACGCCTGGGTCAAGCACGACGACGCCCCGCTCTTTCTCTCCGTGCGCGGCAACCGCATGGCGCCGGGCGTCGTGCGCGAGCGCGTGAAGCGCGCGGCGCTGGTGGCCGGCATCCCGGCGAACGTCCATCCGCACGTATTGCGGCACTCGTTCGCCACGCATCTGCTGCAATCGAGCGGCGATCTGCGCGCGGTCCAGGAACTGCTCGGCCACGCCAGCATATCGGCCACGCAGGTGTATACGTCGCTCGATTTCCAGCATCTCGCGAAGGTGTACGACAACGCGCATCCGCGCGCGAAGAAGCGCGAAGAGTAGCCTCCTTCCTGCGCATTCACCCTTTTCTGCGCGTCCGGCACCCTAACGCGGGTCGGCGGGCGCCGCCGCATCATTGGCATCACATCCATCATGAATATCGTCACACTCAAGCCGTCGAAAGAAAAATCCCTGCTGCGCCGCCATCCGTGGGTGTACGCCAACGCGATCGAGCGCGTCGACGGCAAGCCCGCGTCGGGCGCCACGGTAATCGTGCGCGCGCACGACGGCCGCTTCCTCGCGCGCGCCGCCTACAGCCCGCATTCGCAGATCCGCGTGCGCGTCTGGAGCTTCGACGAAAACGAACCCATCGATCACGCCTTCTTCAAGCGCCGCGTGCAACGCGCGCTGGCGCATCGCCAGGCGATGGTGAAGAACACGGGCGCGGTGCGCCTGATCTTCGGCGAGGCGGACGGTTTGCCTGGCCTGATCGTCGACTGGTACACAGAGGATGCGCAGAACCCGCGCGGCCAGCTGGTCTGCCAGTTCATGGCGGCGGGCGTGGAAGCGTGGAAGGAAGCCATCGTGGCCGCGCTGACCTCGGCCACGGGCTGCCCGAACGTCTATGAGCGCTCGGACGTGTCGATCCGCGAGAAGGAAGGTCTGGAGCAGATCACCGGTCTGCTGGCCGGCGACGAGCCGCCCGCCACCATCATCGCCAGCGAAAACGGCGTGCGCTATCACGTCGACGTGCGCAATGGCCACAAGACCGGCTTCTACGTCGATCAGCGCGACAACCGCGCACTGGTGCAAACCTATGCCGAAGGCCGCGACGTGCTCAACTGCTTCTGCTACACGGGCGGTTTCTCGCTCGCAGCGATGAAAGGCGGCGCAAAGCGCGTGGTGTCGATCGACTCGTCAGGCGAGGCGCTGAACACGGCGCAAAAGAACGTGGAAGCCAACGGTTTCGACGCCGAACGCGCGACCTGGCTTGACGCCGACGCCTTCAAGACGCTGCGCCGTCTGCACGAAGAAGGCGAGCGTTTCGACCTCGTGGTGCTCGATCCGCCCAAGTTCGCCGCCTCGCGCGAGCACGTGGACCGCGCCGCGCGCGCCTACAAGGACATCAACCTGACCGGCTTCAAGCTGCTGCGTCCGGGCGGCCTGCTGTTCACCTATTCGTGCTCGGGCGCGATCGACGCCGAACTGTTCCAGAAGATCGTCGCGGGCGCGGCCGCCGATGCGAAGGTCGATGCGCGCATCATCAAGCGCCTGGGCGCGGGCGTCGATCACCCGCTGCTGACGGCGTTCCCGGAAGGCGAATACCTCAAGGGCCTGCTGTTGCAAATCGCCTGAGACGGCCTTATCTGCGCGTAATTGGCACGCACTCAGCGCGCACATGATGCGGCCCCGTATCGCGTCGCTCCTGCGTGTCCTGCGTACATCCGGCAGATATGATTCAATAGATAGTTATGTTGTAACACTGGCGACCGAGCGCGCGCAGCCGCGCGCCGCGCCGCGTCCTCACCCGACACTCATCAGGCACAGAGCATGGCAAACAGCATGATTCCCGTCACGATCCTGACCGGCTTCCTTGGCAGCGGCAAGACCACGCTGCTCAAGCGCATCCTCAACGAGAACCACGGCATGAAGATCGCCGTGATCGAGAACGAGTTCGGCGAAGAGAACATCGATAACGAAATTCTCGTGCAGGACAGCAACGAGCAGATCATCCAGATGAGCAACGGCTGCATCTGCTGCACGATCCGCGGCGACCTCGCGCGCGTGCTCGGCGACCTCGCGCAGCAAAAGCGCGACGGCAAGCTGGATTTCGAGCGCGTCGTGATCGAAACGACGGGTCTGGCCAATCCGGGCCCGGTCGCGCAGACCTTCTTCATGGACAACGAGATCGCCGACACCTTCCTGCTCGACGCGATCATCACGCTGGTCGATGCCAAGCACGGCAACAAGCAGCTCGACGAACACGAAGTGGTGCAGCGCCAGGTCGGTTTCGCCGACCGCATCTTCGTCACCAAGGCCGATCTGGTCGATGCGAAGGAAGTCGCCGACCTGCGTCACCGCGTGCTGCACATGAACCCGAAGGCGCAGGTGCGCGAAGTGAATTTCGGCGAAACGGACATCAAGGAAGTGTTCGATCTGCGTGGCTTCAATCTGAACGCCAAGCTCGAAATCGATCCGGACTTCCTCGCCGAAGACGATCACGAGCATGCGCATGACCACGCGCACGCCCATGACGACCACGGCCACAGCCACGATCACGGCGATCACGCGGACTGCGATCACGATCACGGCAAGTGCACGCACGAAGGCCACGATCACGCTCACCACCATCACGCGCATCACGACGACAAGATCAAGTCGTTCGTGTACCGCAGCGACCGCCCGTTCGATCCGAACCGTCTGGAGGACTTCCTCGGCGGCATCCTGCAGATCTACGGCGAGCACCTGCTGCGCTACAAGGGCGTGCTCTACATGAAGGGCGTCGATCGCAAGGTCGTGTTCCAGGGCGTGCACCAGATGATGGGCAGCGACCTGGCCGCCAAGTGGCTGCCGATCGAGAAGAAGAACAGCAAGATGGTGTTCATCGGCATCGATCTGCCGAAGGATCTCATCACCGACGGTCTCGACGCCTGCCTGGTCTGATGCGCAAAATTCGCGTTTAAGACGGCGATTGCAACGAAACTGAGTCGATTTAGACGCTCCAACGCCCGGCCTCGCGCCGGGCGTTGCCGTTTTTAGCGGCATTGAAGGCGTGGAATGGTGTCTTTCCGTGCGCTGTGCATCAAATAACGTACCCGACCATCGCTTTTTCACGATTGGCGCGTTATATTTTCTGGATATCGAACGTAAGACGAAGCCGCGAATGCAGGGATTTCCCGCTTGCGGCGTGAGTTTGCGGTTCGGTTACAATACGGCCCCACTGGAAGAGAGGCATTCTCCCCAATACCGGTTTCCGGCAATCTCCGGCAGCTTCCGGCGAGAAACGCCTCCCCGGCCGCGCATCGCGTCGCAGCGCGCAGCCGGTACGAAATATGCCTCAGAAGCTTCTGAACCACGGTTTCCAGAGGAGTTCGGCCCCGCAGCGGCGCTCAGGCGTCACGGCAAATCACCGTCCGTGCCCGTCGGTGCGCACCTTGGCGCGAAAAAGCGCGCGATAGAACGCGGTTTTGGGTGGTAAAGGCCACTGCGGGCAACACAAAAGTGCAGGCAAGATGTGCCAGTTTTGCCTCACTCATTGAAGAAGCAAGCCAGATGACGACGAAACGACTCTTGACCGAAGCCGAAATCCTGAAGATGAGCGACAAGGATTACATGAACGAGGATCAGCTCGCCTTCTTCAAGAACCGGCTCGAACAGCTGCAGGCGGAAATCCTCCGCAATGCGGGCCAGACCACCGAGAATCTGCGCGAAACCGTGATCGTTCCCGATCCGGCCGACCGCGCGACGATCGAAGAAGAGCATGCGCTCGAGTTGCGCACGCGCGACCGCGAACGCAAGCTGCTCAAGAAGGTGCAGCAATCGATCGCGCGCATCGAATCGGGCGATTACGGCTGGTGCGAAGAAACCGGCGAGCCGATCGGCATTCCGCGTCTGCTCGCGCGCCCGACCGCCACGCTCTCGCTCGAAGCGCAGGAGCGCCGCGAACTGCGCCAGAAGCTGTTCGGCGACTGACCGGCTGCCGGCGGCGCCACGTTTCATACGTGGGTGCGTGCCGGATCGACTGCCTTCCTCGAAGAAGCGCACGGAGTCCCGTGCGCTTTTTTATTTGCGCGCCGCCCGCGTGCGCAGAGGCCTTTTGCGGCCATTTCTCCTTCATTTCCCATTCTCTTATCCCGCGCTTTTTATCTCGCTTTCTGCGCGGCGAACTCTTGAACTGCCCGCTGCCGCCCTAAACTTCTCCCGACACGCCCGCTCGCGCGCCCTGGCGCACCAGCCTGCACAGGCTCTTCAGACTACCAGGCACGCGCGGCGCGTACCGAATCCCGACGGCGCGGCGCCGCTTCAAACGCCACGCCTGTCTCTACCTGGCAACAACGGTAAAAGGAACGCACATGGAGCAATTTCACGGCACGACGATCGTTTCCGTGCGGCGCGGCGACAAGGTCGCCCTCGGCGGCGACGGCCAGGTCACCCTCGGCAACATCGTCATGAAGGGCGGTGCGAAGAAGGTGCGGCGCATTTACGGCGGCAAGGTCATGGTCGGCTTCGCCGGCGGCACCGCCGACGCCTTCTCGCTGCTCGACCGCTTCGAAGCCAAGCTCGAAAAACATCAGGGCAATCTCACACGCGCCGCCGTCGAACTCGCCAAGGACTGGCGCACCGACCGCATGCTGCGCCGTCTCGAAGCGATGCTGATCGCCGCCGACGCCACCACCACCCTCGTCATCACCGGCAACGGCGACGTGCTCGATCCCGAAGGCGGCATCTGCGCGATCGGCTCGGGCGGTTCGTATGCACAGGCCGCCGCGAAGGCGCTGGTCGACAACACCGACCTCTCGCCGCGCGAGATCGTCGAAAAGTCGCTCGAAATCGCGGGCGACATGTGCATCTATACGAATCACAACCGCGTGATCGAAACCATCGAGTAACCCTCCCAGGACGACAAGGAATCACGATGAGCACCATGACTCCCGCCGAGATCGTCTCGGAACTCGACAAGCACATCATCGGCCAGGGCAAGGCCAAGAAGGCCGTGGCTGTCGCGCTGCGCAACCGCTGGCGCCGTCAGCAGGTGGCCGATCCGCTGCGCCAGGAAATCACGCCGAAGAACATTCTCATGATCGGGCCGACGGGCGTCGGCAAGACCGAAATCGCCCGCCGTCTGGCCAAGCTCGCGGACGCGCCGTTCATCAAGATCGAAGCGACCAAGTTCACCGAAGTGGGCTACGTGGGCCGCGACGTCGATAGCATCGTGCGCGACCTGATCGAAATTTCGGTGAAGCAGACCCGCGAAACGGAAATGCGCAAGGTGCGCAGCAAGGCCACCGATCAGGCCGAAGACCGCATCCTCGACATCCTGCTGCCGAGCGCGCGTCAGGTAGGCTTCGGCTCGTCCGATGCGGTGGCTACCGGCGAAGGCGACAACGCCACGCGCCAGACCTTCCGCAAGCGTCTGCGCGAAGGCCAGCTCGACGACAAGGAAATCGAGCTGGACGTGGAAATGCCGCAGGCCGGCATGGACATCATGGGGCCGCCGGGCATGGAAGACATGACCGAGCAGATCCGTTCGATGTTCGCCAATCTGGGCGGCGGCAAGAAGACGCGTCGCAAGGTGAAGGTCAAGGAAGCGCTCAAACTCCTCACGGACGAAGAAGCGGCCAAGATGCTCAACGACGAAGAGGTCAAGCAGAAGGCCGTGCAGAACGTCGAGCAGAACGGCATCGTGTTCCTCGACGAAATCGACAAGATCGCCTCGCGCAACAACGAAGGCGCGGGCGGCGGTGAGGTTTCGCGTCAGGGCGTGCAGCGCGATCTGCTGCCGCTGGTGGAGGGCACCACCATCAACACGAAGTACGGGATGATCAAGACGGATCACATCCTGTTCATCGCGAGCGGCGCATTCCATCTGTCGAAGCCGAGCGATCTGATTCCCGAACTGCAGGGCCGTTTCCCGATTCGCGTGGAACTGGAATCGCTGTCTGTGAAGGACTTCGAAGCGATTCTGGTCTCGACCGACGCGAGCCTCGTGAAGCAGTATCAAGCGTTGCTGGCCACCGAAGACGTGCAGCTCGATTTCGCCGAAGACGGGATTCGCCGCCTCGCGGAAATCGCCTATTCGGTCAACGAAAAAACCGAGAACATCGGCGCGCGCCGCCTCTACACGGTGATCGAAAAGCTGCTGGAGGATGTGTCGTTCGCCGCGGGCAATCACGCGGGCCAAAGCGTGACCGTCGATGCCGCTTACGTGGACAAGGCGCTCGGCGAAGTCTCGCAGGACGAGGATCTGTCGCGCTACGTGCTGTAAGCGCACCGCGCTTTTTCGTCGTTCAAAGCAAAAAGCCCTGCAAATGCAGGGCTTTTTTCATTGCGGCGACGCCGGCGCGAACGTGCTTACTGCTTGACCGGACGCTTCGCGAGCTTGCGCTGCAGCGTGCGCCGATGCATGTTGAGCGCGCGCGCCGTGGCCGAAATATTGCCGCCGTGCTCGGACAGCACGCGCTGGATGTGCTCCCATTCGAGGCGCGCGACCGACAGCGGCGCGGGATGCTCGATGGCCGCTTCCGCCTGCAGCGAGCTTGCGTCGCCCTGCAGCGATGTGAGGATCATTTCCACATTGGCGGGCTTGGCGAGGTAGTTGTCCGCGCCGTCCTTGACCGCCTGCACCGCCGTGGCGATGCTCGCATAGCCGGTGAGCACGAGCATGCGCGCATCCGGTTGCAGATCGCGCAGCGGCGCGATCAGCGTGAGGCCCGAGTCGTTGCCCAGATGCAGGTCGACGGTGATCTGTCCGAACTTCTGCTGGTTAGCGAAGCGGATTGCTTCCTCGGCATTGTGCGCCTGCTGCACCTGGTAGCCGCGCCGCGTGAGACCGCGCGCGAGGATGTCGGAGAAGACTTCGTCGTCGTCGATCACCAGAAAATTCATATCGCTCATGCCACTTTCTCCGTGTTGCACCGATGTTCCATTTTGATCAGGCCGAGCCGCGCAGGCCGTGCCGCGCAGTTCAGTTCGCGTAATTCGCGCCTCGCCTGATCCCCTGTCTTAAAGCGCCGCTGCCGCGCCATCGCGCGAACCAGCGGCCTGGCTGGCGTCGCCCGCCAGCCCTTCCGTGACCGGCACGCGCAACACCGCGCGCGTGCCACGCGTCTTGCGCGGGCGGGTCGTGCCGCCTTCGAGGCCAGCCGCGCCCTTCGTGGTTTGCGCGGGCGCGTCGGTGAGATCGATCGATCCGCCCAGCCGCGCCGCCGACGAAAACGCCAGATAAAGCCCCACGCCATGACCGCCCTGCGTACTGTCCACGGGCGCTGCGCCCAGCGAGGCGCGCAACGACGGCGGAATGCCCGGCCCCGCGTCGCAAACCTCGAAGTCGATATACCCTGGCAGCGGCGTGGCGCGCAGCGTCACAAAGTCGCGGCTTGCACGCGCGGCGTTGTCGAGCAGGATAGTGAGGATCTGGCCGACCGCCACGGCATCGTCCAGACTCAGGTCTTCCGGCGCGTCGCCCAGCAGTTCGAAATTCACATGCGGATGACGCAGGCGCCACTGCTCGACGAACGGCTCGAGCCATTCGCTCACCACCTGGCGGCTGCCCGTGGACGAAGCGCGGCTCCTGAGTCTCGCAAGCGCCGAGGTACAAAGCGTGATCTGCTTGTCGAGCAATTCGAGGTCGGCGGAATACGGCTGAAGTCCCTTGTCGCTACGGGCGATGTCGCGCAGCTCTTCGGTCAGCATGGCGATGCTGGATAGCGGCGTGCCGATTTCATGTGCTACGGTGGCCGCCTGCACGCCCAGCGCCACCGCGCGTTCGTCGCGCAACAGGCGCTGCTGCGCGTCGGCGAGCGCGTTTTCACGCTGGCGCAGCGCGCGCGACATGCGCGCCACGAACCACACGATCAGCGCCACGCTCACCATGAAGTTCACCCACATGCCCGCCCGGTAGTAATCGAACAGGTTGGCGGGATTATCGAGATTGAGCGGGACGTTGTCGAAACCGAGCAGCACGTAGCAGACCACGGCGAAGCACGCGAGCCAGGCGGTGAGATACCACGGCAGAACGGCGGCCGCGATGGCGAGCGACGGCAGATATAGCGAAACGAACGGATTGGTCGTGCCACCCGAGAGGAACAGCAGCGCGGAAAGTGCGCCGAGATCGACCCAAAGTTGACCGAACAGTTCGAGATCGGATTCAGGACGGTCCTGCGTGACGCGCAGCCAGGTCACGCCGTTGAACGCCACTTCCAGGGCGATCACGAACAGCATGGCAGGCAGCGGCAATTGCACGCCGAAGAAGAATTGCACGAACGCAATCGTGCACAGCTGGCCGATGATGGCGAGGCTGCGCAGCCAGAAAACGTGGCTTAGATTGACGCGGCCACTGACAGTTATGCGATGCATGGCGTCAGTTTACCTGTTCGGACTTGTCTTATTCATTGTCTCGAAAAGCTCTGTTCCAATATCTGACATACGCTCACTACACAAGTGGCGATCTTTTCTGACAAGGCTGGCCGCAGATGACTTCCATTACGCCCGATCCCGTGCAGAAGGTGCACGCTCTCTTTCTCGATTTCGTCGATGCCGCCTGCGACGATATGTCATCACCCAACACCCCGCTGGGCGCTTTGCTGAACGCCACACGCAGCGCGCTGCGCGAACTCGACGACGACGCGCTCATGCTCACAGCCGCGCGCGCCCAGCAGCCGGAACACGCAAAAGAAGCCATCCGCCTTTGCGCCGCCGTCACCCGGCTCGAACCGCAACGCATCACCGCGTGGTTCGCGGTCGGCCTCGCATTTCAACTGGCGAACCGTCACGCCGAATCCGTAGAACCATACCGCCGCGCGCTCGCTATCGATCGGACGTTTCCAAATCTGCGCAACAATCTTGCGACCGCCTTGATGCAAATCAAATCCAATGACGACGAAGTCGCGGCGCTACTCGGCGAATGCATCGAAGCAAATCCCGATGACGCCAACGCGTGGATCAATCTCGGGCGTCTGCGCGCCGACGAAGCCGATGCCGCGCGTCCCCTCGAAGCCAGCCGGCGAGCCGTCGCACTGTCGCCGCGCAGCGCACTCGCCCTCAACAACTACTCGATGGCCTGCAAGGAGTTCCAATTGTGGGACGAAGCCGCACGCGCGGCCCAGGACGCCTGCCAGTATGCCCCCAACGACGCATCGATACGCATGAACCTGTCGATGACCCGGCTCGTGCGCGGCAACTTCGCCGAAGGTTGGGCCGACCATGAAATGCGCTGGCAAGGATCGAGCGAGCTTGCGGCGGGCCGCCCCGCATTTCCGAAACCCACTTGGCGCGGCGAGCCGCTCGCGGGCCGCACGTTGCTGGTGTGGGGCGAACAGGGCATGGGCGATCTGCTGCAATTCAGCCGCTATATCCCACTGCTCGCCGAACGCGTGCGCCGCGAAGGCGGCGAGCTCGTGTGGAATTCGTTCCCGCAGATGGGCGCATTGCTCGCGCGCAGTATGCACGGGCACTACGACCTTTACACGGCGGGCGGCCCGGTCGAGGCGCTGCCGCCCTTCGACTACGAGATATCACTCGTGAGCCTGCCCTGGCTCTTCGACACACGCGAAGACACCATTCCCGGCCCCACGCGCTATCTGGCCTCCGAACCCACGGCGGCGGCGCACTGGCGCGACCGTCTTGCCGGAGAAACCCGGCTGAAGGTCGGACTCACCTGGACGGGCAGCCTCACGCATAAGCGCAATCCGTACCGGCGTGTCGGGCTCGAACGCTACGCGCGGCACTTCGGCGGCTTCGACAACGTGGTGTTCTACTCGCTGCAGCCGGGCGCGCAAGCCGATGTCACCGCCGCACGCGAAGCGGGCTTCGAGGTCATCGATTACACGCAAGAGTGGAAGAACTTCGACGACACCGCCGCGTTCATCGATGCGCTCGATCTCGTGATTTCGGTCTGCACGTCGGCGGCGCACCTGGCGGGCGCGCTCGGCCAGCGTGCGTGGGTGCTGCTGGACGTGAACCCGCACTGGGTCTGGATGCTGGATCGGCCTGACACCCCTTGGTACCCGAACACCACGCTGTATCGGCAGCGGCAGTTCAGGCAATGGGAGCCGGTGCTCGAAAACATGAGCGCCGATCTGGCGAAGCTCGCCGCCGCATATCGATCGAAAAGCGCCTGAACGCTGAAGCTGCGGGCAGGCGCGTGTCAGCGCCCCGCGCCGCCCTTCGGCACACCGCCCGCAGCAGCGGCGGCGGCAAGGCATTCCGGGCACATACAGCGCCCGCGCGGATCGAGCTGGCTCGCCGGCACGGCGGGCAGCGTCTTGCACCAGCAGTCGAAAGGCTCGGTATTGCGCCCGCAGTCGAAGGCGTTGCCGCAGCGCGGGCAGCGCGCATGCCGCACGGCATGGACGGGTGAAGCGGAGGCGGTCATGGCGGCACGCTCCCAGGAAACCGGCTTCGGCGATGTAGAAATGATGCCACAGCCGGGAGGCCGCCTCGACGCTTCCAGCAAGAACCTCTGTCGCGGCAATTTCACGGAATTTGCCGCACAATCACCGCAGAAGCGCCTCAATCGCGCCGCAAGTGCTCCGGTGGCCTCATTGCGCCGGCGCGTCTCCCACCTGGCGAAAACCCTGTTGCAGCGCGCCAGTCCTGTACAATTCGGCCAGATTCGTCCGCGCTTTCGCTAGCGCGCCTTTTCAGGCGTTTTTCGCCCCGTTTTCCTGTCCCCCGCCGCCATGTCCGAGCCCATCGACCTCTCGCAGATCGCGCCCACCCTGAAAGCCGAAATTCTGGCCGAGGCACTGCCTTATATCCGCCAGTACCACGGTAAGACCGTCGTCATCAAGTACGGCGGCAACGCCATGACCGAAGAGCGTCTGAAGCAGGGCTTCGCGCGCGACGTGATCCTGCTCAAGCTCGTGGGCATCAACCCGGTCATCGTGCACGGCGGCGGCCCGCAGATCGACACGGCGCTCAAGAAGATCGGCAAGCAGGGCACCTTCATTCAGGGCATGCGCGTCACGGACGAGGAAACCATGGAAGTCGTCGAGTGGGTGCTCGGCGGCGAGGTCCAGCAGGACATCGTCACGCTGATCAACCACTTCGGCGGCCACGCGGTCGGCCTGACCGGCAAGGACGGCGGCCTGATCCACGCACGCAAGCTGATGATGCCGGACCGCGATAACCCGGGCCAGTACATCGACATCGGCCAGGTGGGCGAAGTCGAGGCGATCAACCCAGCCGTCGTGAAGGCGCTGCAGGACGACGCATTCATTCCGGTGATCTCGCCGATCGGCTTCGGCGAAGACGGCCTGTCGTACAACATCAACGCCGACCTCGTGGCGGGCAAACTCGCGGTCGTGCTCAACGCCGAAAAGCTCGTCATGATGACGAACATCCCCGGCGTGATGGACAAGTCGGGCAATCTGCTGACGGACCTTTCCGCGCGCGAAATCGACGGCCTCTTCGAAGACGGCACGATCTCGGGCGGCATGCTGCCGAAGATCTCGTCGGCGCTCGACGCGGCCAAGAGCGGCGTGCGCTCGGTGCACATCATCGACGGCCGTATCGAGCACTCGGTGCTGCTGGAAATCCTGACCGAGCAGCCGTTCGGCACGATGATCCGCTCGCACTAATCGTGAGTGTCTCCGGCGGCGCGTTTGCGTAGCCGCCGGACGCCGGTTTTCCCCGGCAATCAGCGGCACACTCAGCAGCACATAGCGGCACCCTCGTCGCGCCCGCCTTCCGCGCGGCGCACGCGCGTTCGGGCGGCTTCATGCCCGCGCCTTCATTCGCTCAGCTTCATAAACGCAGCAGCCCGATGAACGCAGCACCATGAACCGCAGCGCGATCAATCCCAGTAAGCTCAAAATCCCCAGCACGCTGCGCCGCCGGCCCCATGCCGCGCGCAGCGTACGCGGCGCCTGCGCGCCGCACCGGCACACGCCCATCTGGCTGTTCGATCTCGACAACACGCTGCACGGCGCTTCGCGCGCGATCTTCCCGGCCATCAACCGGGGTATGACGCAGTACATCATCGATGCGCTGGGCGTGAGCCGTGATGTCGCCAATCATCTGCGCACCAGCTACACGCAGCGCTATGGCGCGACGCTGCTCGGCCTCACGCGCCATCATCCGATCGATCCGCACGACTTCCTCAAAGTCGTGCACACGTTCCCCGATCTGCCCAACATGGTTCACGCCGAGCGCGGACTCGCACGCACGCTCGCAGCGCTGCCTGGCCGCAAGATCGTGCTGACCAACGCGCCCGAGGCCTACGCGCGCGCCATGCTCGCGGAACTGGGCATCGAGCAGCTGTTCGAGCGCGTGGTGGCGATCGAGCACATGCAGACGCGCAGCCGCTGGCGCGCCAAGCCCGACCACGGCATGCTGCGCGCCGTGCTGCGCGAGGCGCGCGCGCCGCTTGCGGACGCCATCCTCGTCGAGGACACCCACGGGCATCTGAAGCGCTATCGGCGGCTGGGCATCCGCACGGTCTGGATCACGGGCCACCTGCCCGCGCACGTGGCACGGCGCGGGCGTCCCCACTATGTCGATCACCGCATTCGTTCGCTAAAATCGCTGCAACGCGGCCTGCAGCACATGCCGCTGCGGGGCCGGCCGCGCGCCTGAGCGAGCACCCCGCCAGCCCACGAAGCATCCTCGCGCGCCAGGCCCGACGGACCACGGACACCGCCAGCGACGCGAACGCAAAATTCAGCCGGACCGCCTGCGCGTGCCGGAGCGACAATAAACGGCAGGATTCAAGCGGCGCGGCGGCGCGATGACCCGATAGCCCGCCAGCCGCACTCAGGGGCGACATTCATGCAGCCGAGCCAATCGTTGGAACCGCGTGACGCAGCCGTATCAGCAGAGGACGCACCGCGCCGCGCCAGCCGCCCGAAGCCGGGCGAGCGCCGCGTGCACATCCTGCAGACGCTCGCCTCGATGCTGGAGGCGCCGCGCGGCGAGAAGATCACCACCGCCGCGCTCGCGGCGAAGATCGGCGTATCGGAGGCGGCGCTCTATCGCCACTTCGCCAGCAAGGCCCAGATGTACGAAGGCCTGATCGACTTCATCGAGCAGACGCTCTTTGCGCTCATCAACCAGATCGTCGCGAAGGAGCCGGGCGGCATGCGGCAGGCGCGCGCGATTGCGCTGATGCTGATCCAGTTTTCCGCGAAGAACGCCGGCATGACGCGCGTGCTCACCTGCGAGGCGCTGGTGGGCG
>NZ_DASZJJ010000211.1:0-45431 GCF_035948235.1 Paraburkholderia sp. | reverse complement strand
GCCCACCGAGCTTTGCGAGGTCATCTCGGTGACGTCGGCGATCGAGCCCAGGTGCCGCTCCAGCGGGCTGGCCACGCTGGTGGCGACGGTTTCCGGGCTTGCGCCCGGCAGCGTCGCCTGCACCGAGATGGTCGGAAAGTCCACCTGTGGCAGCGGCGCCACCGGCAGCTTCGTGAACGCGAACAGACCGGCCAGCGCGATGCCCAGCGCCAGCAGCGTGGTCGCGACCGGGCGCGAAATGAAAGGGCGCGAGAGATTCATCGCATCAATGCTCCGCGTCGGACGAAGGTGCCTGCGGCGAAGGCGGGGTTGGCGGGGTTGGGTGCGATCCGTCGCCGCCAAAGCGCTTGCGCATGCGCGCCGCGAGCGAGTCGAACGCCAGATAGATCACCGGCGTCGTGAACAGCGTGAGCGCCTGCGACACGATCAGACCGCCCGCGATGGCGATACCCAGCGGCCGCCGCAATACGGAACCCGCGCCGGTGCCGAGCATCAGCGGCAGCGCGCCCAGCAGTGCCGCCATCGTCGTCATCATGATCGGGCGGAAACGCAGCAGACAGGCCTGATAGATCGCCTCGCGCGGCGGCTTGCCCTCGTTGCGTTCGGCATCCAGCGCGAAGTCGATCATCATGATCGCGTTCTTTTTGACGATACCGATCAGGAGCACGATGCCAATGATGCCGATGATGTCGAGATCATGCCCGGTGATCATCAGCGCCAGCAGCGCACCGATCCCCGCCGAGGGCAGCGTCGAGAGAATCGTGATCGGATGCACGAAGCTTTCGTACAGCACGCCCAGCACGATATACATCGTCACGATGGCCGCGAGAATCAAGAACAGCTCGTTCGACAGCGATGCCTGGAACGCCAGCGCCGCGCCCTGGAAGCGCGTCTGGAACGACCCCGGCAGGGCGATGTCCTGCTCGGCCTGCTGGATCGCCTTGACCGCCGCACCCAGCGACGCGCCCGGCGCCAGGTTGAACGAGACGGTGGTGGCCGGGAACTGCGAGAGGTGCGAGACCAGCAGCGGCGCGGGCCGCTCGTGGAACTTCGCGATGGCCGACAGCGGCACCTGGCCCGTGGTCGAAGTCGAGGAGGGCAGGTAGATCGAGTTCAGCGAATCGGTGTAGTGCTGCATCACCGGATCGGCTTCCAGGATCACGCGGTACTGGTTCGACTGCGTGAAGATCGTCGAGATGATGCGCTGGCCGTAGGCGTCGTAGAGCGCGTTGTCGACGGTGGCGGGCGTGATGCCGTAACGCGCCGCGCTCGCGCGGTCGATCTCGATGAACACCGACGAGCCCTGATCCTGCAGATCGGTTGCCACGTCGGCGAGTTCGGGCACTTGCTGCAGGCGGCTCACGAGCCTGGGCACCCAGGTCGTGAAGTCCTGGATGTTGGGCGTGGTCAGCATGAACTGGTACTGCGTGGGGCTCACGGTGGAGTCGATCGTCAGATCCTGCACCGGCTGCATGAAGAGCGTCGCGCCCGGCACGTGCGAAGTCGAGCGCTGCAGATCGCGGATGATCTCGCTGGCCGTTTCGCTGCGGTCGTCGCGCGGCTTCAGGTTGATGAGCATGCGCCCGCTATTAAGCGTGATGTTCGAACCATCCACGCCGATAAACGAGGTGAGGCTCTCCACGTTGTCGTTCTTGAGGATCTCGTCGGCGAGCGCCTGCTGGCGTTCGGCCATCGACGCATACGAGACCGACTGCGGCGCCTGCGTGATCGCCTGGATCACGCCCGTGTCCTGCACCGGGAAGAAGCCTTTGGGCACTACCACGTAGAGAAAGCCCGTGAGCACCAGTGTGATCGCGAACACCACCATCGTGAGGCGCTGGCGCGCCAGCACCCATTCGAGCGCGACGCCGTAGCGGCCGATGATGTAGTCGAAGAACGCATGCACGCGCGTCTCGAAGCGGCGGCTTTCGGTGGGCGGCGTGTGGCGCAGCATCTTCGCGCACATCATCGGCACCAGCGTGAGCGAGACGATCGCCGAAATCACGATGGTCACGGCCAGCGTGATGGCGAATTCGTGGAACAGACGCCCGACCACGTCGCCCATGAAGAGCAGCGGGATCAGCACGGCAATCAGCGAAACCGTCAGCGAGATGATGGTGAAGCCGATCTGCTTCGAGCCCTTGAGCGCGGCTTCGAGCGGCGATTCGCCGTCCTCCACGTAGCGCGCGATGTTCTCGATCATGACGATGGCGTCATCCACCACGAAGCCGGTGGCGATGGTCAGCGCCATCAGCGAGAGGTTGTCGAGCGAGAAGCCGCACAGATACATCACCGCGAGCGTGCCGATCAGCGAGAGCGGCACCGAGAGACTCGGAATGATGGTCGCGTAAATGTTGGCGAGGAACAGGTACATCACCAGCACGACCAGCACCACCGACATCAGCAGCTCGAACTGCACGTCGCGCACCGAGGCGCGGATCGTGGTGGTCCGGTCGGTGACGATCTGCACGTCGAGCGACTGCGGCAGCGATTCCTGCAACTGCGGCAGCAGCGCCTTGATGTTGTCCACCACCTGGATCACGTTCGCGCCGGGCTGGCGCTGCACGTTCAGGATGATCGCGGGCGTGTCGTCGACCCACGCGCCGAGCTTGGTGTTCTCCGCGCCCTGCACGATGTTGGCGACATCGGTGAGCATCACGGGACGGCCGTTGCGATAGGCGATCACGGCGTCCTTGTAGGCGTCGGCGTCGGTGAGCTGGTCGTTGGCGTTGATCGTGTAGGCGCGCGTCGGGCCGTCGAAGTTGCCCTTCGGCGTGTTGACGTTGAGGTTGGAAATGCTGGTGCGCAGGTCGTCCAGATTCAGGCCATAGGCCGCGAGCGCGCGCGGGTTCGCCTGGATGCGCACGGCCGGGCGCTGGCCGCCCGACAGGCTCACCAGACCCACGCCCGCCACCTGCGAGATCTTTTGCGCCAGGCGCGTATCGGCCAGATCCTGGATCTGCGTGAGCGGCAGCGTTTTCGAAGTGATCGCGAGCGTGAGGATCGGCGCGTCGGCCGGGTTGACCTTGGCGTAGATCGGCGGCGCGGGCAGGTCCGAGGGCAACAGGTTGCCGGCTGCGTTGATGGCGGCCTGGACTTCCTGTTCGGCGATGTCGAGCGGCAGGTCGAGGCTGAACTGCAGCGTGATGACCGAGGCGCCCGCCGAGCTTTGCGACGACATCTGGTTAAGCGACGGCATCTGCCCGAACTGGCGCTCGAGCGGCGCGGTCACGGAGGACGTCATCACGTCCGGGCTCGCGCCCGGATAGAAGGTCTGCACCTGGATGGTCGGATAATCGACTTCAGGCAGCGCGGACAGCGGCAAGAAGCGCAGGGCGACGAGGCCGACCAGCATGATCGCCGCCATGAGCAGCGCCGTGCCGACCGGCCGCAGGATAAAAGCGCGGGACGGATTCATGCGGCTTATTGGCCCGAAGTCTCAGAGGCGTGGCGGCGATGGTGGTGCGCACCCGAGGCGCCCGATGCACCCGATGCGGCGCCGGCCCACGAAGCGCCCGATGCACCCTTCGCGCCCGAGGCGTGCTTCGGATGCTCGGCGGGAATCGTGATCTTCGCGCCTTCGCGCAGACGGTCCGAACCGTCGATCACGACGCGCTCGCCCACCGCGAGACCCGAGGCGATGCTGGTGCGCTCGGCATCGACCGGGCCGACCTTGATGACCCGCACCGTCACGGTGTTATCGGGCTTCACCACGTACACGTACTGGCCCTGCGAGCCGTTGAGCACGGCTGAGGTCGGCACGATCACGGCGTTGTGGATCGTATCGACCAGCAGTCGTGCATTGACGAACTGGTTCGGGAACAGCGACTCGTCCTTGTTGGCGAAGCTCGCGCGCAGCTTGACGGTGCCGGTGGTCGTGTCGATCTGGTTGTCGATGGTCTGCACGAAGCCATTTTCGAGCAGCGTGGTGTTGCTGCGGTCGTAGGCGGCCACAGACATTTTGGTGCCCGCGTGCAGTTGCTTCATGATCGGCGGCAGATTGTCTTCCGAGGTCGTGAAGATCACGCTGATGGGCTGCAACTGCGTGAGCACCACGAGACCGTTGGTGTCGCCGGGCGTCACGTAGTTGCCCGGATCGACCTGGCGCAGACCCACGCGGCCCGACACCGGCGCAGTCACGCGCGCGTAGGTGAGATCGAGCTTGTAGGTATCGATATTGGCCTGATCGGACTTGACGGTGCCTTCGTACTGCTTGACGAGCGAGGCCTGTGTGTCGACCTGCTGGCTCGCGATCGAGTCCTGCGCGAGCAGCGTCTGGTAGCGCTTGAGATCGAGGCGCGCGGTAGCGAGCAGCGCCTGGTCGCGCGCGAGCTGGCCTTCGGCGTTGGCGAGCGAAATCTGATAGGGGCGCGGGTCGATCTGGGCAAGCACGTCGCCCTTGTTGACCATCTGGCCTTCCTGGAAGTTGACGCTTTGCAGCGTGCCCGATAGTTGCGTGCGCACCGTGACGTCGGCCAGCGGCGTGACCGTGCCGAGCGCGGTGATGACGATGGGCATGTCGCCGGCCTTTGCCGTGGCCACGCTCACCGGCTGCGGCATGTTGGCGAGCGCGCCGGGGCCGCCGCGTCCCATGTGACGGCCGCCGCCGCTCGCAGCGTTGGGTGCGCCCGCACCGTTCGGGTTGCGGTTCCACGGCTGCCAGCGCAGCAGCACGATGGCGGCGACGATCAACACGACTGCAATCGCAATCAGCTTGCCGCGACTCTTGCGCGGCGCCGCTGCGCCCGTGGCGGGCGACGGCGGCGTGTCTCGACGAGGGGAATCCGGGCGCTTTTCTTGTTGATCCATCGGTCAGGTCGGTTGCGAGTAACGGTGACAGTGACGTGCGTAGGGACGTGCTTGTCGGTTGAGCGGTCTGGCGCGCGCAAGCATCAGGCGAAGGCGGCGGGTGCGGCCACGCTTGCCGATGCTACGCGAGATGCGCGCAAGCTTGATGTCAGGTGGCGGCGGGCGGCCCCGATGTGGCTGGCTGGCCTGATAGGGCGGCCTGGCGGTGGGCGGCGGCGTTGCGCAGGCACGCTTGGGGCAGGCACGCACGGGCTCGTTGCCGATACTGCCCGTGCGCCTTCCTGTTGTGCGCCAGGTCAGCCGGCATGGCGCAACGCCAGCGCATGCACTTGCGTGGGCGTACGAATGAGCGACCAGCAACTGACCGGAGACTGACTGACGCCTTACCAGCGGCTCACGCCACCTGAAAGGCATGATGCTACGTTGCCCCGTTTGTTACCGTCCAGTGCTGATTCTTTCGAGGCGTTACGGAGGTTACAGGTCGTATCCGCGTCGTGTAAGAAATTGGACGATTTAATGTAGGGACAAGGGGTGAAGGGCGTCAGTGGCCGGATCTGGGTTCAGCGCGAATGCGGCGCGGGCCGAATCGATGCGGGCAGGCATGCCGTACCGCCGATTTCCTCGGCGATACGCTCGACGCATTCGCGCAGCAGCGGCACGGCATGCGCCACCAGCCAGTCGCGCGGACACTGCTGGGCGGCGCCGCCGCAATTGATGGCGTAAAGCTCGCCGTTAGCCCCGGCAAACGCGCCGGCGATGGCGTTCAGGCCTTCGTACCATTCGCCGATCGCCATGCCGTAGCCCTGGATCGCCGTTTCCGCGAGCGCGGCGTCGAGACGGCTGCTGACAAAGCCCCAGTCGTTGCCGGCGGCGGCCTGCAGGGCCGTGGTCAGTTCGGCGCGCGAGTCCGTGTCGAGCGCCACCAGATAGGCGCGGCCCACGGCCGTGCGGCTCATGTCGATGCGCGAGCCCACTTCGAGACGCGAGACCAGCACGGCGGAGCGCGGCCGGATCGCGTCGATCACCACCATGTCCAGCCGGTCGCGCACGGCCAGGTGCACCGAGAGCGCGGTGCGTTCGGCAAGGCGGGTCAGAAAGGGACGGGCGCGCTCGCGCAGGTCGGCGTTGCGCAGGAAGCCGCTCGACAGCTCAAGCACCGACGACGTCAGCACGAAGCGTTCGCTGTCGGGCATGCGGGCCAGAAAACCGGTCGAGACGAGCGTGCCTGTCAGGCGCGAGAGCGTCGCTTTCGGAATGCCGGTAAGCTCCGTCAGTTCTCGATTGCCAAGCGGCGTTTCAGCGGCGGCGATGGCGCGCAGGACCGTCAGGCCGCGCGCCAGCGCGGTGACTTCGTCGGCGCTGCCGTCTTTGGAGTCCCGCGCCGCGTCGCTGCGGGAAGGGGAGTTGGAGGTCATCGGCAAAGCTCTCAGGTGTGGTTGTTGGTTTGTCGTATTGTTTTGCGTGTTTTCTGGAACACTATTTCAACTTTTATTGCGTGGCATGCAATCTAGATGCACGCGAGGGACCTGGCCAAGTCCCGTTGTACAGCCCATCCATCCGATGAAAGCCAAGCGGCATGGGGAAAGGCGGGCCACATCGTTATGTGGAAAACATAATCTGTTATGTTTGATAGTTCGCGTAATCTGGTTAGATTTTGCTTGACTTAGTCAGCAGATGGGTAAAAAATGGAATCTAATTTCGACAGGATCTGAAATCCTGGCAACGGTCAACGGTTCTGCACCAATGTTGCGCGTTGTTACGGTTTCGGCGGTCATGGCGCAGTCGTATGGCAAGGGTTTGAATCCACTCGATGACGTTTTAAAGCATCGGCCTGAACCCCGGACCTCGCGAACCTTGCGGGGTTTTTAAGTGTCTCGGGTTATGCATAACGCATAAATTGCGATTCCCCACTACGATTGGCTGCCGGCCCCATCCAGCGGTCGAATACCGGCTCTCAGGTTCTAGCACGGCCCTCGGAATGGCTAGAACTTTTCAAAGCGTCACGTTCACACGTGGCGCTTTTTTTTCGCTGTGCGCTGGCGCACACCGTCCCGTAATTCTGCTGGCGATTGCGCTCGTTATCCTCTTCAGCGAGGACCGTCGGCGAGCTTTGGCGTACCATCGCCGCATACCCGTTCGATGGAGCGGCACATGTTATCCGAAGACGAGCTGTCCTTGCTGGAAGCGATACGCGAAAGCGGCAGTCTGTCGCGTGCCGCGGCGCGCCTGAACAAGGCCCCGTCCACGGTGTCGCATGCGGCGCGGCAACTCGAAGCCCGCTTCGACGCGCTGCTGTTCGACCGGCGCAACTACCGCCTGCAACTCACGCCCGCCGGGCAACTACTCGCCGATGAAGCGGGGCGGCTGATGCAGGACGTCGCGCGCATGACGCAGCGCGTGCGCCAGGTCGCCAACGGCTGGGAAGACCGCCTCTGGATCGTCACGGACGAAATCCTCGAATTCGAATTGCTGATGCCGGTCGTGCGCGATTTCGACGCGCTCGAATCGGGCGTCCGGCTGCGCTTTACGCACGAGGTGCTGGCGGGCACCTGGGAAGCGCTGCGCGACGGCCGCGCCGATCTGATCGTGGGCGCTACCAACGAACCGCCCGCCATTGCCGGTCTGCACTGGTTCGAACTGGGCGTGATGGAGTGGGTGTTCGCGGTGGCCTCGCGCCATCCACTGGCCGGCGCCGCTGGGCCGCTCACGCGCGAGCGCATCCTTGCCGAACGCGGCGTGGCCGTCGCCGATTCTTCGCGCCACACGCCTGGGCGCGCTTACGGGCTGCTGGGCGGGCAGGACGTGCTGGCGGTGCCGTCGATGCGCGCCAAGATCCTCGCGCAACGCGACGGCCTGGGCGTGGGCTGGGTGCCGCGCGAGCGCGCCGCGAAGCTGCTGGCCAGCGGCGAACTGGTCGAGAAAGAAACCTCCAGCCCGCGCGAGCCGAACGTGCTCTACGTGGCCTGGCGCGCCGAGCGGCCGGGCCGCGCGCTGCAATGGTGGATCGACCGGCTGCGCGAACCGCGCCTTGCGAGCCGTCTTGTGAAAGGCATCGAAGTCAGCGCCTGAGGCTGTTTCGCCAACACGTTCGAAGAATTCGAACATGGCCGCCAGGCACTTTGTACGGCAACGCCCGGCGATCCCGGCACCATGACGTTACGGTCCAGCACGGACCCCCCTTCCAAACCGGAGAAACGTCATGAATCGCTTTGCCAACAAAACTGTCCTCGTCACCGGCGGCACCAGCGGCATCGGTCTTGCCACTGCGCAGGCCTATGCAGCCGAAGGCGCACGCGTGATCGTCACGGGTCGCGACGAAACCGCGCTCGACGCCGCGCGCAAGATTCTGGGCGGCCACGCGCTGGCGTACCGCAACGACGCCGCCTCGCCGGCCGACTCGCGCGCATTGGCCGCCGCGCTGCAGGAAGAGGGCGTGCGCCTCGACGCCGTTTTCATCAACGCCGGCGTGGCGAAGTTCGCGCCGTTCGATCAGGTCGACGAGGCGCTCTGGGACCAGAGCTTCGACATCAACGTGAAGGGCGCGTATTTCCAGATTCAGGCGCTGCTGCCGCTGCTGAACGTGGGTGCTTCAATCGTCCTCAACGGTTCGATCAACGCGCATATCGGCATGCCGTCGTCGTCGGTTTATGCGGCGACCAAGGCGGCGCTGGTCTCGTTTGCAAAGACGCTCTCGGCTGAACTGCTGCCGCGCGGCGTGCGCGTGAATGTCGTCAGCCCCGGCCCGGTGACCACGCCGCTGCACGGCAAGATCGGCATGGACGACGCGACGAAAGAAGCGCTCGCAGCCCAGATTCCGCTCGGACGCTTCGGCACGGCGGCCGAACTGGCCTCGACGGTACTGCATTTGAGTGCGGCGGAATCGGCGTTCATCGTCGGCACCGAGATCATCGTCGACGGCGGGATGAGCCAGCTTTGATCGTGGCGCGAGCGCAATAAAAAAGGCGCGGGCGGTGAAAACCGCGCGCGCCTTTTGCGTGACAGCCAGGCAATATCGGTCGATCAGGACACCGATTCGCGCTCCGGCGTCGCCGTGATCCGGTGGATCGACAGGTCGGCGCCGTTGTACTCGTCTTCCTGATCGATGCGCAGGCCCACGGTCATGCGCAGCACGCCATAGACCACGAAGCCGCCAACCGAGGCCATCACGATGCCGGCCAGCGTGCCGACGATCTGCGCGCCCAGCGACACGCCGCCAATGCCGCCCAGCCAGCGCGCGCCGAAAATCCCCGCCGCGATGCCGCCCCAGGCGCCGCACAGACCGTGCAGCGGCCACACGCCGAGCACGTCGTCGATGCGCCAGCGGTTCTGCACGCAGGTGAACATATAGACGAACAGCACGCCCGCCACCGCGCCCGTCGCCAGCGCGCCGAGCGGATGCATGATGTCCGAGCCAGCACACACGGCCACCAGCCCGGCAAGCGGCCCGTTGTAGGTGAAGCCCGGGTCGTTGCGCCCCGCGAGCCACGCCGAGAGTGTGCCGCCCACCATTGCCATCAGCGAATTGACGGCGACGAGGCCGCTGATCTTGTCGATGGTCTGCGCGCTCATGACGTTAAAGCCGAACCAGCCCACCGCGAGCACCCACGCGCCCAGCGCGAGAAACGGAATGCTCGAAGGCGGGTGCGCGGAAATGCGGCCATCGCGCGAATAGCGGCCATGGCGCGCGCCGAGCAGCAGCACGGCCGGCAGCGCGACCCAGCCGCCGAACGCATGCACGACCACCGAGCCGGCGAAGTCGTGGAAGGGCACGCCGAACACGTGGGTGATCGCGTCCTCGAAACCGAGACGGTTGTTCCAGACCATGCCTTCGAAGAACGGGTAGATGAAGCCCGTGATCGCGAAGGTGGCGAACAGTTGCGGGTTGAATTTCGAGCGCTCGGCAATGCCGCCCGAGACGATCGCCGGAATCGCCGCCGCAAAGGTCAGCAGGAAGAAGAACCGCACCAGCTGATAGCCGTTGTGCTCGGCGAGCAGCGTCGCTGGCGAAAAGAACTGCACGCCATAGGCGATCGTGTAGCCGATGAAAAAATACGCGATCGTCGAGACCGAGAAGTCCACGAGGATCTTCACGAGCGCGTTGACCTGATTCTTCTTGCGCACCGTGCCGAGTTCGAGGAACGCGAAGCCTGCGTGCATCGCCAGCACCATGGCGGCGCCGAGCAGCAGAAATAGCGTGTCGGTGCCGGTTTTGAGATTGTCCATCCTTGCGTCCTGCGTATGCCCTAAAGGAGCGCGGTATGAGCAAGATATGGGCCAGGTATGCGCCAGCATGGTGAGCGACGCGTGGCGATCAGGCATTTTGACGGTGCGTGCTTGCACCGGCGCGGCACCACACAGCTAGATCCATGCGCCGATGTCGGGCGCGAGTGTCATGCTGGTGCGCGTACCACACGGTGCGCGTGAGCACAATTGCAGTGCCTGCGCGCAATGCTGGTGAAGCGCCGCGCCAGAATGGGGCGATTTATTCGTTTTACCTTTCTTTATCAATGGGTTGTCGGCAATTCGAAATAATCGGAAGGCCGAAATTGACGGCGTTTTCTGGACGCCGCTCAGCCGGGCGATTACGCGCAGCCGCCTGCCATACTGGCCGCACGCGGGGCGCAAACGCCGACATAATGGCGAATCGACATTTTTCGCCGTCCGGACGCTCCGAACCGCCACTCAATGCGCCTCACCACCAAAGGGCTGTTGCTGATCGCGATCCCCGCCGTTTTCGAGTTGAGCTTGCTGTCGGCCATCGTCAAGGCCGAGGCCGACGCGGAAGCCGCCGAGCGCATGGGACAGCACAGCCAGGAAGTGCTGGCGCAGGCGGGGCGCGTGCTGGAGCCGGTACTGGTCGAGTCGGTCCGGCTGCGCGGCGCGGTGGCCGCAAGCGCCGCGAGTTTTTCGACGCCCGTGGCGACCTGGATGGACGTGGACCGCCGCATCGACCGGCTCGTCGATCTCGTCTCCGACAATCCCTCGCAGGTCGCGCGCGCCGTGCAGATCCGCCAGGCGGTGCAGAGCTACCGGCAGTGGTCGGATCGCATCCAGGATCTGCTGCACTCGGGACGCCGCGCCGATCTCATCGAGCGTTTTCGCACCTTTACCGACTTCGATGTGCTCGATCGCGTGCGTACCCAGGTCAGCTCGTTCCAGACCGAGGAACGGCGCCTCGACGTGATGCGTGTGAGCGCCGCCGAGCAGGCGCGCGCGCAGCAGCAGACGCTTGTGATGACCGCCGTGATCGGCTCGATCATGCTGGTGGCGCTGGCGGTGTGGCTGTTCACGCGCGGCGTGCGTGGGCGGCTCGACGCGCTTTCCGATAACGCCGGGCGCCTCGCAGGCAACGAACCGCTTGCGCCACTCGCCAGCGGCAACGACGAAATTGCCAGGCTCGACCTCACGCTGCACCAGATCAGCCTGCGCCTCGTGGAAGCCGAACGGCTGCGGCTAGGCTTTCAGGCGGATCTGGCGCGCCGCGCCGAGCAACTGGTGTCGATCAACGAGAATCTGCGCCAGCAGACCCAGGAAAACGAGATGTTCATCCATAGTGTGTCGCACGACCTGCGCGCGCCTTTGGTGAACCTGCAGGGGTTCTCGCGCGAACTCACGCACGCCTGCGACGATCTGCGCGAACAGGTGGCGCGCTCGTCGCTGTCGGCCGAGGCGCGCGAGCGTGTCGAGCGCGTCATCAACGAGGATATTTCCGAGGCCTTGCGCTATCTGCAGACGGCCGTGTTGCGCGCGTCGCACATCATCGACGCGTTGCTGCGCCTGGCGCGCGTGGGGCGGGTGGAGTACCGGCGTCAGCGCGTGAATGTGCAGGAGCTGGTGCAGCGCGTGGTCGATGCGATGCACGCCTCGGTGCGCGCACGCCAGGCGCAGGTCAGCGTGCGCACGTTGCCGCCGGTGTGGGGCGACCCGACGGCGCTCGAACAGATTTTCGCGAACCTGATCGGCAACGCGCTCAACTATCTCGATCCGTCGCGCGAGGGGCGGGTGGAAATCGGCACGGCCAACGCGCCGCCGGGCGTGGAGTCACTGCAGATCTTCTATGTCCGCGACAACGGGCTGGGGATTCCTGCGGTCGCGTTGCCGCGCCTCTTTCAGGCGTTCCAGCGCATGCATGGCAATGTCGCGCCGGGCGAGGGCATTGGTCTGGCGCTGGTGCGGCGTATGGTCGAGCGGCACGGCGGCCGCGTGTGGGTGGAATCGGCCGAGGGCGAAGGCACGACGTTTTATCTTTCGCTGCCCGACGCCCTGGCGATCGTGCCGCCCGCTCCGGGCGAAGCCGCGGCGCTCATGGCCGCGCACGAGCGCGAATTGCGAGGCGGCGATGCCGACGAGGGCGCGGAGCTTGCGGTGATGAGCGCGGTGCCGCTTCCTGCGGCGCCGCTGACCATGCCGCCTACGGGCGCATTGCCGACGGCCTTACCGTAAGGCAACCAGCACGCGGGTTCAACATGCGGAATTAACGCGTGGAATTAACAGGCAAAGAGCCGGCGTTGCTTGATTAGCTGATGCCCGCGCACGGACCACAGGCAGCCCATCACGGCGAGCACGATCACGACGACCAGTGCGCCGCGCACGCTCAGCCAGGGCGCGACCGGAATGTCGCCCGGCGCGGCGAAGGTGCGCTGCAGCGTGACCAGCGCGGCCCACAGCGCAATCGCGGCCTGAATCAGCAGACGCCGGCCACGCATATGACGCGCGCGCTCGGTCGAGGTGCCGCGGCGGCTCGAATGCCGGCAAAAGAAAGCGATGGCCATCAAGACAATCGCGAGAAGAACAACCCAGTCCGTGAGCGCCATCGCAATACACTCCAGCAATTTGACAATATGTAAAAAAGCTATTGTCGGGAGTGCAGATCGATATCGGCATCAGAGGGGTCCTAATTTCTCTCCCATTTACGTTAAATCAGGTTAAAGATTGTCAGAAGGCGCGCGCTCATGGCGAAGCGCGCGCATGCTGCAAACTTTACGGCTCGATGCGCGTGCCGAGCAGCACGAGGAACTGGCGCAGCCATTCGGGATGTGCGGGCCAGGCCGGTGCGGTGACGAAGGGCGCGTCGGTCACGGCGCTGTCGATGGCGATATCGGCATATTCGCCGCCCGCGAGACGCACTTCGGGCGCGCAGGCCGGATACGCCGAAATGCGCTTGCCGCGAATCACCTCGGCGGCGGCGAGCAGCTGGGCCGCGTGGCAGATGGCAGCGATGGGTTTGTTCGCGCCCGCGAAGTATTGAACGATTTCGATGACCTTCGGATTCAGGCGCAGATATTCGGGCGCGCGGCCACCAGCGATGGCAAGCGCGTCATAGCTCTTCGGATCGATCTCGTCGAAGCTGGCGTTGAGGGCGAACTGGTGGCCCGGCTTTTCGGTGTAGGTCTGGTCGCCTTCGAAGTCGTGGATCGCGGTCTTGATGCGCTCGCCGGACTTCTTGCCGGGACACACGGCATCCACCTTGTGGCCGATGGCCTGAAGTGCCTGAAACGGCACCATCGTTTCGTAGTCTTCGGCAAAGTCGCCCGTGAGGAAGAGGATCTTCTTGACTGCCATCGCTTGACTCCTGGTTGAGATGGTGGAACGGTTATTGCGCTTTCGGAGTCTACTCCAGCATGATTGACGATTTCACGAACCCGCCCGCGGATTGCGCTACGGCCAACGATCGGCCGCCCGGTGCCATCGCCTGGCGCAGCTACGCGCCGGGCCGCGATGCGCAACCGCTCGCCGCGCTGTTTCGCTCGGCGATACTCACGCTTGCTGCATCGCACTACGATGCGACGCAGCGTGCGGCATGGGCTTCGGGCGCGGACGACCTCGAAGCGTTCGATGCACGCCTGAGGCGTGGCGTGACGCTCGTGGCGCAATGCGGAGCAGAGTACGCCGCGTTTGGACAGCTCTTTCCGTGCGATCACGTCGAGATGCTGTATGTCGCGCCAGCATGGGCGCGGCGAGGGCTGGCGTCTGCGCTGATTGCGCGTCTGGAGGCGATCGCGCGCGACGCGCAGGCCATGACGCTCGACACCGATGCCAGCGCGCTCGCGCGGCCCGTGTTCGAGCGGGCAGGATTTTCTCTGGTGGCGCAGGAAACGGTGCGGCGCGGCAGCGTATCATTGCCGCGTTTCCATCTTTGCAAGCCGCTTAATGAGGTTTCTCTGGCGGTGTCTTTTTAGGATGACCATGTCTTTGAAGTTATCGAAACGATGGGCAGGCGTACCGGTGCTGGTGTGCGCCGCGCTCGCCGTGGCTGGCTGCGACAAGCAGAATGCCTCGGCGCCCGACCTCAGCAAGCAATCGGCCGACGCCGTGCAGCAGGCCGCGCAAAACGCAGCGAGCCAGGCCGCCGCGCAGGCGGCGCAGACGCTTAACAAGGCGGCGAGCTTCGTGAACCAGCAACTCGGCGCGGCGCAACAGAAGCTCGACGAAACCGCTTCGCAAACCCAGGCGCAGATCCAGTCGAAGAGCGATAGCGCGAGTGCCGCGATTGCCAGCGGCGCGGACAGCGCGAATGCCTCCAGCGACGAACTGGCTTCGCAGGCGCGCGGCCAGTGGCGCGATGCGGCCAGCGCCGCGCACGCGTTGCTCGGCAATGCCGCAGCGGCGACCGGCACGGGCCTGTCGCTGGCAGGGCGCTCATTGCAGCGCTGGGCCGCAAGCGATGCCCCGACGGCCAGCGCGCCCTCGGGTTCGAGCCAGTGAGCGAGCGATCCGGCGAGCAATTCACCCAACCTCGCCTGTCGCGTGCAAAGGGCGCGACCGTAGCGACGCGCTTGACGAAGAAAATTAATGTATCTATGACGGTTACACTTTAATGCTTACACTCTTTGCCGCCGTGCAGTCAGCGGCCGATGTGTCGTGAATACGAGCAGCCGTTTCGCCTTTGCCGTCCATGTGCTCGCGCTGCTGGCGCTGCAGGAAGGCGCGCCGCTGTCCTCGGAGATGATCGCGGGCAGCGTGAACACCAATCCCGCGCTGATCCGGCGGCTTTTGACGATGCTCGCCAATGCGGGCCTCACGGCGTCGCAACTGGGCGCGGGCGGCGGGGCGCTGCTGGCGCGCGAGCCGCAGACGATCACGCTGCTGGACGTGTATCGCGCGGTGGACGATGCGCAGCTTTTCGCCATGCATCGCGAGGAACCGAATCCGGCCTGTATGGTGGGGCGGCATATCCAGGTTTCGCTGCGCGGCATCATCGACGATGCGCAGCGTGCGATGGAGGCGTCGCTGGCCGCGCGCACGCTCGACCAGGTCGTCGATGAAATGGGGCGCCGAGAGCGCAAGCTCGAACGTAGCAAGAACACACGCGCTGCAACTGGCGCACGCTGAATTTAACGAAGCGAAGCATGTAACGAATCACGCAACAACCGACGGGGCGCTGCCCCGTTTTTTGAACCCTTAAATGTAACTATTGTGGTTACATAAATTTTCGACCAGGAGTCAGGAAATGAGCAAGTCGCTGAAGATCGCCCTGTTTGGCGCAACCGGTATGGTCGGTTCGCGCATCGCCGCCGAGGCGGCACGCCGTGGCCACCACGTGAGCGCATTCGTGCGCCAGCCCGAGCGCGTCGCGGCGGGCGCGAACGTGCAGGCCGCCAAGGCCGATCTGCTCGACGCCGCGCAGGTGGCGTCGGCTGTGCGCGGGCATGATGTGGTCGCGAGCGCCTACGCGCCGCCGATGAGCCAACTCGACGATCTGCAGACCGCAACCCGCGCGCTGGTCGAAGGCACCCGCGCAGCGGGCCTGACGCGCCTGGTCGTGGTGGGCGGCGCAGGTTCGCTCGAAGTAGCGCCGGCCAAGCAACTCGTCGATACCGAAGGCTTCCCCGATGCGTACAAGCCGATCGCGCTCGCGCACCGCATCGCGCTCGGTTATTACCGCACGGTCGCGGATCTCGACTGGACCTTCTTCGCTCCCGCCGCGTTGATCGCGCCGGGCGAGCGCACCGGCACCTTCCGCACCGGCGCGAACGCGCTGATTGCCGACGCGAAGGGCGACAGCCGCATTTCCGCCGAGGACTACGCGATCGCCTTCGTGGACGAACTGGAGCAGGGCCGCTTTATTCGTCAGGTCGCCACCGTCGCTTATTGAGTAACCGGCTATCGTCTGACGCGCCTCAAGGGCGCTTGCATTCGCTTGCAATTTCTTCAGACTGGCGCGGGCCGTCCCGCACGCGACTGCGGCTACACTGGAACGTCCTGATTTCACCCCTACGTCCATGAAGCCATGTTTCGGACGGGACGGAGCGCTCGCGCAGGCGTGCGCTTTGCGTTCCGGGCCGCTCGCGCGGGCCTCAAGCCTCACCCGGCACGTGTGCCAACGCCTGGTCGTGCTGGTCGTGTGGCTCGCGCTGGGCTGGGGTGCGCTGGTCTGCACCTCGGCGCTGGCGGCCGGTCCCGGCGCCGCTGCGGTGCCGGTCCTGCCCGCGCTGCAAAGCCTCATCACCGGCGCGCCCGCGAGCGCATCGGGCGCCTCCGCGGCGGATGCGGCCTCCGCGCCGTCGCCAGCCAGTCAGGCCGAATTCAACCGCTCGCTCGACAGCGTGATCTCCACGCTCGACAACGAGCGTCAGCGCAATGCACTCGTCTCCCAGCTCAAGAAGTTACGCAACGTCTCGCCGAACGTCGCGCCCGCGCCTGCCTCGGGCGTGGCGGCGGTCACCTCAGGCCTGCTCGGCGCGATCGCCTCGGGGCTGGCTTCGGTCGAAAGCGATGCGCGCCACGGCAGTAGCCCTTTGCACTATTGGGGCGGCCGCTTCAGCGCGGCCGGCGTGGAGATTTACGCGCTCGCCTCGGGCGGCGAGGGCGAAAGCCCCGGGCGCATCGTCTTCGACATGATCGCCATGCTGGCGGGCTGGGGCGCCTGCGCGGCCGTTCTGCGCTGGCTCGAGCGCCGCATGCTGCGCCGCTTCGACGTCAATACGGGGCTGCGGCCCAATCCCACCACGATCGAACTGCTGGTGTTCGTACTACATCGCGTCGCGCCGTGGATCGTCGCGTTTGTCGGCGCGCTCGTGGTCGACCGTGCGCTGCCGCCGGCGCTCGGGCGCACGCTTGGCGTGGTGATCGCCTACGCAATCGTCGCGGGGGCGGTGTTCTCGTCGATCTGTCTGATCATGTTTTCGCTGTTCGGCGCGGGGCATCGGCGCGTTGCCGTGCGCATCGTGATCCGCGATGCGCGACGCCTGCTATGGGCCATCGGCGTGTGCGCCGCGCTGGGCGACGCCGCCACCAACTACGAGGTCGCGCATCAGCTCGGCGTGAGTCTGTCGTCACTGGTGTCGACCTTTGCGAACATGACGGCCGCCGTGCTCACCGCCGCATTCGCCATCGGCTTCCGGCGACCGGTCGCCCATCTGATCCGCAACCGCAGCTACCAGTTGCGCCACGATCACAAGGCGCTCACCGAAGTCTTCGACGTGCTCGCCTCACTCTGGCAACTGCCGATGCTGCTGCTCGCCGCCGCCTCGATCACGGCGACGCTAGGCGGCCTGAGCAGCAACGAGAACGTGCTGCAGATTTCAGTTGTCACGGCGCTGCTGCTGGTGCTCGCGTTCTTTCTGTCGGCGGTGGTGCTGCGCATTACGCGGCCCGACCCCACGCGCGTGCGTCGGCGCTCGCCGTATTTGCGACGGCTGCTGCGCTTCGTCGGCACGCTGCTCGTACTGTTCATCTGGCTCGCTTATTTCGAGTCGTGCGCACGGCTCTGGGACATTTCGCTGGCGCGCATCATCGAAGCCAGCGTCGCTGCGCGCGGCATCGCCCACGCGATCTTCGCGATTCTGGCAACCGTGTTCCTCGCGTGGCTCGTGTGGATCCTGATCGATACGGCGATCCTCGAAGCGCTCAATCCGAGCGGTCCGCGCACCAAGGGCCGCGCGCCCAGCACGCGCGCACGCACCATGCTGCCGCTCGTGCGCAATGCGCTGCTGGTGTCGATACTGACGATCGCGGGCATCGTCACGGCGGCCAATCTGGGTATCAACGTGACGCCGCTGCTGGCGGGCGCGGGCGTGATTGGCCTTGCGATCGGCTTTGGCGCGCAGTCGCTCGTGACCGACCTGATCACGGGCCTTTTCATCATCATCGAGGAAACCATCTCGGTGGGCGACTGGATCGATCTCGACAACGGCCACGCGGGCACCGTCGAGCATCTGTCGATTCGCACCGTGCGGCTGCGCGACGGCCAGGGCGCGATTCATTCGATTCCGTTTTCGCAGATCAAGATCGTGAAGAACCTGTCACGCGATTTTGCGTTTGCGGTGTTCGAAGTGCGCGTGCCGTTTGCCGTCGATCTGGATACGGTCACGCGCATCATCCGCGAAACCGGCGCGGAACTGGTTGCCGATTTCCGCTACCGGCGCGAGATTCTGGGGCCCGTGGAAATCTGGGGCCTTGATCGTTTCGATCCGAACTGGATGGTTGTGAAAGGGCAGATCAAGACACGACCGCTGCAGCAGTGGAGCGTGGCGCGAGCCTTCAATGCGCGTCTGAAGCGGCATATGGACGAGGCGGGCATCGAGATACCGGTGCCGCAGATGCAGGTGCATATGTCGTCGCGCAGCGGCGACGCGGCGCAGCCTGAACCTCAGGTCGAAGAAGAAACCGTGGCGCCGTCCGGGCCGGAAGATGCGCTGACTCGCGCCGTAACGCGCGACGCCTCGCACGAACCGCGTCCGGCACCGCCGCCGACGGGCAGCCCCGAAGGTGCGCCGCCGCAGATTCCCACTGCCGGGCGCAACTGAGTTCGATCTAGCAACGATACGGACTGCGAAGCAGTGTGGAATCAGGCGGCGTGCAGTGTCACGAGCGGCACGATGTCGTTGACGTCCGTGGCGATTTTCTCGGCTGATACGCCGTAGACATGCAGCGATACGCATGGCCCGGTACCCGCGCCCACGTCACGCGAAAGCCGATGAATACCCGAGCGCCCGCGGCCGCCGAACGAAACCGCGCCGGCATTGCGCGCGTGCGAGCGCAGCACGATGACGCCGTTGCGCGACGTGTCCCATCGATAAAGCGTTTCGGTCAACGTACCTTCCAGCACTGAGTAGCCGCACCAGGTGTGATGCGCGTGGATGGGGCTGGCCTGGCCCGGCAGCCAGACCAGCGCGGCAACCGCATAACGCCCCTGCGGGCAGGCGGCGATCAGGTGCCGCTGGTAACGCGTGGCGCAGCCTTCGCGCTGCGCGGGCGTGACCAGCGCGGGATCGGCCTGGGCGCGGGCGAGCGCCGCACGCATGTCACGCGCGAAGACCGGGCAGCGGGAGGGATCCTCAGGCGTGCGACAAGCGGCGAAAGCGGCGTCGAGCGCAGCGCATAGCCGTGCCACGGCGGCTTCGTGGTCCGCGGCGGCGGCCAGCAGGCGGGCAGGATTGGTAGGGGCGTTCATGGTTTTTCTCGTTGAGCTTGTCCACCCAGAGAGTTATAGCCGCTCGTACCGAGAAAGATGTTCCATTCTTATTTACGAATGCGGCGTAAGATAGAAGAAATTTCTACGGTACGGGGTGGCGGGGAATGGATATCATCGACAGAAAGCTCGTGGAGCTATTGCAGCAGGATGCGACCATGCCGGTCGCGGAACTGGCGCAGCGCGTCAATCTCTCGCAGACGCCGTGCTGGAAACGCGTGCAGCGCCTCAAGGAAACCGGTGTGATCCGCGCGCAGGTGGCCTTGTGCGACCCGAAGAAACTGGGTGTGGGCACGACGGTGTTTGTGAACGTGCGCACCAATCAGCACACCGAGGCCTGGGCGCAGACCTTCACGCGCGCGGTGCAGGACATCCCCGAGATCGTCGAGTGCTATCGCATGAGCGGCGAGACCGACTATCTGCTGCGCGTGGTGGTGTCGGATATCGACGACTTCGACCGCGTCTACAAGCAACTGATCCGCTCGGTGCCGCTGTTCGACGTGAGTTCGAGTTTCGCGATGGAGCAGATCAAGTATTCGACGGCGATGCCGGTGCGGGGCACCTGAGACCGAAAAGACGGCGCGCTGTGATACCCGCTATCAGTTGAATCGTGCTCGAACCGCAAGCCGTCTGCAAGGCGTCGCGGCGTAGAATGCCCGTTCTTTCTCCATTGCCGGCAGGCCACGATCCATGAACGATACGCGCAAGAAGAACCCCACCTTTGGCGTTGGCGTGATGATCGTGGTGGTGGTGCTGATTGTGATCGGCACGGTGCTGTTCAATGCGCTGCGCAGCAAGCGCGAGTACGACGCTACGGTCGGCGCGCAGGCCACCCAGACTTCCGGGGCTTCGGGCGTCGCCGCGAGTGCGCCGTCTGCGAGCAACGCGGGACAATAGGTCGCAATAAGCCGCAGTAAGGCGGGGCAGCGCGCCCCGCGTTCACTCCTCGGGCAGCCGGATCAGGCTCGCGTCCTTGCGAATCAGCCACGATGCCGCGAGCATCTGCTTGCACTGGTGCGCAAGCATCTTCAGATCCTGCACAAGGTCGCTCGCCGCGCCGAGTGCGCGTTCCGCCTCCACCACTAGCGTGTCGAGTTCGCGCGTCATGCGGCGCGTGATCTCGATCTGGTCCTCGGGCACGGGCGTGCCCGCTTCGGCGGCGACGAGGTTCTCGCGCACGCCATTCAACGCCTGTTCGAGCGCGTCGAGCTTGACGGCGGGCGTGAGTTGATCGGCAGTGGCGGCGCTGCGCAACAGCGGCGCGACCGCCGTGATCTGCGAGGCCAGCACGTGGCTGCGCACCAGCAGATCGTTGAGTTCGGGCACGAACTTCTGCGCCGACTTTGGTTCGAGCATCATGCGCTGGAACGCCTGACCAAGGTTCGCAAAAGCGACGTGCACGTTCTTGCGCGCAAGGCGGTAACGGAAGTCGCGCGCGAGCGACGGCACGGCGGAGCCGGCGCTCGTGGCTTGCGGGCTGGCTTGCGAGGCGGCCTGCGCGTTGGTTTGTGAGTTGCCAGGCGCCGCCAGCTGCGCATTAGCCTGCGCCGATACCTTCGCGCCAACGGCGGCAACCGGCCCCGGCGGCGAGGTCGTCCCTGCCGCGCCTTCAAGCGCGAGCGCTTCCTGTTCCTCGCTCACCTGCGTGGCTTGCGCCGGTACGCGCGCCGCCGCTTCGGTCAGCATCGGTCCGGCGAAGGCCGGCTGCGGGTTGCTCGCGCGGCCGCTCCACCACCAGCTCGCCTCCAGATAGCCGCGCGTCGCGGCGATCATGTCGTGCACGAGCTTGCCCATCAGCCGGTATTCCCAATACGGGAACAAATGGCTCGCGCCGATTGCGATCATGCAGCCCACCACGGTGTCGATCGCGCGCTCGCCGATAATGCGCATGCTGCCCGGTGCGAGCAGATGGAACATCAGCAGCACATACGCCGAAGTGAATACGACGCTTGCCGTGTAGTTAAAGAGCAGCAGGCTGTAGCTCATCACCATCGCCGCGAACATCGACACCAGCAGCACCAGCGGTTGCTTCACCAGCAGGATCAGCGCGATGCTGGCCACGCAGCCGATCAGCGTGCCGACGATACGTTGCGCGTTGCGCTGGCGCGTGAGCGAGTAGCCGGGCTTCAGGATGATGATGGTCGTCATCACGATCCAGTAGGCGTTGGTGAGCGGCAAAAGCCGCCCGAGCCAGAAGCCCGCGGCCACCGCGATCGTCACGCGCAGCGCGTGCCGAAAGCTCGGCGAGGCCATGGTGAGATTCGAGAAAATCTGCAGCCAGGAGACGCGCCGGTTGGTTACGAAGCGCGTGAGGGCTTCGTCGATGCGCAGTTCGGTTTCGGTGGTCGGCACTTCGCTGGCGAGACTGCGGCGCATGCGGTCGATCAGGCGCGTGGCACTCCAGATGCGCCGGAACGAGGCCGAGATCGCGGCGTAGGCCTCGGGGTCTTTGGTGGGCAGATCGCGCCGCTTGAGCATTTCGAGTTCGAACTCGATGGCGCGCAGTTCGGCTTTCACGTTGACGTTGGCGCGCGGCGCTTCGTTCTGCAGCACGGCGAGACCAATGTCCTCAAGATCCGCCGCCGCCTTGCGGATCAGATCGCGATAGAACACCAGCAGATCGGAGCCGCCGAAGGTATTGCGCACGAGCGGGTAATCGGTGTGTGCGCCCACGAACAGTTCGTGCAGATCGACCGTGTTGATGAACAGATTGAAGTGCATGGCGCGGCGCGCGTCGATGCGTCCGCTTCTGAGCTTGGGCAGATTGCGCAGCACGATGTCGCGCGCCGCGTCCTGGCGCTCGACCGCCGCGATCTGTTTGGCGACGAGGTTGCGGTAACAGTCGTCCAGATCGTTGTCGAGATCGAAAAACTGCGCGCGTGCGAGCAGATAGTCGGCACAGGCGAACACGCTTTCCGCGAGCGCCTGCTGTTCGATGCGATCGAGCATCAGACGGCTCACGAGCGTCGACCAGCCCGTGTACCAGAGCCCGCCCAGCAGGATCCACGCGGCGTTGACGAGCGCCTGGTGCGGCGTGAAATGCTCTTCGAGCGTCATCACCATCATGAACAGCGTGGCGAAGCTGATCTGCGGCCAGCGGTTGCCGTAGACGACGATCAGCGAGAGCACGAAGGTGAGCGGAACGACCGTGGCCCAAAGGGCGATCGGACTGAAGGTGGCAAGACCCGTGGCGTACGCGGACAGAAAGCCGATCACGCTGCACGCGAGCATCTCGTTGCGCTTGTACTTGAGCGGGCCGGGCATGTCGACCACGCAGGCGCCGAGCGCGCCCGTGGAGATGGTGAAGCCCAGCTCGCTCTTGTCGAACACAAACAGGCACAGGATGGCCGGGAGTGAGATGCCGACCGCAATGCGCAGACCGCCGTAGAAGTACTGGCTATAAAGGAATTTCCTGATTTCTACGGAATAGCGCATCGACTGCCATGGTGTTCGGATGCGGCGATAAGCGCCGCGGACTGTGGCGCTGAGTTTAAATGATTTCGGGTGCGATCCGTCCGTCTCTGTATTCGGGGGTTTCCCGTGCGCGCACCGGCGTTGAGGACAGCGTTCTCAGCCCGCCGCGCCCCCCGACGGATCGGTGGTGCCCAGTGTCGATGCGTCGCCCAGCAGCCCATGCGTGCCGCGGATGCGGCGCATGCGCGTGCGATACCAGAAGGTCCACGCCAGCAGCGCGCCGAACATGCAATAGCCGAGGATCGGCGAGACGACCAGAAAGCGCTCGATCGGCCAGGTGGCGGCCAGATACGTGCGCAGCGACGCATCGGCGATCAGACCCGCGCCCCACACGAAGGTGAGCAGACGCATGGCGACGACGAAGCGGCGGTTCTCGCTCCAGAGCAGTTCGAGCCGCCCGACGCCCTCGCTCGTTTCGCGCGCGACCGTGGCGCGTGTGAGATAGAACACGATGGGCCGTCGCGCCAGCAGCGACAGCAGGAAGGTCACGCCGATCGCGCCGGTGGAGAAACTCTCGCGCATCAGCAGCGTGCGCGTGCCGCCGCCGAAAGCCATCGCGACCAGCGACAGCACGATGCCGAGCAGGATCACCGCCGAGAGCGCATCGACGCGCCGGAATCGTGCGAGTTCGACAATGGTCCACGCCAGCGGCGGGATCGCCGAGGCAATCAGGCCGCCAAGTTCGCCCCAGTAGGGCTGGGCGAGCCGGTACGCGACCCAGGGCAGCAGCAGATTGACCGCCAGTTCGGCGACGAATGCTGGACGCACTTTCATGGGATGCGCTCTCCATAAAAAGATGAACGAAGTATCGTTCAAGCGCGGCGCCTGGGCAAACCGGCCGTGGCGACGCGCCTGGAACGCGCTGAAAAGAAATCGTCTGCGCTGTTGCATCCGGCGTGCCCGGAGAGGCCGGCGGGTTGTGGTTTGTCAGGGCGCATATCGCGGCATGGCGCTTCATGCGACACTGCGAGGCTTCCATGCCCGATGCCTGCCACAGGCCGTTTTTAGCGATTTTTCAGCAGCCATGTCCGACCGCTTCTCCATCCCGCCGCATGAAGTCGAACTCGTCGCCGTGCGCGCGCAGGGCGCGGGCGGCCAGAACGTCAACAAGGTATCGAGCGCGATTCACTTGCGCTTCGATATTCGCGCCTCGTCGTTGCCCGAGGTCATCAAGATGCGCCTGCTCGCACTCGCCGACCGGCGCATCACGCACGAGGGCGTCGTCATCATCAAGTCGCAGGAATATCGCACCCAGGAACAGAACCGCACCGCTGCACTCGCGCGTCTCGACGCACTGATCGAAAGCGTGAGCGTGACGCGCAAGGCGCGGGTGGCGACGCGGCCCACGCGCGCGTCGAAGCTGCGCCGTCTCGACGGCAAGGCGCGTCGCGGCGAGATCAAGTCGGGGCGTCAGCGCGTGACGGACTAAGGAGAGCGCAAGGCGCGTTGAGGCAGCCGGGCAGGCTGCGCGCGACAGCAACGGTCGCGCGAGTGATGAAGCGGCGTCGGAGCGCGGCGCCGCCTGAAGCGTTCTTAATGCGTGGTATCGGGCACGTCGAGGATCAGGATGATGGTCCAGTCGGCGTCGCCTTCGTGGTGATACTGGCGCTCCGCGACGATGAACGGTTGCTGCTTGCCTTCCGGCCCGAGGAACAGCACGTCGCCTTCCATCGGGAGGCATTCGACCGGGGGCAGCGCGAGGAACGCCTCGGCGCCCTTGCCGCGCGGCATCAGCTTTTCGATCTTGCGGGATGCCGCTTCGGTCCATTCGATGTCGAGCTGGATGTTGCTCATGGATGTTTCTCCGCGCGAGTCGCGCACAAAAGTGGGGGATTTCGAGGTGCGCGACTTTAGCATAACCCGCGCGCGCGCCGCCCAGTGGGCGTTGGCGTGCAATCCTCGCCCGCTGTGTGCGGCGCAGATGAAAAAAGCCGAGGCCGGCTAGCGGCATCGGCTTTTCGGGCGTTCAGCAGGGCGTCCGGAGGACGCTGTGCCAGCGCGTGAGGGATCCGCTTACTGTTGCGCTTATTGATCCATCTTCGGCGGCGCCTTGTGATGCGGGTGGCCGCCTTTCTTGTGATGCTTCATCGGCGCTTCGGCCGGGGCTTCCGCCATGGCCTGCTGGCGTTGCTGCAGATCCTGCGCGCGCTGCTCGACGTCGGCGGCCTTGGCCGGATCGGTGCTCATCATGACGCCGTTGTCCGACTGTGCGTAAGCTGCGCCGGTCAGTGCGGACAGCGAAATCAGGACTGCGAGGGACACTTTTTTCATCACTACCTCCGAAGAGCGGTTTATGGACCCAGCTGGTGCCTGCCGAGCAGGATAAGGCACGTCATTCTAACGATCGTGGCATCGTTCCCGATGACGCGGCGTAAGGTTCGCAAGTGCGTTTTACAACTCCTTACATATCCTCGGATACATCCTGGCACATCTGACCCGATCACGACTGCGACATGCCCGCGAGCGGCTATCAGCCCGGTGAGTCTGATCGCTTCATGCGCTGCGCGTCAAAACCAGCCGAGCAGGACATAGACGTGAAATTGCGCAATCCCGATCAATTCGTGCAAGGCGGTTTCGGCGTTACGCAGATTGCCCAGTCGCGGCCACAGACCCGGGCGCACATGCCGTACCTCGGACACAGCCGGCACCGGATGCATGCCGAAGCGCTCGAAGTCGAGCATCGCGCGTGCCATGTGATACGCGGAGGTTACGACGAAGAGGGTATCCGCGCGTTGGGCGTGCACGATGGGCGCGACGTTGCGGGCGTTTTGCCAGGTCGTGAGGCTGGTGTTTTCGAGCACCAGATCGTCGCGCGCGATGCCCGCGCGCAGTAGCCACGGGGCATAGGTATCGGCTTCGCTCGCGCGGTGATGTTGCGGATTGCCGCCGCTCGCGATGACTTTGCAGGCAGCGCCGGTCGCGAGGCAGCGCGCCTGCAGCGCCGCCGAGAGCGCAATGCGCGCGTAGACGTCGTGTTGCGGGACGAGCGAGCCATTGGGCAGCACATCGGTGCCACCGCCCAGCATGACGATGGCGGTGCGCGCACCGAACGCGGCTGCCGTCGGCGCAGCGGGATTGTAGGGAGTGCGATACGCCGCGGGCTGCGCCAGGTCGAGCAGGGGTTTGGCAAGCCAGCCCGACGCCAGCAGCCAGAAGAAGATGACCGCCGTGACGGCGACCGACCGACGGGCGCGGCGCCACAGCACGAACAGCGCAAAAAATAGCGCAAATATTCCGAATAGAATCAATTTGAATGAGGTAACGTATTGTTTTCGGGATGAAGCGTGTCTCGTGCGCGTGAGCGGCAGGAACGCCGCCACGACGATCATGCCGGAAGCCACGGCCTCGCGCGGCGAGCGCTCCATGAGCGCTGCTGCTGTTGCGCGCGGCTCCCGACGCTTTCGCGGGGACCCGAATAACCTGCAGTCCGTGCCACGGCGCAGGATATCGGCAGGGCGCGTGGTTGACAGCCTCGGGCGGATCGCCCCGGGGATGACAGCTTCGCAGCGCTTGCCGACATTGCGCCGCAGCAGGCTCAATGGCAGCAGGACTGCATTTTAAGAAAGAAGTGAGATGACCACGTATTCCAACGAAGCAGTACTCGAAGCCTTGCGGCGGGTGCAGTATCGGCAGGTCCCGTGGGCGCGTAGTCCCAGAGTGTTCCAATATCTGCGTAACCTTGGCCTGATGGATACCGTCAGGCAGCGCACCGTCGCTCCCGCCCCGGGTTTTCATGCTCCCGTCGATATCGCCGTGCTGACCGATCGTGGCCGCGCTGAATTCGCGCGCCTGGCACGCGACGAGCGCACCCTCCAGTGGACCGACCAGCGCAGCGCCGACTATGTGGCCGAGTCGCTCGTGCAGTCGTCCGACGCCGCAGGCTCCACGACTTTATAGCCGGCCAAAAAAAAGCCCGTATCGGAAGATACGGGCTTACCGGAATTACTGCTGCCACGCTGTGCTTAATGGCAATAGATAGACCGCGCGCCTGCGCGGTGGTTCCCGCCATCGTCACGCCTTCGACATCTCATCGACACAGCGGCGGTGCGCCGTCTCCGTTCCCGCTCTCCGATCTCATCCGTTCGATCTATTTCGCATTACCATCGAATCAGCCATGTACGTGCGCGGCCCAATGGCGCGACGACAGGCGTGGCGATGTCTCGACGTCTAATGGCGTGAGCGCGGCGGCTCGGGGCGTTGTGGCGGGCTGCGGCGCGCGTTATCGACGATATCGCCGCGCAGGTCGCCACGCGGCACGGGCGGCGCGGCGTTGTCGGCGCGGTTGGCGGCGGGCGGCCACGCATGTGCGCCCGTTCGCGCGATGGGCCAGTGAGGCGCACTGGACTTCGGCGGCTGGGCCGAGGCGTCGTCCGATAACCACGTGGCCAACTGGACGGGCAGCGTGAGCGACGCAAGCAGGGCGAGGGCGGACAGCGAAACCATGATGCCCCGATTGTGCAGAGTCATGGATTTCATATGGCCTCCCGTCAGAGCGGGGATTGGATGTAGGTGAACATGCTCCTAAGGTACGGTCGGGCACGAAAGCATGCTGTAAATATTGGTAAAGAGATGTTTCGCGCGCATCGTTTTGCGCTGTTGGGCGCAGTGGCGGCGGGAATTAGAGGATGGGCGCCAATGCGTTTTGAATCGCACCACGTCGAGATACGTTGTGGCGGACAGACAACGCTAGATTCAGGGTGCCGGCAGCGGACGCTGCCAAAAAATAACAACCGGGCGGACAGCCGGGCGCGCGGTGCGCCCGGCTTGCAGAGCGTGGGGAGTCAATCCAGGCGCCTTCGCGCCCAGCGGACCGAGTCGATTTGAAGCGTGATTCTGAGGCGTGATCCGAAGCTGCCTCGAAACCGGTGTCGATCCGTTTTAAAGCCGCTTTAAAGCGGACTCAAGCCATCTTGACCGGCGCGCGCCACGATTCCGGATTGGTCCAGAATGCGCCGCGCAGGCGGTCGCGGCTCGGCGGTGCGGGCGGCTTGGTGGCCGTCGCGCCAATGCGGCCGCGCAGCGAAATTTCACGGCCGCTCGTGCCCAGGCGCTTCACGATTTCGGCGAGCGTACCGTCTGCCTGCCATTCGTCGAAGCGGCGGCGGCAGGTGGGCGGCGAGGGGTAGCGACCCGGCAGCTTGGACCAGCCTTCACCCGTCGACAGCACCCAAAGCACTGCATTGACCACGGCGCGCGCTTCGACGCGAGGCCGTCCGCGACGCTCGCTCCGTGCGGGTTCCGCACAAAACAACGCCTCGACCAGGGCCCATTCGTTATCTCTCAAATCGTCGAACAGCATCATGTTTCACCTCAGCGAAGCTATCTCCGGTGCGCTGCCCCGCGCTGCGCACTCTTCATGTACATCCGGCCGGTTGGCGGAGTACCAGGCGGAATCGGTTGGGACGGGCCAGTGTCATCAAGCATCGGACCGTCCGCCGATCCTGTGTCTGCCTTAATGCGAGAAGCGTGCCAGCTCACACGCTTTCGTCTCGAAGCCGCGTGGCATCAAGCCCGCGCGGGTGCTTGCCAGGGGCGTATGAGACTCGAAAACGCATCACCGGGAAATCGGGACAATCACCAATCTTGTGCAAACAGGCCCGCCAGGCGTGCGTTTTCGGTGTATTGCTGCACTGCGGCGAACAATTGCCGGGCGCATTCACAGTGCTGTAACGATCCAGCAAGGGTCTAAAATCGCATGAAACCAAACGATTCATGAGGCGAGCAGATGAATGTGACGTTGCGGCAATTGCGGGTGTTCATCGAAGTGGCGCGCCTGCAGAGCTTCAGCCGCGCCGGAGACGAAATCGGCCTGACCCAGTCGGCGGTGAGCCGCTGCGTGCGCGAACTGGAAGCGGAGATGGGCGTGAAGCTCGTCGATCGCACCACGCGCGACGTGCAACTGACTGACGTGGGCGCCAACCTGATTGCGACGATTCCGCGCCTGATCGGCGATCTGGACGATGCCTTGCGCGAGATCCGCGAAATCGGCGAGCAGCGGCGCGGCCGCGTGGTGGTGGCGGCCAGCCCCACCGTCGCGTGCCGCCTGATGCCCGAAGTGGTGGCGGCGTGCGGGCGCCAGTTTCCCTACGTCACCTTGGGCTTGCGCGACGACGTACAAAGCGACGTGGTGCGCAAGGTGCGCTCGGGCGAGGTGGATTTCGGCGTCGTAATCGGGCCCTTTGTGGGTGCGCTGGCGGCGGACGATCTCGAAACCGAATTGCTGGCGAAAGACTCGTTTTGCGTGGTGGTGCGCGGCGATCATCCGCTCGCGGGCCGCGACGAGGTGCCGTGGAAAGCGCTCGATGGCGAACGGCTGGTGATGCTCGATCACGCTTCGGGCAGCCGTCCGCTGATCGACGCGGTGATGCGCGAGCAGGGCGTCAACGCGCGCGTCGTGCAGGAACTGGGGCACCCGGCGACCGTGTTCGGGCTGGTGGAGGCGGGCGTGGGCGTGAGCGTGCTGCCCTGGCTGGCCTTGCCGGTGCCCGCGGGTTCGTCGCTGCTGGCGCGCTCGCTGGTGCCGCGCGCCGAGCGCACGGTCGAACTCGTGCGGCGGCGCGACCGCTCGCTGTCGCCGGCGGCCGAGGCCGTGTGGACCTTGATTCGCGAACTGGGCGGCGATCGCTAGACCGGCGGGCGCTACACTGGTGCACACCTGACGTCGGCCTTCACCTCTCACGGAACCCTCGATGCGCGATCTCGACCTGTCTTCGTCCGCCACGCCTGCACTGAACACCGTTCTTGCCTCGTCTGCTGCGCCCGCCATCGCACGTGCGGCGGTGCACGCGCTGCGCGCCTCGCAGATCCGCGAAGTGGCGAACGCGGGCTTCGGGCGCGCCGATGTCCTGCCGTTCTGGTTCGGCGAATCCGATCGCGTCACGCCTGCCTTCATCCGCGAAGCCGCCGCCCAGGCGCTCACGCGCGGCGACACGTTCTACACGCATAACCTGGGCATCGCGCCGCTGCGCGAGGCGCTTTCGCGCTATGTGAGCGAACTGCACGGCGCCACGCCCGCCGACCATATCGCCGTCACCAGTGCCGGTGTGAACGCCCTGATGCTGGCGGCACAACTCGTAGTGGGCGCGGGCGATCGCGTCGTCGCGGTGACGCCGCTGTGGCCCAATCTCGTCGAAATCCCGAAAATCCTCGGCGCGAGCGTCGAAACGGTCGCGCTCGATTACGATGCACGCGGCTGGACGCTCGATCTCGAGCGCCTGCTCGGCGCGCTCAAGCCGGGCACCCGGCTCCTCATGATCAACTCGCCGAACAATCCGACCGGCTGGGTAATGACGCGCGACGAACAGCGCGCCGTGCTGGAGCACTGCCGCCGCCACGGCATCTGGATCGTCGCGGATGAAGTCTATGAGCGCCTTTACTACGGCGAGGCAGGCGAGCGCACCGCGCCGTCGTTCCTCGATCTTGCGTCGCGCGACGAGCGTTTGATCTGCGTCAATTCATTTTCGAAGGCCTGGCTCATGACGGGCTGGCGGCTCGGCTGGATGGTCGCACCGCGTGCGCTAATGGACGATCTGGGCAAGCTGGTCGAATACAACACGTCGTGCGCGCCGTCGTTCGTGCAGCAGGCCGGCATCGTCGCGCTGGAGCAGGGCGAGGTGACCACGCAAGCGCTCGTGGCCGATCTGCGGGCCTCGCGAGATCACCTGGCGGCGGCGCTTGCACCGTTGCCGGGCGTCGACGTGAAAGCGCCGCCGGGCGCCATGTACCTGTTTTTCAGGCTCGCGGGCGCGCAGCATAGCCTCGAACTCTGCAAGGCGCTGGTGCGCGAAGCCGGGCTGGGTCTCGCGCCGGGCAGCGCGTTCGGGCCTGAAGGCGAGGGCTTTGTGCGCTGGTGTTATGCGTGCGACCCGGCGCGGCTCGACGCCGGCGTGGAGCGCCTTGCACGTTATCTGGCGCAGCACGGCGCGGCTTGAACCATGCCGAAAGCGCAGGGCGCGAGCTCATCGGCATGCACTCTGCATTGCGCCCCTGTCGATTCAATACCGCATTGACCAGATCGGGCTAAAACGCGCGTCGCCGCGACTTTACGCCCCCGTTGTTTTTGCGTAAGATGGCGCTCAGTTACGCGATTCCCTGCGGGAATTTCGCTGCTCCGTCCGGCTGGGTCTGGCACTTTGTCTCTCTCCAAGTGTGCAAAGTGTTGTTTAGCGGCCCCCCGGTGCGTGCTCCCATCAATATGACCGATCAGAATCGGGCGAGCGCGTCTCCAGTTCCATATCGTCTTTCGTCTGTCTGATCCGGTTCCCTGAACCTGATTTACCTTACTTAGGGTCTGACCTGGCTGCATGAATACCCAAGAGGCGAAGATCGTCCTCGAGACTGCATTGATCTGCACGCAGGAGCCGCTGAAGATCGGCGAGCTGCGCAAGCTGTTTGCCGACGACATTTCGGCCGACACCGTCCGTAACCTGCTCGAAGACCTGCGGCAAGAATGGTCGGGGCGCGGCGTGGAACTGGTGGGCCTCGCGTCCGGCTGGCGCTTCCAGAGCAAGCCGGCCATGCGTACGTACCTCGATCGCCTGCACCCGGAAAAGCCGCCGCGTTATTCGCGCGCGGTGCTCGAAACACTCGCGATCATTGCGTACCGGCAGCCGGTCACGCGCGGCGATATCGAGGAAATCCGCGGGGTGACGGTCAATACGCAGGTCGTCAAGCAGCTTGAGGACCGCAACTGGATCGAAGTCATCGGTCATCGGGATGTGCCGGGACGCCCGGCGTTGTATGCCACGACGCGCCAGTTTCTCGACGATCTCGGCCTGAGATCGCTCGATGAACTGCCGCCGCTCGACGATCCGTCGAACCAGCTGGGCGAGCAGTTGCTGGCGCAGCACGCGATCGAATTCCCCGAAAGCGAAGTGGCGCAGCTGATCGCCGAAGCCGCTTCGGAGCGCAGCGAAGAAGCGCTCGCCGCGGGCACGGCCGATGCGGACGCGCACGCGGGCACGGCCGATGCGAACGCGCAAGGTGTGGCAGACGCAGCGACGGTTGAATCGGTCGATACAGCAGCAGTCGACACAGCGGCAGTCGAATTGATTGAAGATCCGGCGCCGCAACCGGCCGCTGTGCAGATGCATTTCGAAGAATCCGCCTTCACGCAGGATCTCGACGCCGCACCTGAACGTGCGAGCGCAACGGAGTCCGCTGGCCACGCTGCCGGCGAGCCCGCAGAAGAACACGAAGACCGCCGCGACGCGGCGCAGGACGACCCCGTCCCGACGACGGACGACGACGCCGCCCCGCGCGGCATCTGAAGCGACAAACACACTGACGCGCCCCTCCCAACCGGGCGCGCAACCTGACATTTCGAGGTTGTTTTGACTGATATCCACGACACCGATTCGACCGACGCGTCCGAATCCGCGCGTCGCGCGTCCTCCACGCGCGATGACGACACGCGCGAGGTCGCTGGCCCGCAGGCAGGCGAGCACGCCGCCGAGGGCGAAGACCGTCCGCGCCGCGGCCTGCGCCGCGGTCCGCGCAGCCTGATCGCGCGCCGCCGCGCAGGCACGAAGGGCAAGAACGACGGCGCCGCGCCGGCCGAGGGCGCGCAGGACGCGCCCGTCGCGATCGAAACGCCGCCGGACGGCGTGGTCGTCGCGCAGGTGCGCACGCCGCGCAAGGATAAGGACGCGAGCGCGAAGAAGGGGCGTCGCGCTCCGGCCGCCAAGACGGCGGAAGGCGCGAATGCGGCCGCACCCGCAGCAAAGTCCGCGAAGGGCGGCCGTGGCGGTAAGGGCCGTGCCGAAGCGCCGGCTGCAGGCGCCGCAGCCGAAGGCACGCAGGACGATCTGTTCCTCTACGTGACGTCGCCGGCCTTCGACGCCGACAATGGCGCGGGCACGGGCGTACGCGCGCCGATGCTGCGCCGTGGCCGCGCCCAGCAGCCCAAGCGCGTGCTGAGCCCGGACGACGACGCACCGAAGCTGCACAAGGTTCTGGCGGATGCGGGCATGGGCTCGCGCCGCGACATGGAAGAGCTGATCATCGCCGGGCGCGTCTCGGTGAACGGCGAACCCGCCCACATCGGCCAGCGCATCCTGCCGACCGACCAGGTCCGCATCAATGGCAAGCCGATCAAGCGCAAGCTGGCAAACAAGCCGCCGCGCGTATTGATCTATCACAAGCCGACCGGCGAGATCGTCAGTCACGCCGATCCGGAAGGCCGCGCCTCGGTGTTCGACCGCCTGCCGCCGATGAAAACGGCGAAGTGGCTGGCCGTCGGCCGTCTGGACTTCAACACCGAAGGTCTGCTGATGCTGACCACTTCGGGCGACCTGGCCAACCGCTTCATGCACCCGCGCTACAGCGTCGAGCGTGAATACGCGGTGCGCGTGGTGGGCGAACTCAGCGAAGGCATGCGCCAGAAGCTGCTCAAGGGCGTCGAGCTCGAAGACGGCCCGGCGAGCTTCCTGCGTATCCGCGACGGCGGCGGCGAAGGCACGAATCACTGGTATCACGTCGCGCTGGCCGAAGGCCGTAACCGCGAAGTGCGCCGTATGTTCGAAGCGGCCGGCTTGATGGTGAGCCGCCTGATCCGTACGCGCCACGGCCCGATCGCGCTGCCCAAGGGGCTCAAGCGCGGCCGTTGGGAAGAGCTTGAAGACAACGAGGTGCGCGCACTCATGGCCGCGGTTGGCCTGAAGGCGCCGAGCGAAGAGAAGGGCGGTCGTGGCGGCAAGGAGCAGGAACGTCGCCAGCCGGACCCGATGCAGACGTCGATGGGCTTCATCAGCCGCGAGCCGGTACTCAGCTCGCACGGTGCGATGGGCCAGCCGCGTCAGCAGCGTGGCGGCGGCGCAGGTCGCCGTGGTGCGCAGGCTGGCGGTTTCGGCGCGGGTAGCGGCTTTGGCGGCGGCATGGGCGGCAACGCCGGTGGCGGCCGTGGTCGCTCCAACGGCGGTAACGGTGGTAACGGCGGCGGTTTTGGTGGCAATGGCCGCAACGGCGCACGCGGCGATGTCGACGGCAATCGTGCACCGTCCGGCGGCAAGCGTGCCGGCGGCAATGCCGGTGGCGCGGGCAGCGCGGGCAACAATCGCCGTGGCCCGGGCAGCAATGCCGGCGGCAACGCCGGTGGCAACCGTTCGTCGGCGGGCGGTGGCAACCGCACGGGTCAGCGCGGTGCGCCGCGCAACCGTACGCGCGGCCACTGAGCCAGGCGCGGGCGCTCACGATTTCGATCGACAGCGCCCGGCCGGTATCGCTGCGGCGGCAACGGTCGTTGCATGGGAAGTTGCAACGCAGTTGCACCCGCAAACCGCGCCTCGGGATAAGCCCTGAAAACGCTTGTAGCACGGCCGTATCGGGCCGCTTGCACTGTGGTGCGAGCGCCTCGCGGTTTGCGTTAAAAGCGAAAAAAGGCTACAATCTCGAAGTCGCTGGGCGTGCGGCTTTTATTTGCGTCCCAGGTGCGACCACCTGGCTAAGTGAGAAGATGGGCGTTTCGCCCATTTTTTTTTGGTTCGGCCGATTGTGCACGTTGTCTTTAACGACTTCGGGCGCGATTGCGCAGTGCAACCATGCTTCACGTCAGGTCCGGCTCGCCCATCTGGGTTGAAGTGCAAGAGCGCGCGCTCACCTGGCGCGCGGCCCGCGAATCCCGAATCACAGGAAGTTGCCGGCCCGCTGCGCGAACATCTGGAGTGGGCATTGTGCAACTGACGGAACTGATTGAAACCACGGTCACCGGGCTCGGTTACGAGCTGGTCGACCTCGAGCGCACCGGGCGCGGCATGCTGGCCATCTACATCGATCAGCCCGCGGGTATCGCGATCGAGGACTGCGAGAAGGTCACGCGTCAGCTGCAACACGTTCTGTTTGTCGAGAACATCGACTACGAACGTCTTGAGGTCTCGTCGCCCGGCCTCGACCGTCCGCTGAAGAAACTGGCGGACTTCGAACGCTTCGCGGGCTGCGAAGCGGTCATCACGTTGAAAAAGCCATTGGACGGACGGAAATCGTACCGCGGCATCGTGCATGCCCCGGAAGGCGAAACCATCGGTCTGGAATTCGAAGGGAAGGCGGGACCTGCGATGCTCGATTTCACGCTCGCGGACATCGACAAAGCCCGTCTGATCCCCAAAGTTGACTTTAGGAGCCGCAAACAATGAGTCGCGAAGTGTTGATGCTGGTGGATGCGCTGGCACGCGAGAAAAATGTCGACAAGGACGTGGTGTTCGCCGCCCTTGAAGCGGCGCTTGCGTCGGCCTCCAAGAAACTCTTCGACGAGGATGCGGACATCCGTGTGCATATCGACCGCGAAAGCGGCGAGCATGAAACGTATCGTCGCTGGCGCGTTGTGCCGGACGAGGCGGGCCTGCAGGAGCCGGACCAGGAAATCCTCCTGTTCGAGGCACGCGAGCAGAACCCCGAAGCGCAAATCGACGAATTTATCGAGCAGCCGGTTCCGTCGGTCGAGTTCGGCCGTATCGGCGCACAGGCCGCCAAGCAGGTGATCCTGCAGAAGGTCCGTGACGCCGAGCGCGAACAGATCCTGAACGACTTCCTCGAGCGCGGCGAAAGCATCATGACCGGCACGGTCAAGCGCATGGACAAGGGTAATTTCATCGTCGAATCGGGCCGTGTCGAAGCGCTGCTGCGCCGCGACCAGCTGATTCCGAAGGAAAACCTGCGCGTGGGCGACCGCGTGCGCGCCTGGATCGGCAAGGTCGACCGCACCGCGCGCGGCCCGCAGATCGAACTCTCGCGCACGGCGCCCGAGTTCCTGATGAAGCTGTTCGAGATGGAAGTGCCGGAAATCGAGCAAGGCCTTCTCGAAATCAAGGCGGCGGCGCGCGATCCGGGCGTTCGCGCCAAGATCGGCGTGGTGGCTTACGACAAGCGCATCGACCCGATCGGCACCTGCGTCGGCATCCGCGGCTCGCGCGTGCAGGCTGTGCGTAACGAGCTTGGTGGCGAAAACGTCGACATCGTGCTATGGTCGGAAGATCCCGCCCAGTTCGTGATCGGCGCGCTCGCGCCGGCCGCCGTGCAGTCGATCGTCGTCGACGAAGAAAAGCACTCGATGGATGTTGTCGTCGACGAAAGCGAACTCGCAGTCGCCATCGGCCGCAGCGGCCAGAACGTGCGTCTTGCCGGCGAGCTGACCGGCTGGCAGATCAACATCATGACGCCGGATGAATCTGCGCAGAAGCAGAACCAGGAGCGCACGGTGCTGCGCGACCTGTTCATGGCGCGTCTCGACGTTGATGAGGAAGTCGCCGACATCCTGATCGACGAAGGCTTCACCAGCCTCGAAGAGATCGCCTACGTGCCCCTCAACGAAATGCTGGAAATCGAGGCGTTCGACGAGGACACCGTGCACGAACTGCGCAACCGCGCGCGCGACGCCCTGCTCACGCAGGCGATCGCGAACGAGGAAAAGGTGGAAAGCGCCGCTCTGGACCTCAAGAGTCTGGACGGCATCGACCCGGAGCTGCTCGCAAAACTGGCGCAGCACGAAGTTCACACCCGCGACGAGCTCGCCGAGCTGGCCGTGGACGAACTGACCGAAATGACGGGAATGGAAGAGGACGCCGCCAAGGCGTTGATCATGAAGGCACGTGAGCACTGGTTCGAATGACCTGTGGGGGAGTATTCCCCCCGGTGATTCTCCAGGGCGTGACGAGCAGGAAGCGACCATGACCCACTGAACTGATCGCGGCCGCCCCGCAGCTGGCAACAGTAGCGCGGGGCAAACGGTGCCGCATGACCCGATGTCAACCGCAAGGAATCGATCCTTGCATTAAGAGGAATGAATGGCGAGTAACAACGTAGCCCAATTTGCCGCGGAACTGAAGATGCCTGCCGGCGTGCTGCTCGAACAGCTGCAGGCGGCGGGCGTCACGAAAGCGAGCGAAGCCGACTCCCTGTCCGAAACGGACAAGGCGCGTCTGCTCGACCACTTGCGCAAGTCTCACGGCTCGACTGATGCAGACAAGCGCAAGATCACGCTGACGAAGCGGCATACGTCGGAAATCAAGCAGTCCGATTCGACGGGCAAGGCTCGCACCATTCAGGTCGAGGTGCGCAAGAAGCGCACCTTCGTCCGCCGTGACGAATCCGCCGAACAGGCGGAGGCATCGAATCATGCCACCGACGACGCCGCAGTCGCCGCCGAAGAGGCGGAACTGCAGCGCCGCGAAGAAGAAGCTCGCCGCGAGGCCGAGCTTCTGGAGCGTCAGGCTCAGGAACTCAAGGAGCGTCAGGAGCTTCTCGCGCGTGAAGAGGCCGAGCGCCGCGAACGCGAAGAAGCCGCCGAGGCGCAACGCCGCCGTGCAGAAGAAGAGGCCGCCAATAAGAAGGCCGCGGCAGATGCCGCTGCGCGCGAACTGGCCGCTCAGGCCGTCGCTGCCCAGCGCAATGCCGAAGCAGAAGCGAAGGAAGTGAAGCAACAGCAAGACGATGACCGCGCCGCCGCCGAGCGCGCCGCGCAGCGCGAAGCCGCGCAGAAGGCCGAAGTAGCCGCGCGTGAAGCCGCCGAAAAGGCGCAGAAAGAACAGGACGAGATCGCACGCCGCCGTGCGGCTGCAGAAGCCGAAGCGCGCGCGATCCGCGAAATGATGAACACGCCGCGCAAGGCGCAGGTCAAGGCGGTCGAACCGCCGAAGCCCGTCGAGCCGCCCAAGCCTGCCGAAGCCAAGGGCACGCTGCACAAACCGGCTCGTCCGGAAGGTGCGGCACGTCCGGCAGCAGGTGCTGGCGCCGGTGCGAAGAAGCCGGCCACCACGGCTGCGCCTTCGACCAGCGCGCCGGGCGCCGGTGCGGGTGACCGCAACAAGAAGCCGGGCGCAGGCAAGGGCGGCTGGCAGGACGACGCCTCGAAGCGCCGCGGCATCAAGACGCGTGGCGATTCGTCGGGCGGCGTTGACCGCGGCTGGCGCGGCGGCCCGAAGGGCCGTGGCCGTCACCAGGACAGCGCATCGTCGTTCCAGGCGCCGACCGAGCCGATCGTGCGTGAAGTGCACGTGCCGGAAACCATCACCGTGGCTGACCTCGCGCACAAGATGTCCGTGAAGGCGTCGGAAGTCATCAAGGTGATGATGAAGATGGGCCAGATGGTCACCATCAACCAGATGCTGGACCAGGAAACGGCGATGATCATCGTCGAAGAACTGGGCCACCATGCGGTCGCTGCGAAGCTCGACGATCCGGAAGCGCTGCTGGTCGAAGGCCAGACCACCGTCACGGACGCAGAGCAACTGCCGCGTCCGCCGGTCGTCACGGTCATGGGTCACGTCGACCACGGCAAGACCTCGCTGCTCGACTACATCCGCCGCGCCAAGGTTGCAGCGGGCGAAGCGGGCGGCATTACGCAGCACATCGGCGCTTACCACGTCGAAACGCCGCGTGGCGTCATCACGTTCCTCGACACGCCGGGTCACGAGGCCTTCACGGCCATGCGTGCCCGCGGTGCGAAGGCAACCGACATCGTCATTCTGGTGGTCGCAGCCGACGACGGCGTGATGCCGCAGACGAAGGAAGCGATCGCCCACGCCAAGGCTGCGGGTGTGCCGCTGGTCGTGGCGATCAACAAGATTGACAAGCCGGATGCCAATCCCGAGCGCGTCAAGCAGGAACTCGTCGCCGAAGGCGTCGTGCCGGAAGAATACGGCGGCGACTCGCCGTTCGTGCCGGTGTCGGCAAAGGCCGGTACGGGTATCGACGAACTGCTCGAAAACGTCTCGCTGCAGGCCGAAGTGCTGGAGCTGAAGGCTCCGGTCGAAGCCCCGGCCAAGGGTCTCGTCATCGAAGCGAAGCTCGACAAGGGTAAGGGTCCGGTTGCAACGATCCTCGTCCAGTCCGGTACGCTCAAGCGTGGCGACGTCGTGCTGGCAGGCAGCGCCTATGGCCGCGTGCGTGCAATGCTCGACGAAACCGGCAAGCCGACCAAGGAAGCGGGTCCGTCGATCCCGGTCGAAATCCAGGGTCTGTCGGAAGTGCCGGGCGCAGGCGAAGAAGTCATGGTGCTGCCGGACGAGCGCAAGGCGCGTGAAATCGCCCTGTTCCGTCAAGGCAAGTTCCGCGACGTCAAGCTGGCCAAGCAGCAGGCCGCCAAGCTCGAAAACATGCTCGAGCAGATGGCGGAAGGCGAAGTGCAAAACCTGCCGCTTATCGTCAAGGCCGACGTGCAAGGTTCGCAGGAAGCGCTGGTGCAATCGCTCGTCAAGCTGTCGACCAGCGAAGTGCGCGTGCAGATCGTGCACAGCGCGGTCGGTGCGATCAGCGAGTCGGACGTCAACCTGGCGACGGCTTCGAAGGCAGTCATCATCGGCTTCAATACGCGTGCTGATGCACAGGCGCGTAAGGTTGCCGAGGCGAACGGCATCGACATCCGCTACTACAACATCATCTATGACGCAGTGGATGAGGTGAAGGCGGCAATGTCCGGCATGCTCGCGCCGGAGAAGCGCGAGACCGTGACGGGTATGGCAGAAGTGCGCCAGGTGATCCGCGTGCCGAAGGTCGGCCTGATCGCGGGTTGTATGGTCACGGACGGTTTTGTCAAGCGTTCGTCGTCGGTGCGTGTGATCCGCAACAATGTGGTCATCCACACTGGCGAACTCGACTCGCTCAAGCGCTTCAAGGACGACGTCAAGGAAGTCAAGCAAGGCTTCGAGTGCGGTATGTCGATCAAGAACTTCAACGACATCGCCGAAGGCGACCAGTTCGAAGTGTTCGAGATCACGGAAGTCGCGCGTACGCTGTAATACAGCGGCGCACGCGGGCAGGCCTGGTGATCCAGGCCGCTCGCGGGCTTACCCGAAAAGGGGCGGGGCGGGCGCTAGCCAGCCCCGCCCTTTGTTTTTTGTCCGACAGTTTTTTGCGCGGCTGCGCGCGACGGAATGCCCAGCTTTCCGCTTGCAGCGCGTCGCAACGAATGCCGCCACAGAGGTGGAATCATCATGCCGAAAAAACGTACTTCCCCGAATCGCAACGTGCAGATCGCCGATCAGATCCAGCGTGATCTTTCCGAACTGATGCGCGAAGTGAAGGACCCGCGCGTGGGTCTCGTGACGATCCAGAGCGTCGAGCTGACGCCGGACTACGCGCACGCCAAGGTCTATTTCACGACGCTCACGGGCGATCCGCAGCAGACCCAGGACGGGCTCAATCACGCCGCCGGTCACCTGCACAACCTGCTATTCAAGCGCCTGCATATCCACACGGTGCCGACGCTGCATTTCCACTACGACCAGTCGGTCGAGAAGGGCGTGGCGATGTCGCGCTTGATCGACGAGGCGAACGCTTCGCGCGCAAAGGACGACTGATCTCGCCAGCATGACTGCATCTTCGAAGAAGAATCAGGGCGAGCAGCGGCCGAAGATTCCGCGCCGCCTGCTCGACGGCGTGCTGCTGCTGGACAAGCCCGTCGGCCTGTCCAGCAACGACGCGCTGATCCGCGCCAAGCGTCTGTATCGCGTGAAGAAGGCGGGCCACACGGGCACGCTCGATCCGCTTGCTTCGGGTCTGCTGCCGTTGTGTTTCGGCGAAGCGACCAAGTTTTCGCAGGATCTGCTCGAAGCCGACAAGACCTACGAGGCGACCATGCGCCTCGGTATCCGCACGACGACGGGCGACGCCGAAGGCGAAGCCATCGACACGCGCGAGGTGACGTGCGACGAAGCTGCGGTGCGCGAAGCCATGACGCGCTTTGTCGGCGACATCGTGCAGATTCCGCCGATGTACTCGGCGCTCAAGCGCGACGGCAAGCCGCTCTACGAATACGCGCGCGCCGGTCAGACGGTCGAGCGCGAAGGGCGCAACGTGACGATCCTCGCGCTTGAGATGATCGCCTGCGCGCTGCCCGATGTGACGTTCCGCGTGACCTGCACCAAGGGCACGTATGTGCGCACGCTCGCGGAGGATATCGGCGAGGCGCTGGGCTGTGGCGCGCATCTGGTGATGCTGCGTCGCACGGGCGTGGGCGCGCTCACGCTCGACCACGCGGTGACGCTCGATGCGCTTAACGTCGCCGACGAACCCGCGCGCGATGCGTGGCTGCAGCCGGTGGACGCGTTGCTTTCGACGTTCCCGCTCGTGACGCTCGACGCCGAATCGGCGCGACGCTTTACGCACGGTCAGCGTTTGCCGCTGAACGCGCTCACGCTCGATCGCCAGCTCTGCGAAGCGGCCGACCGGGTGCGCGTCTACGACGAAGCGGGGCGACTGCTAGGCGTGGCGAAAGCCGCCAACGGCGTGCTGGCGCCAGAACGTCTGGTGGTGAGCGGCGCGGCCTGAAGCGCGCACACAAGCCCGCACACAAGCGCGCACGGCTGATCGTGCAAGCAATAAAAAAACGGCACGCCGGTTTCACCGGACGTGCCGTTTTTGTTGGCGCGCTCAATTCAAATCGAGCGCAGGCCTGAACTCATCAATGCGCTGCCGAAGCCGCCGCGCCCGCATCGGCGCCGCCTGAGCGCTCGGGGCGCGTGATCCAGATCAACGCGATCAGCACGATGAAGATCACCGAGGAGATCCAGAACAGGTCGTTCACGCCAAGCTGCGCGGCCTGCTGCGTCACCATACGATCGAACATCCCATGCGACTGCGACGGATCGAGGCCCACGGCGTTCTGCATCTGCTGCATCGACTGGTTGAACACCGGGTTGGTCGGCGTGGCCTGCTCGGTCAGACGCGCGTGATGGAAGATCGTGCGATGGTCCCACGCGGTTTCGAAGATCGAGGTGCCGATACCGCCGCACATGATCCGCACGAAGTTCGACAGACCCGAAGCCGCCGGAATGCGGTTGCCCGGCAGACCGGAGAGCGTGATCGAGACGAGCGGAATAAAGAGCCCCGCCATGCCGATGCCCTGGATCAGCGTCGGCACCGTGAGCGCCCACGTGTCCACGCCGGTGGTGTACTGCGAGCGCAGCCAGAAGCACAGCGCGAACACCACGAACGCGGTGGTGGCGATATAGCGCGGATCGGTGCGCGGCAGGATCTTGCCCGTGATCGGCGAAAGCAGGATCGCGAAGAAGCCCACCGGCGCCATCACCAGACCCGCATCGGTCGCGGTGTAGCCCAGATCGGTTTGCAGCCACAGCGGCAACAGCACGAGGTTGCCGAAATACAGGCCATAGCCCACCGACAGCGCGATCGTGCCGCCCGTGAAGTTGCGTCGCGCGAACAGCGAGAGATCGACCACCGGATGCTCGGCGGTCAGCTCCCAGATCACGAAGAACGCGAACGAAATCACGGCGGTCAGCGCCAGCACAATGATGGTCGTCGACGAGAACCAGTCCAGATCCTTGCCCTTGTCGAGCATGATCTGCAGCGAGCCGACCCAGAGAATCAGCAGACCCAGGCCCACGCCGTCGATCGGCGCCTTGCGGATCACCGAGTCGCGCGTGCGGAAGATCATCCACGTGGCGATCGCGGCGACGATACCCACCGGAATGTTCACGTAGAAGATCCACGGCCACGAGATATTGTCCGAGATCCAGCCGCCGAGAATCGGGCCCGCCACCGGCGCAATCAGCGTGGTCATCGACCACATCGATAGCGCAATGGGCGCCTTGGCGCGCGGATAGCTCGCCAGCAGAAGCGTCTGCGAGAGCGGGATCATCGGACCCGCCACGGCGCCCTGCAGCACGCGTGCGGCGAGCAGGAAGGGCAGCGTGGGCGCGAGGCCGCACAGCCACGACGAGATCACGAACAGGATGATCGACGCCATGAACAGGCGCACCTGGCCGATGCGCTCGGTGAGCCAGCCCGTGAGCGGCACGGAGATGGCGTTGGCGACCGCGAACGAGGTGATGACCCACGTGCCCTGATCTGAAGCGACGCCGAGGTCGCCCGAGATCGACGGGATCGAGACGTTCGCAATCGACGTGTCCAGCACGTTCATGAACACCGCGAGCGAGACCGCGATGGTGCCGAACACGAGTTGCGCGCCTTGCAGCGGCGGATGGACGACGGGTTGTTGTGCTGCTGCCATGGAGTGCTTTGTTATGTGCTGCTGATTGCTGCTACGTAAGCGGCTTCGTGTACGACTGCGTTCGCGCCACCTTGCGGCGGCGCGAACTTACATCAGCTACGTGCGGGCTTCGCTGCACGCGCGTTATCCGACGACACCTGCTTCGCGCTCGGGCCGGCGTTTTCCGCGATGATGCGGGCGATTTCCGCATCGGCTTCGTCGCCGTACTTCTCGAACACATTGGTCTGATAGACCGTGTTCTGCGCGTTGCCGAGCTGGCCACCGGTATCGTCCTTGATGCTCACGTCCACCTGCATCGACAGACCGATACGCAGCGGATGCTTTTCGAGGTCGGCCGGATTGAGCGCGATACGCACCGGCAGGCGCTGCACCACCTTGATCCAGTTACCCGTCGCGTTCTGCGCGGGCAGCAGCGAGAACGCCGAACCCGTACCCGCCGAGAAGCCCACCACCTTGCCGTGATAGACCACCGACGAGCCGTACACGTCGGCCGTCATCTCGACCGGCTGGCCGATGCGCATGTGCTTGAGCTGGACTTCCTTGAAGTTCGCGTCGACCCACACAGCGTTCAACGGCACCACCGACATCAGCGGCGTACCCGGCGACACGCGCTGGCCGACCTGCACAGAGCGCTTCGCCACATAACCCGTGACCGGCGCGGGCAGCGTATTGCGCGCGTTCGAGAGGTAGGCGTCACGGACCTTGGCGGCGGCGGCCATCACGTTCGGGTGATTGGCGATCGTCGTGTTGGCGGTGAGCGCGCGGTTGGCGGCGAGTTGCTGCTGCGCGGCGTCGAGCGCGGCGGAGGCGCTCTTCACGGTGTCGCGTGCGTGCGAGATCTCTTCCTGCGAAACCGCGCCGGTCTGCGCGACTTCCATACGACGGCGCAGATCGTCCTGCGCGCGCGAGAGGTCGGCCTGACGCACGGCCACTTGCGCTTCGTACTGGCTATCGTCGGCAAAGAGGCCGCGCACCTGGCGCACCGTCTGGCCCAGGTTGGCTTCGGCTTGCTGGAGCGCGATGCGCGAATCGGCCGGATCGAGTTGCACCAGCGGGTCGCCGATCTTGACCGTCTGCGTGTCGTCGGCGTTCACGGCGATCACCGTGCCGGTCACCTGCGGGGTGATCTGCACGACGTTGCCGTTGACGTAGGCGTCGTCGGTGCTTTCGGAGAAGCGCGCGACGAGGAAGTAATAGAGGCCGTAGGCAATGGCTGCAATCACGATCACGAGGACGAGCAGCGTCATCATGCGCTTGCGCTTGCCGTTATTCGCGGTCGGCTGCGCGGGTGGCTGCGGCTTGGCTGCCGGTTGCTGAGGGGTGCTCATGGAAGGATCTCCGGGTTCTTGCGTGCTGTTCGTTCAGTTATTGGCCAGCGTTTGACTATTGCGCTGGCCTTTTTTCGCTTTCAGTTCGCGGCCGTCGCGGCGGGCACCGACGAGGCGGGCGCGCTCCACGGCGCATCGCGCCACGGCCCGCCGTTCACGTCGCTCTGGCCCTTTGCTTCGCTGCCGACCTGCGCCGGCGCCACGAGATTCACGTCGTGTGCGTCATGCGCGTCGAAGCCGCCGCCCAGCGCCTTGATGAGCGCCATCTGCTGGTCGCGGCGCTGTGCCTTCAGGCTCGTGACGGTCTGCTCGGAAGCGAGGCGGTTCTGGTCGGCGTTGAGCACCTGCAATTGCTCAGAAAGGCCAGCCTTGTAGCGGATCACCGCAAGCTGATAGGCCTTGGTCGACGCATCGAGCGCGTTCTGTGCATCGACAAGCTGCTTGTCCGCCGAGCGGATCGACGAGACTGTGGTCGCCACGTCCTGGAACGCACCGATCAGCGTCTGGTTGTAGTTCGCCACATCCAGGTCGAAGTCGGCGTAGCGGCCCTTCAACTGCGCCCGCAATGCGCCCGCGTCGAAGATCGGCAGATGCACGGCCGGGCCGATGCTCATCTGGCGGCTCGTGAAGTTGAGGAATCGGCCCCAACCGAACGCGTCGAAGCCGAAACCGGCGGCCAGGTTCACGTCGGGGTAAAACTCGGCTTTCGCTTCCTTGACGTCGTGCATCGCGGCTTCCACCTGCCAGCGCGCAGCGACGATGTCCGGACGACGCGCCACCAGGTCGGCAGGCAGGTTGTCGGGCAGGGCGATGGGCGCAGTCGGGTTCAGCACCGGATTGGCGATCTGCAGGCCGCGATCCGGACCCTTGCCGAGCAGCGCGCCCAATTGATAGCGCACCGATTCGATCTGGCCGTCGATCTGCGTGAGATTGGCCTGGCTCGTCGCGATGTTGCCGTTGGCGGTCTGACGCTCGACATTGGTGTCGAGGCCCGCCACCACGCGGCCATTCGTGATGTTGCCGATGGTCTTGCGGTTGCCGATTTCGCGCGCGGCGATGTCGCGCAGCGCATAGAGCTGGGCCAACTGGTTATACGTACGCGCCACCGAAGAAGCCAGCGTGATACGCGCCTGCTCCATATCGGCTTGCGCCGCGCGCTGCTGCGAAACCGCCTGAGCCAGACGCTGGCGATTCTTGCCCCACAGATCCAGATCCCACGACGCGCTGGCCAGCGCGTTGTTCTCGCTATACCAGGTCCCGCCGTAAGGCGGCGGGTACAGCGCGTTGCCCGAGAAAAGCTCGCGGTTCCACGAATAGCTGGCGTTGACCTTGGGCGCGAGTGCCGCCTTCGAGGTATCGATATACGACGACGCCTTGGCGATACGCGCCTGCGCCTGCGCGATGCTCGGGCTGCCTTCGAGCGCCTCGTCGATCAGCTTCGGCAGTT
>NZ_DASZJJ010000210.1:0-2244 GCF_035948235.1 Paraburkholderia sp. | reverse complement strand
CGCGGAAAACAAGGGTCGAATGCAAAAAAATCGTCGGATTATGACGATTTTTGCAATATTCGATAGACGCGGGGGGGGCGGGCGGGAGCGCCCGAGTGAACGATTTGAACGGCCTCCCGGCTCGTTGCAAGCCGGGAGGTCAGGCGAGTCAGAGTGACAGCAGCGATCCGGAACGGATCGGCGTATCGCCGGCGATGCGCGCGATTTCCATCCCGGCGGTTGCGAAGCGCGCGCTATGGCGCGCGTACATCACACCGCTCACGCCCGCGTTGAGCGTGGTGACTTCGTCGGTGAGCGGATTGACGATGTCGGCCACCGGCGTGCCCGCGTCGATCCAGGCGCCGCAGTCGGCGCGGAACACGATCACGCCGCTGGCGGGCGCAACGATCGGCTCGGTGCCCGCCAGCGGCGTGGCCGGATGCGCGAGCGGCGGCAGCGGCGAGGCCGTGCCGTCGATCACGCCGCGCGTGATCAGATAGTCGACGATGGCTTGCGCGTCATGCTCGGCGAATTCGTGCGAGACGTCGCGCTGGCTGCGCAGCTCGACGGTCACCGAAATCGAGCCGTACGGAATCGGGAAACGCTCGCCGAAGCGCTCGCGCAGCTCCGTCCAGCAGAAGCTGTGAATTTCGTCGAACGGATTGCCGATCGAGTTGAGCGCAAGCAGCGACGCCTTGGAATCCAGGTAACGCGCGAGCGGCTCGACCTCGGGCCATAGCTCGGGATTGGTGTAGATGTGCATTGCGGCTTCCCAGTCGCAATGCAGATCCAGCACGATATCGGCGTCGTAGGAAAGACGCTGCAGCGCGAGACGCTGCGAATCCAGTTCGGTCTTTGGCTGTACGGCCGTGAGGCCTTCGCCCATCAGCGCGCGCACCGCCTTGACGTTCGCGCTGGCGTCGGGCCCCAGGCGCGATTCGATCTGCGGCAGCACGAGCGCCGTCAGTTCATGGAAGTTGCGGTTGAAGTTCTGCGCGGTGTTCGACTCGAAGCGCCCCACGAGATGGCCGAGCCAATGCTGGTTCAGGCCGATCGGGTTCGCCACCGGCACGATCACGACTTCGCCGCGCATGCGCCCTGCGGCCTCGAGCGCGGCAAGCTTGCGGCGCAGCGCCCAGGACACGAGCATGCCGGGCAGCTCGTCCGCGTGTAGCGACGACTGCACATAGACCTTGGTGCCGCCGGGCTGGCCGTAGTGGAAACTCGTGATCTCTCGCGCGGTGCCCAGTGCGGGCGCAATCAACGGATGGTGGTGGGTTTGCATGATGGGTGCACGCCTGGCGCTTGAGGCGCGAGACGCGTTGTTCGAGCGTGAGCGAAGGAATGGCCCGCGGGCGGGCCGGTGTCCATGATCTTAGCCGATCCGCCTGATTGACAGAACTTCGCGGCAGAAACGCGCGTGCGCATAACGCGGCGCCCAAAAGCAAAAAGCCCGAACCGCAAGGGTCCGGGCTTTCGGAGTTGCCCGCATGACACGGGCAGCGCGACAAAAATGCTTAGCCGCCGTACACGTCGAAGTCGAAGTACTTGGCTTCGATCTTCTTGTACGTGCCGTCCTTGATCATGTCGGCGATAGCCTTGTCGATCTTGGTCTTGAGGTCGGCGTCTTCCTTGCGCAGGCCGATAGCGGCGGCGCCCGTCGGGATTTCCTTGCCGGCGAACTGGAAGCCAGCGCCGCGCGGCGTCTTCAGGAAGCCCAGGTCAGCCTGCACTTCGTCCTGCAGCGCTGCGTCCAGACGGCCCGAGATCAGGTCGGCGTAGACCTGGTCCTGGTTCTGGTAAGGAACGACGTTGACGCCCTTGGGCGCCCAGTTGTCCTTCGCGTAGGTTTCCTGGATCGTGCCTTGCTCGACGCCCACCGACTTGCCCTTGAGCGAGTCAGCCGACGGCTGGTAGGTGGTGCCCTTCTTGGCGACCAGACGCGTCGGCGTGTCGAACAGCTTGGCCGAGAAGGCGATCTGTTCCTGGCGCTGCGGCGTGATCGTCATCGACGACAGCACGCCGTCGAACTTCTTGGCCTTCAGGCCCGGGATCATGCCGTCGAAGTCCTGTTCGACCCACACGCACTTGGCGTTCATGCGCTTGCAGATCTCATTGCCGAGGTCGATGTCGAAACCGACCAGCTTGCCATCGGGGGCTTTCGATTCGAACGGAGCGTAGCTCGCGTCGACGCCGAAGCGCACGGTGGTCCAATCCTTCGCGTAGGCGGCACTGGCCGAAACGGCCAGCAGGGCAACCGACAGG
>NZ_DASZJJ010000209.1:0-23392 GCF_035948235.1 Paraburkholderia sp. | reverse complement strand
CGTTCGCCAAGGCGCTGCTCGGCACGCTGCCGCCTTTCATGGTGGCCGGTCTTTTTTACCTCGGCAGCGGCACGGGGCTCGCCATCGCGATCCTCGTGCGCAGGTTGCGCCGCCGCGCCGACGCCCCGCCCGAACACGCGCCGCTGCGCCTCGCTGAAGCCCCCTGGCTGGCCGGCGCGATCGTCGCGGGCGGCGTGGCCGGACCCGCGCTGCTCATGCTCGGCCTCGTCACGACGCCCGCAGCCACCAGCGCGCTGCTGCTCAATCTCGAAGGCGTGCTGACAGCGCTGATCGCGTGGGTCTGTTTTCGCGAGAACTTCGACGCGCAGATCGCGCTGGGCATGGCCGCCATCGTCGCGGGCGGCGTGCTGCTGTCATGGAGCGGGCCACACGCGGGACTCGCGCCCGGCGCGCTGTTCGTGATGGGCGCTTGCCTGTGCTGGGCGATCGACAACAATCTCACGCGCAAGGTCTCGGCCAACGACGCCATGACGATCGCCTGCCTCAAGGGCCTGGCGGCCGGGCCGGTCAATCTGCTGCTCGCCTTCCGGCTAGGCGCGCACTGGCCCGACGGCGTGCATCTCGCGGCCGCCATGGCAGTGGGGTTCGCGGGCTACGGCGTGAGCCTCGTGCTGTTCGTGGTCGCGCTGCGCAATCTGGGCACGGCGCGCACGGGCGCGTACTTCTCGGTGGCGCCGCTGTTTGGCGTGGCGCTCTCGCTGATGTTGTGGCCGCAGCGGCCCGCCCTCACCTTCTGGGCCGCGCTCGCGCTGATGGCGCTGGGTGTCTGGCTGCATGTGCGCGAACGTCACGAGCATGAGCACACGCACGCGCCGCTCGACCATACGCATCGGCATCGGCACGACGCGCATCATCGGCATGAGCACGATTTTGATTGGGACGGGACCGAGCCGCACACCCATGCGCATCATCACGCGCCGCTCACGCACACGCACGCGCATTTCCCGGACGTGCACCACCGGCATTCGCATTGACTCTAACGAGCGGATTCGCGCGGCTTTAACGGTCGGCGCACTGCGCGCATACTGACGCCATCTCACGATCCTGAAATCCACCAAGGAGACGCGACGATGGCTTCCCTCTATCGCGACATCCCCCTGAACAGCGACGCGGCGCGTGCGTGGGCCACGCTACGCGATTCGCGCAACATCGCCCGCGTCTTCGCAGGGGTACTCACCGACGCGCGGGTGGATGGCGATCTGCGCACGGTGACGTTTGCGAACGGCAACGTGGTGCAGGAGCGTATTGTCACTGTCGACGATGAGCGCATGCGCGTGGCTTACACGGTCTGCGGGCCGAATTTCGAACACTACGCCGCGTCGATGCAGATCGTCGTGGACGAAGTGGACGAAGCGACCGGGCGTTGCCGGCTGGTGTGGGTCTGCGATTTTCTGCCTGAGGAACGACGCGCGCTGGTCGAGCCGCTGATGGACGCGGGCAGCGCTGCGGCCGCGCGAAATCTGGCGTTGTAGTGCTGCCTTCAGGCGCTGCTCCAGCGGTGCGTTGCCTCAGACCGCTTGCTTCCGGTCGTATCAAACCGGCCCTGGATGACGGGTGAGAATCATTCGAAAGCCGTTTGTGTACCGCTACGCGTACGCAATTTCAGGGGGTTCCGCGGGATTGGCTGTTAGTTGCATTTGACAAACGAATCACAAGCCGGATCCACGCTAACTGGAATGCCAGCAATGCATGCAATTTTCTTCTTAAATACAAACTTTACCGAAGCTAATCCCAGACAAATCATGCATGCTTCGTGCGCAAACTAGCCGCAAGACCGCGCGGGCCGGCCGCATTTTCGTGTGCAACAGCTTCCCCCTCGCTCGGTGGGAACGCCTGGCCTCGTTTACACTCCCACCATTGCGCCCCACCTCCCAAAACCCGCCGCCGCTCACGCCATGTTTCATCCACAACGCCGTCGCTTCGTGCTCGCGAGTCTCTTTGCCGCGATCGGCGCCGCGCATGCCCGCAGCGGCCAGGGCGCCACGCGCGATACCTCCATCGCGCTGGTGCTCAAGGATCTGCCCGATCCGTTCACGACGGTGATGATCTCCGCCGCCAAGGTCTTCCAGGCGCACGCGCCCTATCCGTTCAGGCTCACGGTGCTGGGCATCCAGTCGGAAAGCGATGCGGCGGGTCAGATCCGTCTCGTCGATACGGCGATCAAACAGGGCGTCACCGCCATCGTGCTCGCGCCATCCGATTCGCGCGCGCTCGTGAACGCCGCGCGCAACAGCGTGCAGCACGGCATCCTCACGATCGCAATCGACAATCCGCTCGATGCCGACGCGCTGCGCGAGGCGCATCTGCATATCCCCTACGTAGGCCCCGACGACCGGCGCGCAGCCAAACGTGTGGGCGACTATCTCGCGCACCGGCTGCATGCGGGAGACCGGGTTGGCATCATCGAAGGCGTTTCCGCCGACCTCAACGCGCAGCAGCGCACAGCCGGCTTTCGCGACGCCATGCAGGCCGCGCAGATCGAAGTCGTCGCGATTGAAAGCGGCAACTGGGAATATGGTCAGGGACGCCTCGCAGCGGCGTCGATCCTCGCCGCGCGACCCGGTGTGCGCGCGCTGCTGTGCGCGAACGACAACATGGCGCGCGGCGCCGTGGATGCGGTGCGCGAATCGCAGCTCACGGGCCGCGTACTCATCACGGGCTTCAACGCCAGCGACGCGATCAAGCCGATGATCAAGGATGGCCGCGTGCTCGCCTCGCTCGACCAGTTCGCGCAAAAGCAGGCCGTTTATGGTCTCGATGTGGCCTTGCAGGCGTGCGTGGAGCACCGCGGCCAGGACGATCTGCCCGACTACATCGAAACACCGGTCACGCTCGTGACGAAGGAGACGCTTTAAACACGCTTCAGGCAAGCGAAAAAACGGGCCGCCAGGCCCGTTGCCTCCCCCTGAGAAACCCGCTCAACGATCGGTCAAACCCAGCATCTTGTCGAAGAACACACTCGCGACAATCCCCGCGACGATGCCGTTCTTCGGCGTGGCCGCATAGGTCGGGTTGCCCCACGTATTCGTATTCCACGTACGCATGACATACGGGCTGAGAATGATGCTGCGCGTCAGTGCGATATTGGCGTCGAGCTTCAGGCCATACTGCGTGCGCCCCACCGTATAACCGCTACCACCCGCCGCCAGATTCTCCTGCTTCAGATATTCCTGCTCGTGCGGCGTGAGCGTCGCCCAGTTCAGCGACAGCGAAATGCTATCGTGAGGACGACTACGTAATGGCGCTTCAAGAATCACGCCCGCGCTGCCCGTCATCGCCAGACCATAGCTCGAATGCGCGTCGAAGCTGCCCGTCGCCGTCGCGAACAGCGAAACGGCCGTTGGGTCCGGCGCGCCCGCCAGACCGCCATCGGCACGCCAGACCACCTGACGTCCGCCGAAATAAACCCCCGACGTGCCCTTGTGCGACTCCTGCGTAAGCGGGTCCGTCTGCGTGCGCGTGTTGTAGTAGAGCATCAGCTCATAGCTCTTCGGATACGCATCGGTTTGATACGTCGTGCGGTATGCCGTGCTCGCGAGCCAGACATTGCTGTCCGGCACGCTATCGGTCCATTCCCAGCCGTTCGTGAACGGATAAGCGGGATTCGAGCGGAACAGCCCTGCCTGCACCGACCACGCGGGCGTGATGTTGTAGCGCGCGCGGCCGCCCCAGTTCACATAGACGGGCGGGTTCATACCCGCGCTATTCTGCAGGATCGCGCTCTGGCAACCAAAGCCCTGATTGCACACGGGCGCACCAAAATAAGCCCCCGCATTGGTCTTGCCGAACTCGACGTCGAGTTTGTCGTGAAACGCCTTCTGCTCCCACGTGAAGATGCCCAGGTGCGAAACCTGCGGCACGTAAGGGCCCGGCTGACCCGCCAGCACATCGCCGACCTGCGTGCCCCACGCAAGGTTGTTAGTGAACGGCACGAACAACTGCTGGAAGTGAATCGTCGCTCCCGGAAAGCCGGCGATCTTTTCCATGTCGAAATCGCCGCCCACGGCGATGAAGGTAAGCGCCTCGTGATTACCCGTCTGCTGGCCGACGCTCGGGTTCGCCAGGTACATCTGCACGAGATTGAGCGATGGCGTGAAGCCCCAGTCGTTGAGCTTCTGGCCGATACCGGCGAGCGGGCCCTGACGCGGTCCCGCCGAGGGCGACGGCGTGGCGTCGCCAATATGCGAGACGCCAAGCTGATCCGTCGACGGAATGCCTTGCTGCACGCTTGGCCGGTCGGTCGAGGCTTGCTGCAGCGGCGCATCGGCAGCGGCGAGTTTCACCGTAGGCTGTTGCGTCTGCGTCTTCGCGGGCCTGGCGGTTGGCGTCGTGGATGACGCATCGGCTTGCGCCACGGCGGTGCCGGCATCGGTGCTGGACTGCGCGTGCAGCGCGCCGCTCGCGAGCATCGCCGCCAGCGCCATCGCCGAAATCTGGGGTACGCGCACCGAACACCGATGCGTTTGATTGCGGGAAATTCCAAACCTGTCGAACGTCATTATTATCGTCTCCTGTTTTTTGGGGCAAAGCGTCTACCGCCGCGTCTGTCGCCAGACTCAGTGAGGAATTCGAATTAAATTGGAGAAGCGGCCTGAAGCGCCGCTAGGGCATGTTTATCGTGCGTTTATGGCTGCACAGCAATCACCATGCGGTCGCGCCGCCATCGACGGGGAAATCGGCGCCCGTGACCCATGCGGCTTCGTCCGAAGCGAGGAACAGCGCGCACCACGCGATGTCTTCGGGCTGGCCGACGCGCTTGATCATCAGCTTGCCGAGCGCGCGCTCGACGAACTCGGGCTGCTCGCGCATGTGACGGCGGGTAGCGTCGGTTTCCACCAGCGCGGGCGAGATGGTGTTGGCGCGGATGCCATGCGGCGCGCCCTCCATCGCAAGCTGGCGCGTCATTGCGAGCACGCCGCCCTTGCCCGCGCAATGCGCAATCGCGGGCGAGCCATCGAGCGCGAGCGCCGCATTCGCCGAAGCGAAGTTGATCACCGCCCCGCCGCCGCGCGCAATCAGCGCGGGCCACGCGGCGCGGCACAGCAGGAACACGATGTCGAGTTCGCCCGTGAGCGTTTTGCGCCACTGCGTCTCGTAGTCCATCTCGGTGAGCCATGCGAAAGCGCCAAACGCGGCCGCATTGACAAGCACATCGATGCCGCCATGCAACTCCACAGCATGCTCGATCACGCGCGCCGCCTCGCGCGGCTGCGTGAGATCGCACGGCTGTACACCGTCGATACGCAGGCCGCGCTCGCGGGCTTCCTCGATTGAGCGTGCGGCTGCGTGAGCGTCGATATCGCAGCCCACGACGCGCGCACCCTGCGCGGCGAACAGCAGCGCACACGCACGCCCGATGCCGCTGCCGATGCCCGTCACCACCGCAATCTTGTCGCGCAGGCGCTCGCCGCGCTGGACGGGCAGCGCAGGTCGCCACGCGGCGTTCATTTCAGACTTCGTGTCAGCTTTCATGGCCGCCTCCGTAGCGTCAGCCGAGCTTTAGCCGACGCACGCGCAGCAGCGAACCCGCCACGCAGAGCGCCGCGAGCGCGAACAGCGCGAGCCCCCAGTCCTGCACAACCGCGAAGCGCGAACCGAAGTGCATGACCATGCCCATGACGATGATCGGGCTGCAGAAGTAGCCGATGAATTGCGCGGCCGTGAACGCGCCGGTGCCGAAGCCGCGCCGTGCATAAGGCAGCGAGCGCAAGCCCCAGCTCACGAGCGCGGGCAGCACGATGCCGCAGCCCACACCGTTCACGGCGCCACCTAGCGTCAACACACTCGCGTCGTGCGCCGCGCCCATGCAGACGAAACCGAGGCCGCACACCACTGTGCCCAGCACGAATTGCTGCACGACGCTGCACCGGCTCGCGATAAACCAGCCAAAACCGAGCGTGCCCGCAATGATGCCGACGCTGTTCATCGCATACGCAAAGCCGATTGAACCCGTTGCGTGCACACCCAGTTGCACGAGCATGAAAGACAAATGCACCGGCACCACCATGAACACCATGCCGACGCCAAACGCCGCCACGCAGATGAGCGCGAGCAGCCAGGGCTTGAATTCGGGTTCGTCATCGACGCTGCGCGATTGCGCAAGCGGCGCGGCCCCGCGCGTGTCCCAGATGAAGATCTGCACGAGCGGCGCCAGCAACAGCGGCAGCGCGTAGGCGACGAACGGCGCGCGCCAGCCATATGCGCCGAGCAAACCGCCCATCAGATTGAACACAAACGCCGAGGTCGAGGCCACTGTGACCTGCAGCGCCGCGTAGCGGTCGCGCTGCGCGCCGGTGAAGTAATCGCCGATAAACGAGGTGCTCACGGTCATTGCGGCGGCTTCGGCAAGACCGACGAGCGCGCGGCTCGCAAGAATCGCGTGAATCGAATCGAGCCACAGCGGTGCGGTGCCCGCCAGCGCATAGAGCACCAGCGAGCCGACCAGCACGCGCTTGCGGCCGATCTTGTCGCTGAGCGCGCCAATCACCATCGCGAGCGCGCCGAGCACGAACATCGGCATCGTCACCACGACAGGCACCAGCGTTTCGATATTGGGTACGTCGGCGAAATGCTGCTGCATGGCGGGCAGCACCGGGCCGATCACTGTCGGCGCGAGCGTGCCGCAAATGACCGTACTCAGAAGAATCAGCGCGTGCAGGAAGTGTGCTTCGCGGCGTGCGGGCGCGCCGTCGCGCCGCTCGAGGGGGACATGCATGAGGTCGTCTCCGTTTTATACAAAAAAGTCCGCCGGGCCGGCACGGCGCGCGAGGCGTTCATGCAGGACCGGGAACTTCCCGTTTGTGTGAGACGAATGATTCCGGCGACGACGTTACGACACAATCAGATTGCGTTGACGATACCATTTGATGTCGTCAAATCGATGTGCAATCTCCTGACCTTCCTTTCGTGTCCTTACGCGCGCTGCGTAAAGGCCGCGCCGGGCGCGAGCGCGCTGGCCTGTGCCTGTTCCAGCAGCACGCGGCGCATCCACGTGTGCGCGGGGTCGCCGTTGTTGATCGCATGCCATTGCATCATTTCGACGAGCGGCGGCAGGTCCAGCGGCAACGGCAACACGCGTAGCGGCAGAAAATGCGCATAGATTTTCGCCAGACGCGTGTGAACGGTCGCGATGCGCGTCGTGCCGATCACCAGTTGCGGCAGCGTATTGAAGTTCGTGGTGGTGACTTCGATATTGCGCGTGATGCCGCGATTGGCCATGACAAAACCTTCGAAACTCGCGCTGCGGCTCTCGCCGAAGGTCGCGGCCACATGGCCCAGTTCCGCGTACTGCTCGAGCGTGAGCGCGTCGCCCACCAGCGGATTGCCCTCCCACACCACACAACTGAAGGTCTCCTCGAACAGCGCCTGGGAAGGATGATCGGGATTGACCGACACGCTGGGGTAAATCACGAAATCGACTTCGCCGCGGTCGAGCCGCTCCGGCACGTCGTCGGCCATGTTGGCGATATGCAGCGTAATGCCGGGCGCCTCGCGTTGCAGGCGCTGCACCACGTCGATCAGCAGCACCGTGGTGAGGTAGTCGGAAGCGCGGATCACGAAGTTGCGCCGCGCCTGCGCCGGGTCGAACTCCAGCCGCGCGACCACGGTGGACTGCACGGTCAGCAAAATCTCGCGCACGGGCTGCGCAAGGCTACGCCCAAGCGGTGTCAGTTCCATGCGGCGCCCCACCTGCATCAGCAGCGGATCGCCGAAATATTCGCGCAGGCGCCCAAGCGCGCTACTGGTGGCGGAAGCGCCAATATGCAGCCGCTCGCTCGCGCGCGTCACGCTGCGCGTGTCGAGCAGCGCGTCCAGCGCGACCAGCAGATTCATGTCGAAGTGGCCGAGTCTCATGGGGCGCCACTATCGCGCGACCATCCGATCGTATCAATGCGTGTTTCCACTAGGAATTGATGGTTTCGACAAATGAACCCCTCTAGAGTAGGGGCCATACGAATCAACGATGCCGCGCCTCAGCACCAGAACGCCGCGGCGCGAACAAGCCGGAGACAAACCAACATGACGACCGTGCCCTGCACGACCGCGCCGCTGGCGCCCCATGACATCGGTGCCGCGCCGCTGCTCGCCGCGCTGCGCCCGCATCACTTCGGCATCAGCGTGCCGGACCTCGACGACGCCGTGGCCTGGTATGCGCGCATGCTCGGCTTCACGCTCGAACAGCAACTCTCCATCGACAAGATTCCGGCGCGCGTGGCCTTTGTGCGGCGTGAACAGTACCGCATCGAAATTTTCGAAGTGCCCGGCGCCGCCCCGCTGCCCGCCGATCGCCGCGTGCCGAATCTCGATCTGCGCACGCACGGCAACAAACACATGTGTTTCGAAGTACCCGACGTGCCCGCGGCTGTCGCCGCCTTGCGCGAAGCGGGCGCCGATATCGCCTTCGAACTCGTGGTGGACGGCAATCCCACCGCCTTTATCCGCGATATCAGCGGCAACCTGATCGAATTGCTGCAGCCGTTCGCCGCCGATCTGCATGCGGCCTGAACGCCGCCTTCGACACCCTCGCTCATGCTCACGCTCACGCACTCACACTCATGACGACATCGACCAATCCACTGCGCGGCTGGCAGGTCAACCGCGACGACATCCGCATGGTGGGCCGCGACCTGCTGCGCCCCGAATGCATTCTGGCCGAACCGGACGGCACGCTCTGGACCGCCGACGCGCGCGGCGGCGTCATGCGCATCGCGCCGGACGGCACGCAAACGTTGATTGCGCAACAAACTCCCGAAGCGGCCACGCCCGCCTCGCACGACGCGCAACAACTGGTCATGGGCGGCACGCTGCCCAATGGTCTGGCTTTCGATCGCGACGGCAACATCGTGATCGCCAACTTCGGCACTGACGCCATCGAACTGATGACGCGTGACGGCGCTTCGCGCACGCTCTACGACCGCATCGGCGGCCAGCCGCTTGGCAAGACCAATTTCGTGCTGACCGATTCGCGCGGGCGCATCTGGTTCACGGTCACGACGCGCCAGGTGCCGTGGACGCGCTCGATCAACGAAAAAACCGCCGACGGCTATGTAGGCCTGATCGACGAACACGGCATCCGCATCGTCGCGGACGGTTTTGTCGGCACCAACGAGATCCGTCTGGATGCGAATGAAGAATGGCTTTACGTGGTCGAAACCAACGCGCGCCGCATTTCGCGTCTGCGCGTGCAGGACGACGGTTCGCTCGCGGATCGCGAAATTTACGGCCCGCATGATCTGGGCGGCTTTCCCGACGGCTTCGCCTTCGACGCGCACGGCAATCTCTGGATCACGCTGATCCTCAACGAAAAGCTGATCGCGCTCACGCCCGAAGGCGAAATCCTCACGCTGCTCGACGACGGCAACCACCAGGCCTTCGCGCGCTACGAAGAGCACTACCGCGCGGGCACGACCACGCCTGAGTTGATGGGCGCCTGCCGCGGCACGCTTGCACCGATGATGGCGAGCCTCACCTTCGGCGGCCCGGATCTGCGCACGGTCTATCTGGGCAGCCTGGGCGGCACGACGCTCGCGAGCTTCCGCTCGCCCGTGCCCGGCCTGCCGCTCGCGCACTGGCAGCGCACGAGCGCGAACGCTTCGTAACTGAATCGCCTCTCACTTCTCTACACGGGTAGCACGACATGATCGAACATCTCAAGACTGGCCAGACCGCGCAGGCCAAGGCCGACAACAACGCGCAGGTGCGCATGACGGTCGAGAAAATCATCGCCGATATCGAGTCGCGCGGCGAATCGGCCGTTCGTGAGTATTCCGAACGATTCGACAAATGGAATCCTGAAAGCTTTCGTCTGACCGATGCGGAAATCCAGGCGTGCATTAACGCCCTCTCGCCGCAAGCGATCGAAGACATCAAGTTCGCCCAGGCGCAGATCCGCCGTTTCGCGCAGATCCAGCTTCTCTCGCTGCGCGACGTGGAAGTGGAAACGCTGCCCGGCGTGGTGCTGGGCCATCGCAACATCCCCGTGAATTCGGTGGGCTGCTACATTCCCGGCGGCAAATATCCGCTGCTGGCTTCCGCGCACATGAGCGTGCTCACCGCCAAGGTGGCGGGCGTCAAGCGCGTGATCGCCTGCGCGCCGCCGTTCGACGGCAAGCCCTCGCCGGAGATCATCGCCGCAATGGCGCTCGCGGGCGCCGATGAAATCTACGTGATGGGCGGCGTGCAGGGCGTGGCGGCGATGGCGCTGGGCACGGAACATATCGCGCCGGTGGACATGATCGTCGGCCCGGGCAATGCCTTTGTGGCCGAAGCCAAGCGCCAGCTTTATGGGCGCGTGGGCATCGACCTGTTCGCGGGCCCGACCGAAACGCTCGTGATCTGCGACGACAGCGTGGACGCCGAACTCGTCGCCGTCGATCTGCTGGGCCAGGCCGAGCACGGCCCGACCTCGCCCGCCTACTGCATCACCACGAGCAAAAAGATCGCCGCCGAACTGCCCGCCGCGATCGACACCGTGCTGGCACGCCTGGACACGGCGCCGGTCGCGAGCGTCGCGTGGCGCGACTACGGCGAAATCATCCTGTGCGACACCGACGAGGAAATGCTGCAGGAAGCCGAGCGTCTGTGTTCCGAGCACGTCCAGGTCATGACGCGCGACCCCGACTGGTTCCTGCAGCGCATGACGAACTACGGCGCGCTGTTCCTTGGCCATCGCACCAACGTTTCGTATGGCGACAAGGTGATCGGCACGAATCACACGCTGCCGACCATGGGCGCGGGCCGTTACACGGGCGGCCTGTGGGTAGGCAAGTTCATCAAGACGCACAGCTACCAGCGTATTCTCACGGATGAGGCTTCGGTGAAGATCGGCGAAGTGTGTTCGCGTCTTTGTGCGCTGGAGCACTTCTCCGGCCATAAGGAACAGGCCGATATTCGCGTGCGGCGCCTGGGCAAGCAGAACTGATATGCGTTCGCTCACCACCACCACCGGCGAGCGTCCGGTCGCCGTCGTCACCGGCGCGACCGGAGGCCTGGGCGAGCAGATTTGCCGCACGCTCGCGCACGCGGGTTGCGCGGTCGTCGCCGGCTATCGCAGTTCCGCCGACGCCGCGCAAACGCTGGCCGCGCAGCTCGACGGCGAAGGACATCGCGCCTTGCCCGCGAGCGTCACCGACAGCGCCGCGCTGGCGCGCCTCGCCGACGATGTCGCCACGCTTTACGGCCGTTGCGACATTCTCGTGAACTGCGCGGGCACCACGCGCTTTGTCGCCCACGCAGACCTGGACGGTATGGACGATGCGCTGATCGACGACGTGCTCGCCACCAACGTGCGCGGCCCGTTCGCGATGGTGCGCGCACTGCGCCCGCTGCTGGAGAAAAGCACGCTCGCGGGCGGCGCGGTTGTCGTCAATATCTCGTCGATTGCCGCGCAAACGGCCATGGGCAGCAACGTGATTTACTGCGCTTCCAAGGCCGCGCTCGACAATCTCACGAAGTCGCTGGGCCGCGCGCTCGCGCCCGCTATCCGCGTGGTCTCGGTCTCGCCTGGCCTCGTGGACACCGAATTCGTCAAGTCGATGGACGACGCCTGGCGCGACGAGCAGGCCACCCGCACGCCGCTGGGCCGCCTTGCGCAGCCCGAGGAAATCGCGCTGGCCGTGCTGGCCGCCGTGCGCGATCTGCGTTTCACCACGGGTTGCGTATTGCCCGTGGACGGCGGCAGGCCGTTACAGTGACACCCAACTGAGAAGAACCGAAGAGAACTGAAGAGACAAGGAAGGAGACACGCACCATGAAACTCGCGTCGCTCAACAACGGCCACCCCGACGGCGCACTGATCGTCGTTTCGCGCGATCTGCGCCGTGCAGTATGCGCCAGGTCCATCGCGCCGACCCTGCGCGCCGCGCTGGACGACTGGACGCGCGCACAGCCAGCCTTGCAGACGCTCTCCAATGCGCTCAACGCCGGCAACGCGGCCGATGCCTTCGACTTTGACGCAAACGCCTGCATGGCGCCGCTGCCGCGCACGCATCAGTTCATCGACGCCTCGGCGTTTCTGAATCATGGCCGCATCATGACCCAGGCGTATCACCCGGAAAAGAAGTCGGACCCCACGATTCCGGTGCTGATCCAGCGTCAGGCCGACGACTTTGTGGGACCGCACGACGATTACGCGTTCCCCGACGAAGCCGACCATTGCGACTTCGAAGGCGAAGTGGGCGTGATTCTGGGCGATGTGCCGATGGGCACGCGCGCAGCCGATGCGCTCGATCACATACGCCTCATCGTGCTCTTTAACGACGTCAGCATGCGCAAGCATCTGTTCCGCGAACTGGGCATGGGTTTCGGCTTCATTCTCGCCAAACCCGCCACGGCGTTCGCGCCCGTTGCCGTCACGCCCGACGAACTCAGCGACGCGTGGCGCGATGGCCGCGTTCAACTCGACATGGAAGTCTCGCGCAACGGCGAACGCTTCGGCGCACCGAATGGCCGCGAAATGAGCTTCGGCTTTCATGAGCTGATTGCGTACATCGCGTATAACCGCAACCTGCGCGCGGGCATGCTACTCGGCTCCGGCACGTTCTCGAACGTCGATTATCGCCAGACCGGCTCCGCCTGCCTCGCCGAGCAGCGCGCTATCGAAACACTGGAGCACGGCGAATCGCGCACGCCGTGGCTGCAGTTTGGCGAGCGTTTGCGCTTTGAAATGAAGGGCCGCGACGGGCAATCGGTATTCGGCGCAATCGATCATCGCTTCGTGCAGGCCGGGTATGTCCGGCAATTTGTGCAGCAACACGTCACATCAGGAGTTCAGGCATGAGCCAGCAGTACGACATCGTCGCCATGGGCGCAGGCCATAACGGTCTCGTGGCCGCCGCGTATCTCGCGAAGGCGGGTAAGAAAGTGCTGGTGCTGGAGCGCAAGGCCTGGCCGGGCGGCGGCGTAAGCACGCGCGAGCTGAACACACCGGGCTACTGGCACGACGAGCATTCGAGCGTGCACATCATGATTCAGGGCAATCCGATGCTGCGCCAGGACGAACTGGGCCTGCTCTCGGAACACGGCCTGAAGTACCACTATTCGCCGGTCCCGCACGCGACGATCTTCCCGGACCAGTCAGTGCTGTTCACCTACAAGGATCTCGACAAGACCTGCGAATGCTTCGCAAAGGTCTCGCAGAAGGACGCGGATACTTACCGCGCCTTCGTGAAGATGAGCCAGCAGGTGCTGCAGATGTTCATGCCGGGCCTGTACTCGCCGCCGCCGCCGCTGGGCGAACTGGTCGCAATGCTCGACCGCAGCGACGAAGGCCGGCTCATGCTCGACTACATGAACCGCGATTGTCTCGACCTCGTGAACCAGCTTTACGAGAGCGACAAGATCAAGATTCACCTGCTGCGTCTGGTGAGCGAAAACCTCCAGGCGCCCAACGAACTGGGCACCGGTATGGGCGTGCTGCTGATGCCGGGCATCATCCACACTTATGGCGTGTCGCAGCCCATTGGCGGCAGCGGCAAGCTCACTGAATCGCTGGTGCGCTGCATCGAATCCTATGGCGGCGAAGTGCGCTGCAACGCCGAAGTCGCGCAGATCCTCACGATCGCGGGGCGCGCCAGCGGCGTGCGTCTGGCCGACGGCGAAACGATCGTCGCGAAGGATGCGGTGATCGGCGCGATCCACCCGCATGTGATCCGCCGCTTCGTGGAAGGCGTGCCGGAGCCGGTGCTCCAGCGCGCCGAGCGCGCCACGCTCGCGCCCTTCTCGATCATGGTGAGCCACTACGATCTGAAGGAAAACGCGCGCTACTACGCGGGCGAGGAAGTGGGCTACGCGACCATGCTCGAATTCATGGCGACCGACAGCCTGGACGAAATGCTCGCCGATTTCGACGACCTCAAGCGCGGCCTGATTACCGAGCGCCGTCTGTGCGCGGGCGGCGACGAAAGTATCGGCGACAAGACCCGCGTGCCGCCGGGCAAGGGCATGTTCCATGGCATCACGTTCGCGCCGTACCAGGTGAAGGACAAGCGCTGGGCGGGACAACACTGGGACGAATTCAAGGAAGAGATCGGCGACCGGTCGCTTGCGCATTACCGCCAGTTTGTCTCGAACCTCACGAGCGAAAACATCGTGGCGCGCAGCATCGTGAGCCCGGTCGACCTCGAACGCTCCAGCCCGAACAGCATGATGCGCGGCGATCTGCACGGCGTCGCGCCGTACTTCTACCAGAGCGCCGGGCATCGCCCCACGCCCGATCTCGGCCAGTTCACGGTGCCGGGCGTCGAGCGCCTGTATCTGGCCGGGCCGTTCCAGCATCCGGGCGGCGGCGTCTATGGCGCGGGCCGCGCCACCGCCATCAGGATGTTCGAGCAACTGGGCATGGACTTCGGCAGCGTGGCGAAGGGCGCGCGCCAGGACAGCGGCGTGCCCGCCACGGCGCAACAGAACGGCGCAGCGAAGAAGGACGGCATGGTGCTGCGTGGCGCCGCCGACGAAGAATTGATGCACGTCGAGTCGCTGGAGCGCGTGGGCAATGAGTTGGTCATCAAGGGCAAGAGCTTCGGCACCATGCCGATGGAAGCGCGTCTGGATGCCGCTTCGGCGCGTGCGGGGCTGAAAATGCTGGGCGTTTCGCGTCTGGCCTTTCTCGCCACGCTGCCGTTTCGCAAGGGAGACGCGCAATGAGCCATGTCGTCGTCACCGGAGCGCAGGGATTCGTGGGCCGCGCGCTCGTGAAGCGTCTGCTGGCTGAAGGCCTGGGCGCACGCGCGGTTTCGAAGCTCACGCTGCTCGATATTGCGTTCGACACACCGCACGCCGACGCGCGTGCGCCGCAGATTGCGGGCAGCATCGCCGACGCCAGCGTGCGCGCGCAAGCGTACGCCACGCCCGTCGATGCGGTGTTCCATCTCGCCAGTATTCCGGGAGGCGCGGCCGAGCGCGACTATGCGCTGGGCCGGGCGATCAACCTGGACGCGACGCTGGGCCTGCTCGAAGACCTGCGCGGCGCGGCGCATGGCGCTCGTGCGCCGCGCTTCGTATTCGCCAGTACGGTGGCCGTCTACGGCGAACAGTTGCCGGCCGTGGTGGACGAAAACACGCTGCCCGCACCGGCGCTCAGCTACGGCGCGCACAAGCTGATGGGCGAAACGCTGGTCGCCGACGCCACGCGCCTGGGCTGGGTGCAGGGCTGCTCGCTGCGCCTGCCCGGCGTGGTCGCGCGGCCCGGCGACGGCGCGGGTCTGGTGTCCGCGTTCATGAGCCAGTTGTTCTGGAAGCTCGCGGCGAACGAACCGATCACCCTCCCCGTCTCGCCCACGGGCGTAGCGTGGTGGATCTCCGTAGGCGCCTGCGTGGACAACCTGCTGCTCGCGGCCACCATCGACGTCGAACGCCTCAACGCACGGCGCTCGTATCAGATGCCAGTGCTGCGTCTGACCATGGAAGACGTGGTGAACGCGCTGGCCGCGCGCTTTGGCGAGGCACGCAAGGCGCTCGTGAGTTATGCGCCCGATCCGTTCGTCGAGCGCCTGTTTGCGGCCTATCCGCCGTTGCGCACGCCAGAGGCCGAACGACTCGGCTTGCGCCACGACGGCGACGTCGAGCAACTGATCACGCGCGCGATGGCGCAATAGACATATCGCATGAGCACCGCAGGATCTGTGGTGCGTTGCTAACAAAAAGGATTCCTTATTATGCAGATCGTTGGACTCGAATATCTCGTCTTCGGCATCGACGACATGGCGGGCGCGCGTCAATACCTGCTTGACTATGGTCTGGACGAAGTCGAATACGATCCGGTGCACGGCGGCGTGTTCGAGGCGCTCGACGGCACCGCCCTCGTGATGCGCGCCGCCGACGACCCGCGCCTGCCACCGCTGCCGCCCAGGGCCGCCACGCCCAGCCTGCGCGAAACCGTCTATGGCGTGGACAATGCGGACACGCTCGCCTCGATCCGCGCGCATCTGGAAGCCGAGCGCCCGGTCCAGGTGGACGCAAACGGCACCGTGCACTGTATCGACGATGCGGGTTTTGGCGTGGCCTTCATGGTCACGCAGCGGCGCCCCTACGACGCCCGCTTTCTGGGCTTCAACGTGCCAGGCCAGCCTGCGGGCCGTGCGCCGAACGACTGCTCCGCGGATCCGCACGAGGTCATCAAGCCGCGCACGCTCTCCCATGTCGTGTACTTCGTCGCAGATGCGCAAAAGGCCGAGGCGTTCTACACGCGACTGGGCTTCGTGGTGACCGACCGTTTCAACCACCTCGGTCCGTTCATGCGCCCGGCTGGCACCCTCGATCATCACACGCTCTTCATGATCGAAAGCCAGAACGACCACATGATCGGCTGCAACCACTTCACGTTCCATCTGGGCTCGCCCGCCGAAGTGCTCCAGCACGGCTGGAACTTCGTGAAGAAGGGCTATAAGAGTTTCTGGGGGCCGGGCCGCCATATCCTGGGCAGCAACTTCTTCTGGTACTTCAACAGCCCCTTCGGCGCGACCATCGAATTCGACGCGGACATGGATCATCACGACGCGAGCTGGACGCCGCGCGCCGTCGATCCTGGTTCGGACAACTCACAGATTTTCCTGTTCGAGGCGCGCAACAAATGGGCGCCGGGCGAATAAGCGAGCCAACCATGCACGACAACGACGAACGCCTGCTCTGCCAGCTCGACGAGTTGCCCGACGGCGGCTCGCGCGGCCTGCTGCGCAAAGAACTCGACGATCAGTTGTGCGTCGTGCGTCAAGGCAACGAAGTCTTCGTCTGGCTCAACGACTGCCCCCACGAGCACCGGCCGCTGGAGTATCGCCAGGACCGCTTTCTCTCCGGCGACGGCCAGCACATCGTCTGCTACGCGCATTCGGCCCATTTCGATCTGCGCACGGGTTACTGCTTCGCGGGCCCCTGCACCGGCCAGTCGCTGCGCAAGGTGCCCGCGCGCGTGGAAGACGGCGCGGTCTGGATTCCCGCCACGCTGCCCACGATTTTCGACTGATTCCGTTCACCGATTCCCTCACCGGACACGCTCACCATGTTCCAGTACTTCCCCACCAATTACGTCTGGAGTCTCTCGACGATGATCGCCCTCACACACGGCGGCAACATCGGCGAGGTCGATGCGATGTGCGCGCCGCTGCGCGACGCCGCGCTTGCGGGCGACGATCCCGGCACCGTCGCATTCTACGAAGCGTGGAAAGCGGGTGCCGACCAGCTTTCCTCCCTCGCCGATGAAGACGTCGCGCGGGGCCACACGTTGTCGGCGGGCGAGAAATATTCGCGCGCGGGCCTTTACTACGGTATCGCGGAGCGCATGCAGGCGCACGGATTCGAAGCGCGGCTGGCAATCTATCGCCGTTCGCTCGAGCAGTTCGCGCGTGGCCGCACGCTGGGCCGGGAAAATTGCGTACGTGTAGAGATTCCCTATGGCGACACGCATCTCGCCGCGCTTTACGTGCGGGCCGAAGGTCTGCAACCGGGCCAGCGTGCGCCGATTGTCGTGGTGATGAACGGCCTCGACTCGACCAAGGAAATGTTGCAAAAGAGCGTCATGGGCACGATGTTCGCGCGGCGCGGCCTGAGTGCGCTATTCGTCGATCAGCCCGGCACTGGCGAAGCACTGCGCCTGCAGCAACTGCCTGCAGTGCACAACACCGAAGTCTGGGCCGCGCCGATCGTGGACTGGCTCGAACGGCACGAAGAAGTGGACGCGCGCCGCATTGGCGCGCTAGGCGTATCGCTTGGCGGCTACTACTGCCCGCGCGCCGTCGCGTTCGAACCGCGCTTTGCGTGCGGTGCTGTCTGGGGCGCGAATCACGACTGGCGCGCCGTGCAGCAGGCACGCCTCAAGCGCGAAGGCGAAAATCCCGTGCCGCACTACTGGAAGCACGTTCAATGGGTATTCGGCGCGCACGACATGGACGACTTCTTCGCCAAGGCCGAACACATGCATCTGAACGGCGTGCTCGACCGCATCCGCGTGCCCTTCCTTGTCACGCACGGCGAAAACGACCGCCAGATCCCGCTCAGGTACGCGCACGAAACGTTCGAACAACTGATCAATAGCCCGAAGAAAGATCTCTTCGTGTTTGACGCGCGTGAAGGCGGCGTCGAACACAGCTCGCTCGACAATCCGCTCAACGCGGGCAACCGCATTGCCGACTGGCTCGCCGGGCAACTCAGCGGCACGCTGGCCTGAGCGCACGCACCCATAAAACTACAGAGACACACCATGGCACTCGTCAACAAGGTTCTGATCGTCGGCGGCGGCATCGGCGGCATGTGCGCGGCGATCATGCTGCGCCGCCAAGGCATCGACGTCGATCTTGCCGAACTCAATCCCCAATGGGCCGCCGACGGCGCGGGCATCACCATCAGCGGCGCGACGCTGCGCGGCCTGCGCGAAGTCGGCGTCGTCGACGAAGTGCTGCGCGTGGGCGGCTCGTGGCGCGCGGTGGATATCTGCGACGCCGACGGCGCCCTGCAGGCCTGCGTGCCGATCGACCCCGCTCACGACGCCGGTCCCCTGCCGGGGGCGGCAGGCATCATGCGCACGGCGCTCGCGTCGATTCTCGGCGACGCCACGCGCGCGGCGGGCGCGCAGGTACGTCTGGGCGTGAGCTTCGAAACCCTCACCCAGGACGCCGACGGCGTGGACGTCGTGTTCACCGATGGCAGCCGCGCGCGCTACGACCTCGTGATCGGCGCGGACGGGGTGAATTCGGCGGTGCGCCGCCACGTCAAGCCCGAATTCACCGGCTCGCGCTTCACGGGCCAGGGATCGTGGCGCGCCGTGGTGCCGCGCCTGCGCGAAAACTCGACGATCTACATGGGCAAGACCACGAAAGCGGGCATGAATCCGATCAGCGCGACACACTGCTATCTGTTTGTGCTCGACCGGCGCGAGGGCATGGATTTTGTCGCGCCCGAGCAATGGCCGCGGCTGCTCGCTGAACTGCTGGAAGAATTCGACGGCCCGATCGGCGAGTTCCGCCACGCTCTGCTGAACGGCTCAGCCGACGATTATCGCGTGTTGTACCGGCCGCTCGCGGGGCATATGATCGACGGGCCGTGGCATCGCGGCCGCATCGTGCTGCTGGGCGACGCGGTGCATGCGACCACGCCGCATCTCGCCTCGGGCGCAGGCATCGCTGTTGAAGGGGCGATTGTGCTCGCCCAGGAGCTGGCGCGGCGCCACTCGCTCGAAGGCGCGTTGCTCGCGTATGCGGGGCGCCATTACGATCGTGCGCGGCTGGTGGTGTCGTCGTCGGCGCGGCTTGGCGAGATTGAGCGCACCGGCGGCTCGCGCGACGAGCACACGCGCGTGATGGTCGGCGCATTGCAGGCGCTGCGCGCGCCAATCTGAAGCGCGCAAACATGGCTCAACCCGATACGAACTACACATAGCGACAACATCATGACAACTCTCACTCCGCTCACGTCGAACTCCGCGCGCGTGGCCGTCGTCACGGGCGCGGCCGGTGGCCTTGGCGAAGCGTTCGCACTGCGTCTGGCCGCCAGCGGCCACACGCTCGTGCTAACCGACCGCGTACCGTGCGATGCGCTTGCTGCACGTATCGAAGCCCAGGGCGGACGCGCGCTTGCGCTGCCCTGCGATCTCGCCGATGTGGACGACATCGCGCGTTTTTCTGCGCGCGTGCTGGAATTGACCGGTAAGGTCGATGTGCTTGTCAACAACGCAGCATTCATGCCGATGGCCCCCGTCGCGAACATCAACGCCGGACTCTGGCGGCAGATCATGGGCGTCAACGTCGATGCGCCGTTTCTGCTGGCCCAGGCTTTCTCCGTGGGCATGATCGAGCGTGGCTGGGGGCGCATCGTCAATCTCGCGTCCAGCACGGTCTGGGGACCGCCGCCTGGCATGAGCGCCTATGCGTGCAGCAAGATGGCCGTGATCGGCTTGACGCGCGCGCTGGCCTCCGAGTTCGGGCCGCACGGCGTGACCGTCAACGCCATTTCGCCGGGGCTGACGAAACACGCGGGCAGCGCCGCCCACCTCCCGCCCGAGGCCTTCGAAACGGTGCGCGCGCGGCAGTTCATTCCGCGCACCGGGCAACCCGACGATCTCACCGGCGCGCTCGCGTTTCTCGTTTCGGATGACGCGCGCTTTTACACCGGTCAGGTCATGAACGTCGACGGAGGCGGATTCGGGTTCTAACGACGCACGGCCCGCTCAACCGCTTCAGGCCGCACCTTCGGTCACGGCGCGCAGGACCTGGGCAAACGCGGAGGGATCCTCCGCGCAGCTCGTGTGTCCTGTTTCAAAAACGTGCAGCGTGGCGCCCTGAATCGCGCCAGCCAGTTCCTGCGCGTGCGCCAGGGTTCTCGCCACGTCGAACCGACCGTGCACGACGGCAACCGGAATGGGCGGCAGTTGACCGAGCAACGGCAGCAAGTCCGTTTCGATCTGGCTTTTGATGGCCTGCGCGACCGCGTTGCTCCGCAGACGAGCCGGGTACTTCAATACCTCATCCAGCAAGGGGCCTTCCGGGTCGATGTGAAAACAACGCGAGACGAAAGCCCGCCACATCGATTCGCCCCATTCATCCTCGATACGACGAACGATGGCCGATGCATCGCCGTGACCCTTCGTATTCGCTCCGCTGTTCGATAAAACCAGCCCTTTCACGCGCACATCGGGCCGCGCGCTGGCTGCCAGCGTGGCGAGGACGGCAAGCGGCGTGCCGAGCGAATGCCCAACGAGAACGACGTCACCTTCGTCAGCAAGCGCATGGGCTATACGGCCCGCGATAGCGTCAAGATCGAATGGACCATCGTCCTCCATCCACGCCAGCGCAAATGCATTCAGGCCAGACTCTTTCGCCGCGCGCGCATAGACGAGCGGGCTGCACATCGCACCCGGCAGGCAAACCAGCGTGGGGAAATTCGACCGTCCTCGGGCTAAGGGCACAATTCGCATTTTGCTGGGTAAGTTTAGTGATAACCAATCACACCCTATTCTAAATGCGTGGCGCCGCAAATATTGTGTCTACATTGACATCAAACTGAGGCGCCGGGGTCGCGCGTTTTATCGGAGAATGGACTCAACACTGCGTTGCCACTGGCCCCTGGAGAGAACGAGCATGTCACACGACAATCCCGAAGCAGCAAAATCCAGCCCGATTCGCGACCCGCGCGTTCTGGAAGTGATTAAACATCTCAATGAAAGCCGTAACCGTCCTCCGCGCGAAGCGTTCGACGGTCCCGCCCGACACGATGCCGAGGCCTTTGCCGACTACGGCTTTTCAATTCACCCGGATCAGGGCGACATTATTTACCTGCTGTGCCGTGGGATGGGCGCGAAACGCGTCGTCGATTTCGCAACGTCGATTGGCATGTCGGCGCTCTACTTTGCCGCGGCGATGCGCGACAACGGCGGTGGCCTCGTCATCGGCTCCGAACTCGTACAGTCGAAGGTCGATACGGCACGCGCGAATCTCGCCGATGCGGGCCTGGCCGATTACGCCGATATTCGCGTGGGCGATGCACGCGAAACGCTGCGCGACCTTGGCGGTCCGATTGATTTTGCCTTGATCGACGGCTGGCCGCAGCCGCACGGACCATCGCTTGCGCGTACGGTCATTGAGATCGTAGCGCCACAGTTGCGCGTTGGCGGCTATGTGCTGAACGACAACGCCGAGCCGGATTTCCTCGACTATATCCGCGACCCCGCCAACGGCTTTATCTCGACAACGCTGCCGATCAAGCGCGGCACGGAACTCGCGCTGAAGGTTCGCTAAGACCCGATGCGAATCTAACGCAGCCGCCTTCGCCCGGACAGCAACCGCTCAGCCTTCCTGACGCGTGGGACGGAACAGGATTTCGTTGACATCGACTTCCGGCGGCTGACTGATTGCGAACGCAACGGCCCGCGCGAAGGACTCGGCCGGGATCGCATACTGCTCGTAGAATTTGCCGATCAATCCCGCCACATCGGGTTCGGTGACGCTAGATGGCAGTTCGGTTGCAATCGCGCCTGGTGAAACGACCGTCGTGCGAATATCGTAGGGTTTCACTTCCTGACGCAAGCCTTCAGAGATCATCAGGACTGCACTCTTTGTTGCCGCATACACCGCGCTACCGGGGCGCACCGTGCGGCCCGCGACGGACGAAACGTTGATGATATGGCCGCTCTTTTGCGCTTTCATATACGGTAGCGCTGCAGCGATACCATACAGTACGCCCTTGATATTGACGTCGATGGTCCGGTTCCAGTCGTCGATCTTCAGGCGTTCGAGCGGCGAATGCGGCATCAGGCCCGCGTTATTGATCATCACGTCCACACGTCCGAAGGCGTTCACCCCTGCTTCTACGAGGGCCTTCACCTCTTCGTGACGCGTGACATCGGTCGTCACGGCGATGGCCTGAGCGCCGTTACGCACCAGTTCATCGGCCAGCGACTGGATGCGATCCTGGCGGCGCGCGCCCAGTGCGATCTTCGCTCCGCGAGCGCTCAAGTGACGCGCTGTCGCCGCACCCAGTCCGCTGCTCGCACCCGTAATGACGATCACCTTCCCTTCAATATTCGATTCCAAATCCATTCTCCGAAAACGCCTTGCGTGGCGAATATGGATTCATACTAGTTTATGAGACCGCCCTTAACAATCGGCGTAGAATTTCACGAGTCGTTAAGGGAAATTCATCTATGCAGATTCGCACCGGACTTTCTGAACTCACGGCTTTTCTGGCCGTTGCCGAACACCGGAGCTTTCGCGCCGCTGCAAAACAACTGGGCTTATCGCCTCCCGCTCTGAGCCATGCGGTACGAGGCCTTGAGGAAAGCCTGAATGTGCGCCTTTTCAACCGCACGACGCGCTCAGTGGCGCTCACCGAGGCGGGCGAGCATTTGCTCAGACGTGTCGGCCCTGCGCTGGCCGATCTGCAGGAAGGCATTGACGAAGTGGCTTCGGCTGGCACCCGCCCTTCCGGTTCGATACGGATCAGCGCCGCAGAGGCCGGCGCCAGGCCGCTGCTTCTCAATGTACTGCCGACATTTCTTCAGACGTATCCCGACATTCACGTCGAGATCGTTGTCGATACGCGCCTTGTCGATATCGTGGCCGATGGCTTCGATGCCGGGATACGCGTGCTGGACGATGTACCGCGCGACATGATTGCGATCCGCTTCGGGCCAGATCTGCGCTTTGCGGCTGTCGCCTCACCCGAATATCTTGCCGGGCGCGCCATCCCCAAGACGCCGCAGGAACTCATGCAGCATCGCTGTATCCGCTTCAGGTTTGCGAGCGGCGCATTATTTCGCTGGGAACTGGAACGTCACGGCAGCAGCGCCAATCTGGACGTGAACGGGCCGTTGACGCTTGGCAGCACGAATCTGATGGTTGATGCGGCGCTGGCCGGGATCGGTATTGCGTGGGTACCGGAATATCATGTG
>NZ_DASZJJ010000208.1:0-32775 GCF_035948235.1 Paraburkholderia sp. | reverse complement strand
ACCCGACCAGCGTTCCAGTTCTGCATACGTCAGTGATTGCGCCTCACACCGCAGCGCCACCGCATCAGGCGAGCGCCGCGCCTGCGCCACCAGCGACTCCGCCAGCGAGCCAAAACCATAAACACGCGCTTCCTGCACACGCGCCGTCTCGGGCAACGCCAACTCACCGACATGCCGCGCGCCATCCTCGACGATCCGCGCCAGCAACGCTTCATACTGCGCAGCAAGCGTCTCAACCGTCGCGCGGTCGATACGCGCGCCGTCCCACGCCCACTCGATCGCCAGACGCCCGCGCGGAATCACCGAAACAGCCAGCGGATAATGCGTCGGATCGACCGAATCGGCGCGCTCGATCGTGAGCGTCGCCGCCCCGGCCGCATCGTCGCTGCCAGAGTCGTCGACGGGATAGTTTTCGAACACGAACAGGCTGTCGAACAGCGCATCGGCGCTGCGGCCGGTCCACTGCTGCACGCGGGCGAGTGGCGTGTGCTCGTGCTCGCGCAACTCGCCAAACTGGCGCTGCAGATCGCCGAGCCACTCGCCGATCCGCGCCTGCGGCGTCACCTCGACCCACACCGGCAGGCTGTTGACGAACAGACCGAGCATGTCCGCGACGCCCGGCAGTTGCGCGGGCCGCCCGCCCAGCGTGGTGCCGAACGCCACGCTGCGATGGTTCACACGGCGCGCGATCAACAGCGCCCACGCGCCCTGCATCAGCGTGTTAAGCGTGACGCCATGTCGGCGTGCGGCGTCGTTCAGACGCGCGCCCAGATCGCCGCGCAACTCCACGCGGCGCACATGCGTGCCCGGCTCGTCGCCCAGGCACGGCGGCAGCGCCGCGAGCAGCGTCGCGGGTTCGCCCGCCGCCTGCGCACGCGCGCGCCACCATGCTTCGCCCTGATCGGCGCCCGCATGACGCTCCAGCCATTCGACGTAGCGCCGGAACGGCTGCACGGGCGCGAGCACAGGCGTCAAACCGTCCTTGCGCGCGCGATAGTCGCGCAGGATCTCGTCGAGCAGGCGCACCGTGCTCCAGCCGTCGAGCAGCAGATGGTGGTAGGTCCACACCAGATCGGCCACGCCGTCTTCGCGCGCGATCAGCGCGAGGCGCATCAACGGCGCCGCGTCGGGCGCGCAGCCTGCCGCCAGATCGCGCTCGCGCCACGCGGCCAGCGCGGCTTCGTAATCGGCCTCACGCGAAAAATCGAGTTCGACGTAAGGCAGTTCCACGTGGCGCTGGACGATCTGCATCACCGTGCCGCCCTGTCGCCATTCGAAGCGCGTGCGCAGCACCGCATGGCGCGCCAGCGCAGCCTGCCATGCCGCTGCCAGCGCCGCACGGTCGAGCGGACCGCGCAACGTCAGGCGCAACTGATTGAGATACGCATGCCGCTCCGGCTCCGCGAGGACGTGATACAGCAGGCCCGTCTGCAGCGGCGTGGCGGCGTAGACGTCCTCGACGTGCTCGGGCGTGAGGCCCAGCGAGCGCCACAGCGAATCGGCTTCGGCCTTCGCCTGAGGCGCGCTCGCGGCGGGCGCAGCTTCGGCAGCCACCGCCACCCGCACGAGGCGCTCGACTGTCGGCGCTTCAAACAGTTGGCGCGGCGTGATGCGCAGCCCCGCTTCAGCCGCAAGCGCGACGATCTGCAGGCTGAGGATCGAGTCGCCGCCCGCCATGAAGAAGTTGTCCGTCACGCCAATCGCGTCGCTGCGCAGCACCGTGCGCCAGATCGCGAGCAGGCTGGCTTCGGCTGGCGTCTGCGGTTCGCGGTGCGTGTGCGTCGCCGCGTCGGCCAGCGGCGCGGGCAGCGCGCGGCGGTCGATCTTGCCCGACGGCGTAAGCGGCAGCGCGTCGAGCACGACCAGCGCCGCCGGCACCATGTATTCGGGCAAGCGACCCAGCAGATGCGCGTTGATGTGCGCGGCGTCCAGATCCGCTCCACCCGCGACGTAACCGACCAGACGCGCCACGCCGCCGTGCGCGTGCAGCACCACCACGGCGTCGCGCACGCCCGCGCAGCGGCGCAGCACGGCTTCGATTTCGCCAGGTTCGATGCGGTGGCCACGCAGCTTGATCTGCTGGTCGAGGCGGCCCAGATAGCTCAGCCGGGCGTCGCTGCCGACGCGGCACAGATCGCCCGTGCGATACATACGCGCACCGTTGCCGGTGGGGTCCGGCACGAAGCGCTCGGCGGTCTGCGCCGCGCGCCCCAGATAGCCGCGCGCGAGATTTGCCCCGCCGATGCACAGCTCGCCCACGCCGCCCGCCGGGACCGGTTCGCCTGCACGGCCCACCACGCGCAGCGCGTTATCGGCCAGCGCGTGGCCGAGCGCCACGGGCGCGGCGCGCGTAACAGTATCGGCGGCGGACCAGATGGTCGTTTCGGTCGGGCCGTACATATTGCGCAGATCGACGCCCGCGTCCAGCAGCGTCGCCGCTAGATCGGGCGGCAGCGCCTCGCCGCCGCACAGGCCCTTGAGCGCGCGGCCGCGCCAGCCGCCCGCGAGCAGCAGTCTCCAGCCCGAAGGCGTGGCCTGGAACACGCTCGCGCGGCTCGCTTCGAGCAGCGCCGCGAGGCGCACGCCATCGCGCTGGGTTGCGCGGCTCGCCAGTTCGACGCGCGCACCCACCGTGAGCGGCAGATACAGTTCGAGCAGCGAAATATCAAACGATGCCGAAGTCGCCGCAAGCCAGACGTCATCGGCACGCAGCGCCACAAAATCGCCGACGCCCGCGAGCAGGCGGTCAAACGCGCCGTGCGGGATCGCCACGCCCTTCGGCTTGCCGGTCGATCCCGACGTGTAGATCACGTAGGCGAGGCGCGTTTCGTCAATGACTTCGGTGACGTCCATGACGTCGCTAGCGTCGATAGCGACGTCGGCGCTCGCGCGCAACGCGTTCGCATCGAGCACCGTGCGCTGCGCCAGCGCCGCGCCGAGCGTCGCGCGGCCATCGTCGTCGGCGATTACGCAGTCGATGTTGGCGTCGTCAAGCATGGCGACAAGGCGTTCGGCCGGATAGTCGGGGTCGAGCGGCACGAACGCCGCCCCGGCGCGCAATACGCCCAGGCAAGCGGCAAGCAGCGCAGGCGAGCGCCCCACGCACACGCCCACGCGCGCTTCGGCGCGCACTCCCAGGCGCCGCAACGATGTGCCGACGCGCGCGGCCCACGCCGCGAGGTCGCCGTAGCTCACCGTGTCGCCGTCACAGGCCAGCGCGATGGCGTCGGGCTGCTGCCGCGCGACGCGCTCGAAGCGCGCATGCACCGGCTCATAGCGATGCGCGGGCAGCGCCCCCGCCACCGACGCCCCATCGTCGAAGGCAAACGAGGCGACGCGCGCATCGTCCGCGCGGCTCCATTGTTCGAGCAGCGCGGCAAGCTGCTGCGTCATGCGCGTGGCCGTCGCCGCGTCGAACACATCGCGCGCGTAGGTCAGCGTCATTCGCAGCGCGCCATCGGCCTGCCCGGCCAGGTTCAGCACCAGATCGAACTGCGCTTCCGATCCTTCTTCTCCGCGCGTGCGCAACCGCAGCCCGGCATCCAGATCGGCGTCGAACGCGTGCGACTGCTGCTGGTTGACCATTACCTGGAACAGCGGCGTCTGCGCCAGATCGCGCTCGGGCTGCAAGGCATCGACCACATCGGCGAAAGCGACGTCCTGATGCGCATACGCTTCGAGCAGACGTTCGCGCACCTGCTCGACGAGTTCGCCTGCGCGCGTCATGCCGTTGACCTCGGTGCGCAGCACGACCGTGTTGACGAAGAAGCCGACGAGGCGCATCGCGCCCGGCAGATCGCGATGCGCGACCGGCACGCCGATGCGGATATCAGCCTCGCCCGTATGTCGATGCAGCAGCGCGTTAAAGGCCGCGATCGCGGTCATGAAAAGCGTGGCGCGGCGCGTCTGTGCCTGGGTTTTCAGCGCGCCAACCACCGCCGCCGGCAGCGTGGCGCTCACGCGTGCGCCCGCGCTGTTGCGCGCTCCCGTGCGCACGCGGTCGACCGGCAGCGCGAGCGGCGCATTCGCGCCCGCGAGACGCGTTTTCCAGTAGTCGAGCTGGCGTTGCGCGCCGCCGTTCGCGAGCTTGTCGGCCTGCGCACGCACGACCGCGCGCCAGTGGGCGTCGTCGCTTTCGACGGGCGTGTCTGTCTTCGCATCGCGATGCGCGCGATAAGCGCTCACAAAATCGTCGAGTAACACGCCAATCGACCAGTCGTCGGCGATCAGGTGGTGCATCACGAACTGCAGCACGTGCAGGTCGGCACGCACGCGGATCAGCGTGACACGCAGCGGCGCAGCATTCAGCACATTCAGCAGATCGAACGGTTGCGCGAGCAACTTGTCGAGCAGCGTCGCGAGCGGACCTTCGTGCGCGGCGGCGTCCACGTCATGCAGATCGCAGCGCGCCGTGTTCTGGATGGTGAGATGAGGCACGCCGCCCGCTTCGCCGAAGCGCATGCGCAGCGCAGCGTGACGCGCGACCAGCGCGTTCAGCGCCGCTTCCAGCGCCGCGCGATCCAGCGTGCCTTCCAGGTCGAGCGCACCGTTGACGTGATAGGCGGCGCTGTGCGGATCGAGCTTCCAGAGGAACCACAGGCGCTGCTGGCCGGCGCTGAGCGGGAGCGTGTCCGTCTGCACGTGTGCCGTGTCGGCATCGGCATCGGCATCGGCTTCGGCTTCGGCCTGCACATCGGCAACTTCAACGCCATTCGCCGCCTTCACCGCCGCTGCGAAATCGCCCAGCACCGGGCAATCGAACAAAGAGCGCAGATCGGGGGCCGCGCCGAACGACGCGCGCACCGCAGCGAGCACGCGCACCGCAAGCAGCGAATGGCCGCCGAGCGCAAAGAAGTCGTCGCCCGCGCTCACGCGCGGCAGCTCCAGCACCTGCTGCCAGATGCCCGCGAGCGTGCGTTCAGTGGCGTCGCGCGGCGCGATGAACGCGTCATGCGCAGCATCGGCAGCATCGGTCGGCGCAGGCAGGGCGCGGCGATCGAGCTTGCCGTTGGTCGTCATCGGCAGGCTGTCCAGCACGAGCAGGCGCGTCGGCACCATATGCGCAGGCAGGGCGGCACGCGCATGCGCGCGCACTTCGTCGACCGTCAGCACCGCACCCGCCGTCGCCACGACCCATGCGACCAGCTGCTGATCGCGCACTTCCACCACGGCCGCGCGCACGCCTGCCTGTGCACGCAGCGCGGCCTCCACTTCGCCCGCTTCGATGCGGAAACCGCGCACCTTCAACTGGCTGTCGTTGCGGCCCAGATAGTCGATATCGCCATCGGCCAGACGCCGCGCGACGTCGCCCGAACGATAGCGGCGCGCACCCGGCGCGCCAAACGGATCGGGCACGAAGCGCTCGGCGGTCAGCGCCGCGCGGCCCAGATAGCCGCGCGCCAGCCCCGCGCCGCCCACATAAAGCTCACCGACCGCCCCCGCCGGCACCGGCCTGGCCGCGCCGTCAAGCACCTGCAGCGACAGATCGGCCAGCGGCGCGCCGATCACGCTCGGCGCCGCGCCCGTGAAAATGTCCTCGCGCCGCAGCCTGCGCAGCGTCACGTGGACCGTGGTTTCGGTGATGCCGTACATGTTGACAAGCGCGGGCGCGGCTAGCGACTGCGCCTCGCGCGCCGAAAGCCAGCGCGCCAGCGCCGACGGTTCGAGCTTTTCGCCACCGAAGATCACATAGCGCAGCGAATCGAAGGCGTCGCGCGCCTGGCCGCCTGCCAGTTGCGTCGCGTCGTAATCGCCCAGCGCATCGAACGCCGATGGCGTCTGGTTCAGCACCGTCACGCGCGTGTCGCGCATCAGGCGATGCAGCCGGGCGGGATCGCGCGCCACGTCCTGCGGCACGATCACGAGCGTGCCGCCGTGAACCAGCGCGCCGAACAGCTCCCATACCGAGAAGTCGAACGCGTAGGAGTGGAACAGCGTCCAGACGTCCTGCGCCGAGAAACCGAACTCCGGCGCGGTGGCGTCGAACAGGCGCGCCAGATTGTCCTGGGTGACGCCGACGCCCTTCGGCTGCCCGGTCGAACCCGAGGTGTAGATCACATAGGCGAGCTGCTGGGGATCGACGGCGGGCGCATCGAAGGAGGCGTCGGCGGCGTGGGTTGTTTCATCCGCGCCTGGCACGGCCAGATGCCTGACGTCCGGCAGCAGGGTCGCGAATCGCGCGGCCTGTTCCGCGTCGCAGAGCACGAGCGAGAGCCCCGCATCGGCGGCGATGTAATGCAGGCGTTCGTCGGGATAGGCGGGGTCGAGCGGCACGTAGGCCGCGCCTGCGCGCAGCACGCCCAGCAGCGTCGCCACCAGTGCGGGCGAGCGCCCCATCGCCACGCCGATGCGCACTTCGCGCGTGCGGCCCGCGCAGGCGCGCGCGCACAGGTTCGCGATACGCGCGGACCAGGCGTCGAGCGCGGCGTAGCTGAGCGACGTGATAGCGCCGTTATCGGCGGGATACAGCAGCGCGGTCGCGTCGGGCTGCGCGCGCGCGATGGCAGCAAGACGCGCGCTCACCGGCTCGAATGCGTAAGCCGCGCGCGGCGGCGCAGGCGGCGTGTCCGTCTGCAGCGCGATATCCGCGAGACGGGCAGGCGGCTGCGTCTGCCCGGCGCTAACCGCATCGGCAAGTTGCGCGAGGATCGCGTGGAACTGGAGCGCGAGCCGTTCGACCGTCGCGCGCGACACACGCCGCGCGTCGTGACGCCACTTGAGCGCAAGGCCCTCGCCCGCTGCGCGGCCCGGCGTCACGATCAGCGTGAGCGGGTAATGCGTGCCGTCCACGGTCTGGACCGCGCGCACGTCGAAGGCGCTCTGGCCCGCTTGCAGTGCGTCTTCGAGCGGATAGTTCTCGAACACGATCAGGCTGTCGAACAGCCCTTCGCCCGCCACGCCCGCCCATTGCTGGAGCTTCGCAAGCGGCGTGTGCGCGACGTCCTGCAACGCCACGGTCTGCGCGTGGATCGTGCGCAGCCAGGCGGCGGGCGCGGCGGCGGGCTCGACATCGACCCACAGCGGCAGACTGTTGATAAAGAGGCCGACGATCGAATCGGCATCGGCGAGATCGGCTGGACGACCCGACACCGTCGCGCCGAACGCCACCTGCGCACGGCCCGCGAAGCGGGCGAGCACCAGCGCCCACGCGGCTTGCACCACCGTGTTGAGCGTCACGCGCGCGTCCTGCGCGGCGCGCGTAAGGCGAGCCTGGAGTGCGGGCGCGAGCGACTCGATCAGCATCGGCTCGGCTTGCGCGGTGGCCGGTGTGTCGGCGGCGCGCAGATCCGGGCCGAGTGCATCGGCCAGACGCGCGGGATCGTCGCGCGTGGCCAGGCGCTGGGTCCAGAACGACTGTGTGTCGGGCTGTTCCGCCAGCCATTTCACGTAGCGCGAGTACGGCGCGGCGGCGACTTGCGCGGGCGTCTCGCCGCGCGCGGGCGCTTCATAGGCGCGCGCGACTTCGGCCAGCACTTGCGCGCTCGACCAGCCGTCGGTGAGCGCGTGGTGATGCGTCCAGACCAGCTCGTGCGCGCCGTCGGGACGCGCGAACAGATCGACCCGCATCAGCGGCGCACGCGTGGCGTCGAAGCCGGTTTCTACAAAGTCGCGGCAGGCGGTGTCGATGTTGTCCGCGTCGATGCCGTGCAGCGCGAACGGTACTTGCGCTTCGCGTTCGACGATTTGCAGCGGCTCGCCCTCGGCAGGCCAGACGAAGCGCGTGCGCAGCACGGCATGACGCGCGGCGACGTGCTGCCACGCGGCGCGCATTGCGTTCACGTCGAGCGCGCCGCCCGCGCGCGCTACCAGCGTCAGGCGCATCTGTCCAACGTAGAGGCCCGGCTGGCCTTCCAGCATGCCGTGGAACAGCAGGCCCTGCTGCATCGGCGTGGCCGGGTAGATGGCTTCGAGCGTTTTCGCGGCTTCGGCGGTAAGACCGGCGCGTGCGAGCAGCGCGGCGTCGAGGGTGCTCCTCTCTTGCGGCGCAGCGGGCGCGGCGGTCGCTATGGGTGCTGAAGGCGCCGCGCTCTTTGCCACGCGCGCCGCGCCCTCGACGGTCGGATTGTCGAACATCTGACGCGGCGTCAGGCGCAGACCGGCGCGGCGTGCTTTCGCGATTACCTGCAGGCTCAGAATCGAGTCCCCGCCGACTTCGAAGAAGTTATCGGTTACGCCGATCGCATCGCTCTTCAGCACCTCGCGCCACACCGCGAGCAGCGCGCGCTCGTTGTCGTTGCGCGCTTCCACGATGGCGGGCGCTGCCGCGCCGCCCGCGTGTTCGGCCAGTTCGAGCGGCCAGGGCAGCGCCGCGCGATCGACCTTGCCGTTCGCGGTGAGCGGCAACGCCGCCAGCACGCCGATGGCCGTCGGCACCATGTAGTCGGGCAACTCAGCCGCCAGCTGGGCACGCAGCGCCTCGCCGTCGAGCGGCGTTTGCGCGGTCACATAGCCGATCAGACGCAGCGCGCTCTCCTCCTCATCGTTGTCGCGACGCGCGACCACGACCGCATCGCGCACGCCGTCCAGCAGGCGCAGACGCGCAGCCACTTCCTCCGGCTCGACGCGATAGCCGCGAATCTTCACCTGATCGTCCAGACGGCCCAGGAACGCGAACTCGCCGCCCGGCAGTTGCTTGACCTTGTCGCCGGTGCGATAGAGCCGCCCGCCGCCACCACGCGGATCGGGCACGAAACGTTCGGCGGTGAGCGCGGCGCGGTTCAGATAGCCGCTCGCCACGCTGTCGCCGCCGATGCACAACTCGCCCGCGACGCCGCGCGGCACCGGATTGCCGTCCTTGTTGAGCACCGCCGCACGCACATGCGCGAGCGGCGTGCCGAGCGGCAGCGTCGCGCCGAGGCTCTCGCCGCCATGGCGCGTGAGCACACCGACGGTCGTTTCAGTCGGGCCGTAGTGATTCATCACGACGCATGCGGGGCGCAGCGCGGCGATGCGCGCGGCCAGCCGCGTCGCCGCAGGCTCGCCGCCCACCACCACGCAGCGGCGCGGCAACACGGCCTCGGGACACGCGGCCTGCATCAGCGCGTCCAGGTGGCTCGGCACGATTTTGAGCAGATCGACTTCGCGCGCTTGCATGAAGGCGGCGAAGGCGTCGGGATCGGCGGCGATCTGCGCATCGACGAGATGCAGCGTCCAGCCATTCCACAGTGCGCCGAACAAGGCGGTGTGGCCGAGGTCAGCGGCCGGCGTCGAAATGTAGGCGGCGCTGCGCACGCCTTCGGGTACGCGCTCGCTCACGCTGGCCAGGTATGCGCCGAGCGCCGCGTGGCCGATTTCCACGCCCTTCGGACGCCCCGTCGAGCCGGACGTGTAGATCACGTAAGCGGGCCATTGGACGAGATCGGCCGCGTCGGCGATCACGTCATCGGCCTGCTCGCCTTCACGCCACGCCTGCGGTGCGAGCGTGGTCACGCCTGCGGGCAGCCACTCGGGCGCGCTGTGGGCCAGCAGCACGCGCGCGCCGCAATCCTCGGCCTGCCAGCGCAGACGCGCAGCGGGCAAAGCGGGATCGAGCGGCACGTAACACGCGCGCAAGCGCCAGACGGCGAGAATGCTCGCGACCAGCGCGACTTCGCGCGGCAGCGCCAGCGCCACGCGCGTGCCCGCGCCCACACCTTGCTCGCGCAGCGCCGCGGCCAGACGCCCCGACCACGCCCACAGCGCAGCCCAGTCGAGGGTCTCGTGTACATCGGCGACGGCGTTTGCCTGCGGGCTCGTGCGCACCACCTCCTGAACGCGAATGAGAAGAGCTTCGGTTTTCAGCTTGTTCGATTCCATGTTGCCTCGTCCGGTTCACTACTGCCGATGTCGCTTGAACACCGGCACGGAAATTTCAATCGACGCCCGTCTTTGGGGGCATCGGCGCATCAATCAGTAAGTGGCGGGCGCGGGGTTCGGCGCGCCGGCGGTGTCGGTTTCGGTTGCGTCACAGTCGTCGTGCGCGTCGTCGAACTCATCGTCAAGCTCGAAGCTGCCGATCGCGCGCGTCGGTTCGCTCACCATGCGGCGCAGCAGCGACACGTAATGACGCGCCAGTTGCTCGACGAACTCCGCGTCGTAGACATCGAGCGCATAGGCGAACACGCACTCCAGCCCGCGCGCATCGCGCAGCACGTCGAGCGCCAGCTCGAAGCGCACGACGCCAGGATCGGCATCGAGCAGTTCGCAGCGCACGCCATCCAGATCCTGCGCGGCGGCGAAGGCGTCCTGATAGAGGAACTTCACCTGCGTGAGCGGATTGCCCGCCGTGTGGCGCTGCGGTTGCAGCTCCGCGACGAGGCGGTCGAACGGCACATCGCTGTTCGCCTGCGCGCCGATGCTGTCCGCGCGCACCTGGTGCAGCAGATCGACGAACGAGTCCGCTCCCGAAATGCGCGCGCGCATCACCAGCGTGTTGACGAAGAAGCCGATCAATCCTTCGGTCTCCACACGATTGCGCCCAGCCACGGGAATCGCGACCGGCACATCGGCGGCGCCGCTGTATTGGTAGAGCAACACGTCGAAGGCGGCCAGCAGCACCATGAAGAGCGTGGCGCCTTCGTCGAGCGCGAGCGCTTCGGCCCGCGCGCAGACGCGCTGCGGCACGCGGATCAGGTGGCGTGCGCCGTCGGGCCGGAACGCGCGGCTGCGCTCGTGTGCGCTGGGCAGGTCCATGAGTGTGCGCAGGCCCGCGAGCCGCTCGCGCCAGTAGCCCATTTGCCGCTCGACCACTGCGGCGCCGCCCTGCTCAAGCCAGTCGCGTTGCCAGCTTGCATAGTCCAGGTACTGGACCGGCAACGCGGGCAGATCCGCCTGCACGCGCGTGCGCGCCGCGCGATAGAGCGCCGCGAATTCGCGCAGCAGGACCTCGATCGACCAGCCATCCGAAATGATGTGATGCAGCACCAGATGCAGCACGTGGCGCTGCGGCGCGAGGCGCGCGAGCGTGACGCGCAGCAAGGGGCCGCTTTCGAGATCGAACGGCGCGCGCGCATTGACGATCAGTTGCGCGCGCAACCTATCGGCATCGAGCGCCGTTGCGTCGAGCGTGTCCCATCGATACGCGCTGCGCGCATCGGCGGCGGGCAGCGCATGTTGAAGCGGTGTGCCCTCGCCGCCCGAGAAGCGCGTGCGCAACACGGCGTGGCGCGCCACCAGCGCGTCGAACGCCGCGCGCACGGCATCGACGTCCAGCGCGCCTTCGCACTGCAGCGCGCCGGACACGTTGTAGGCGGCGCTCTCGGGATCGAGTTGCCAGAGGAACCACAAGCGCTCCTGCGCGAGCGAAAGCCGCGCCGATTGCTGCCCACGCGCCACCAGCGCAGGCAATGCATCGGCGCGCGCGCCACCGTTCTGCCAGTGCGCGTCGAGCGCGGCGGCCAGATCGGCCAGCACCGGATGGCTAAACAGCAGTTCGAGCGGCACCTCGCGGCCAAACGCATCGCGCAACCGCGACATCGTGCGCAGCGCCAGCAGCGAATGACCGCCGAGCGCGAAAAAGTCGCCGCTAACGCCCGGCGCGTCGATGCGCAGTACGTCGGCCCAGACGGTCGAGATCGTGCGTTCGGTGTCGCTGCGCGGGGCTTCGCCCGTGGTCTGCGCGGCCTCCGCCGACTCAGGCGCGGGCAGCGCGCGGCGATCGAGCTTGCCGTTGACCGTGAGCGGCAGGACGTCGAGCAGAACCATCGCCGACGGCACCATGTACGCAGGCATGCGCGCCGCGATCCAGTCGCGCAGCGTGGTGACGTTGACATCGGCATCGGCAGGTACGACCCACGCGACGAGGCGCAGACCCGCGCCGGTGTTGTCCGGCACGGCGAGCACGGCCGCCTCGCGCACGGCAGGATGGCCGTACAGCACGGCCTGGACTTCGCCAGGCTCGATCCGGTAGCCGCGAATCTTCACCTGGAAGTCGCTGCGGCCGATGTATTCGGGTTCGCCCGTCGGCAGGCCGCGCGCCAGATCTCCGGACGCATAGAGACGGCTGCCCGGCGCGCCGTGCGGGTCCGGCACGAAGCGCTCGGCGGTAAGACCCGGGCGCCCAAGATAGCCGCGCGCAACGCCTGGCCCGCCCACGTAGAGTGCCCCCACGCCGCCCACCGGCGCGGCGTGGGCATCGCGATCGAGCAGGCGCAACTGCAGGTCGCGCATCGGCTCGCCGATCAGGCTGCGCGGCACCTCGGCGGTGATTTCCGCCTCGCCCAGCACGCGATAGGTCACATGCACCGTGGTTTCGGTGATGCCGTACATATTGACGATGCGCGGCTGCGGCAGACCGGCGCGCGCGCGGCCCATGTACCAGCGCGCGAGCGCGCCCGGCTCCAGCTTCTCGCCCGCGAACACGATCGCCCGCACGCGGGTGAACGGCGCGCGCGCTTCTGCGTCGACCTGCATCAGCGGCATGAAGGCCGACGGCGTCTGGTTGAGCACCGTCACACCCTCGCGGCACAGCAGCGCGTGGAACGCCGAAGCGTCGCGCGCCACCTGCGCGGGCACCACCACCAGCCGCCCGCCATGCGTCAGCGCGCCGAACAGCTCCCACACCGACACGTCGAACGCGTAGGCGTGGAACAGCGGCCAGACGTCGTGCTCGTCGAAGGCATACCAGTGGCGCGTGGCGTCGAACAGGCGCGCAACGTTGCGATGCGTGACCGCCACGCCCTTGGGCCGCCCGGTCGAGCCCGACGTGTAGATCACGTAGGCGAGTTGTTCGGGGTGCACGGGCGGCGCGGCGAATGCGATGCCCGCATCGTCGAGACTGGCTTGCAGCGGATCGCACGCTTGCGCCATCACGCACGCGCGGCCTTCGAACACGGCGGGCAAATGCGCGAGGCTGGCGTCGTCGCCAACCAGCGCGGCGAGGCGTGCATCGGCGGCCACGTCCAGCAGGCGCTCCTGCGGATAGGCGGGGTCGAGCGGCACGTAGGCCGCGCCCGCCTTGAGCACGCCGAGCAAGGCCGCGACCAGTCCCACCGAGCGCTCCATGCACACGCCCACGCGATCCTCGCGGCCAATGCCGAGCGCAGCCAGGCGCGCCGCGATGCGATCGGACCAGGCCGCGAGCGTGCCGTAGTCGATGCGGCGCTGCGCATCGGCGACGGCTTCGGCGTGCGGACGGCGCAGCGCCTGCGCGGCAATGCGCTGCGTGACGGATTCGAACGGCTGGGCAGCGGTGAAAGAAGCAAGCTGCGCCGGGTCCTGCGGCGTTATATCGGCGACGATGTTTGCAAGCGGCTCGTCGTGCGCGTCGGCCAGCCGTGCGGCCAGCGCCGCGAGGTCGCCGATCAGACGCTCGACCGTGACGCGGTCGAACAGGCGCTCGTCCCAGGTGCACTGGATTTCGATGGCCGCGCCCAGAACGAAGCTCACCGTCAGCGGGAAATGCGGACGCTCGCGCACGTCCACTGCGGCGACCCACGGCGCGCTTGCTCCGGCGTCGCGCAACGCGGCATCGACGGGATAGTTTTCGACGGCGAGCAGCGTGTCGAACAGCGCCTCGCTGCCCTGCGCGGCCCAGCGCTGCACCTGGGCGAGCGAAGTCGTTTCGTGCTCGCGCAACGCGGCAATCTGCTGCTGGACGCTCTGCAGCCAGGACGAGGCGCGCGTGCGGCCCGGCACGTCGATCCACAGCGGCAGGCTATTGATGAAAAGGCCGACGGCCTGCTGCGCGCCGCGCAGCGTCGCCGGACGCCCCGCCATCGCCGTGCCGAACACGGCCTGGCGGCGATAACCCGCGCGCGCCAGCACGCAGGCCCACGCCGCATGCGCGAGCGTGCCCGCCGTCACGCGCTGGCGTTGCGCGCCTTCCAGCAAGCGCGTGCGCGTGGCCGCATCGAGCGCCAGCGTATGACGGCCAATACCGTCGCGCGGCGCGAGCGGCGCGCCCAGGCTTTCGACCAGACGCGCGGGTTCGTCGGCGCGCGCCAGTTGTGTGCGCCACCAGGTTTCGGCGTGCTGTGGTGCGGGCTGTTGCGTGGAAGCCTGTGCGCCTTGACGGCGCAGCCACGCGATATAGCGGCGCCACGTCGTATCCGGCTCCGATGCGCATTCCGTGACGGGCTGGGCGCGGCACGCCTGCAGCACTTCACCGAGCAGTGTCGACGCGCTCCAGCCGTCGAGAATCGCGTGATGATGCGTCCACACCAGGTCATGAGCGCCGTCGGGCCGCGCGAACAGCGCCACGCGCATCAGCGGCGCCTGCGTCATGTCGAAGGGCGTTCGCTCATCGGCGTCGCGCCAGGCGGCGAGGCTCGCCTCGTAGTCATGCGTGTCGAGTGCCGACCAGTCGTGCGTCTGCCACGGCAGCGCGGCGGCGTGAGCGACGACCTGCAACGCGGCATCGGTGCCGAGCCAGCGGAAACCCGTGCGCAATACCGGATGACGCGCGATGGCCGCGCGCCATGCGTCGCGCAGCGCGTGATGCGCGACGCCGCCCGCCAGCGTGAGGCACATCTGGTTCACGTAAAGGCTTGCGTCGCGATGCGACAGCGCGTGAATCAGCAGGCCTTGCTGCAGTTCCGTCGCGGCGTAGACGTCCTCGGTCGCTGCCGGATCGAGCGCGAGTTGCGCAAGCTGGGCGGCGTCGAGATCGGCGTCGGGGAAATCGGCGGGCGTGAAGGCGCATTCGCGATCCGTCGCGCCTGCGCTCTCACAGCGTTGCACCAGCGCGTTCAGTTGCGCGCCGAACGCGTCGAGCAGCGCCGCCGCCGTTGCGTCCGACACGCGCGCGGGATCGTACTCCCACGTCAGCGAGAGCACGCCGTTGACGATCATCGCGTTGATGTCGAGCGCGTAATGTGCGGGCGCTGCGGCGCGCATCGCGCCAGGCGCTTCGCTGGTGAACGTGAGGCTGTGAGCGGCATCGTGAGCGGTATCAACCCCAACAGCGCGCTCGAAACGGCCCAGATAGTTGAATGCGATGCCGGGATGCAGTGCGCGTCTATCACTGTTGGCCCGCGCGCGGCGCAGCATGCCGTAGTGCAAACCGCCTTCGTGGACCGCACGCAGGCGCGCCTTCACATCGAGCAGCGTGGCGAGCGCATCGTCGTGCGCGTTCAGCACGATGGGATAACGCGTCGTGAACCAGCCCACGGTCTCGCTCGTATCGAGATCGGCGTCGAGCGGTGCGCGGCCATGGCCTTCGAGTTCGATCGCATGACGCGCCGCGCCGCTCCAGCTGTGCAGCGTGCGCACGAGCGCCGCGAGCAGGATGTCGTCGGGGCGCAGCCTTGGCGCGCGCGGCGCGGCCTCGATCAGGCGCCGCGTTTTATCCGCGTCCCATGACCAGGCGAGCGTGCGCGGCGCGGCGTTTGCGCCCTGCGCGTGTGCGAGCGGCAGGTTCGGGCCGTTGGCGAGCGTGCTCTCCACGTCTTGCCATAGCGTCGCTTCGTGGGCCAGATCGAGTGCATCGGCGTAACGCTGCTGCGCGTGAACCCACGCGCTCCAGGGCAATTGAACCGCATTGGCTCCGGATTCCGTGCCCGATGCGCACAGCCGTTGCAGATCGGCGGCAATCACGCGCCACGACACGCCATCGACCGCAAGGTGATGCGCCGCGAGCAGCAGCCGGCGCCGGCCGCCCTGCGGCTCTTCGATAAGCGCGGCGGCAAAGAGGCGTCCGCTGTCAAGGTCGAAGCCGCGTTGCACGGCATGGCAGGTTTCGGCCAGACGCGCGTCCCATTCGTGCGCGTGCGCGACTTCGACATGCGTGAGCACGGGACGCCCGTCGAGCGCCGCGACCGGCACGACTTGCTGTTGCCATGCGCCATCGGCCGCGCGGACAAAGCGCAGGCGCAGCGCTTCATGGCGCGCGCGTAGCGCTTGCAGCGCGGCTTCCAGACGCGCAGCCGTGAGCGCGCGGCCCGGTTCGAGCAACACCGCCTGATTCCAGTGCGGCTCGCCTTGCGGGAAGGTTTCGAAGAAAGCGTGCTGGATGGGCGTGAGCGGCAGCGTGCCGCTTACCGCCAATGCGCCCGGCAGCGCGGCGGCGGGCGTCGCGATGGCGGCAAGCGCGGCAGGCGTCGGATGGTCGAACACCTGGCGCGGCGTCACGCGCAAACCGGCGTCGCGCGCCCGCGAGACGATCTGCAAGGTCAGAATCGAGTCGCCGCCAAGCTGGAAGAAGTTGTCTGTGGGCGTGACCGTCGTGCGGCCCAGTACGCTCGCCCAGATGTCGAGCAGTCGCGCGAGCGGCGACCCGGGCACGATATCTGAATCAGCGGAATCAGTGACTTGAGCGACACGAGCGGCATCGTCGGTTTCAGGCGCGGCGGCGTCTGGAGCGGGCAACGCGCGGCGGTCGATCTTGCCCGACGGCGTGAGCGGCAGCGCGGGCAGCACGACCAGCGCGGCGGGCACCATGTATGCGGGCAGGCGGCGCTGAAGTTCGGCGTTCAGGTTCGCGCCATCGACTTCGGCCCCTCCCGCCACATAGCCCACGAGGCGCGCAGACGCGCCGTCCTCGCGCAGCACCACGACGGCGTCGCGCACGCCCGCGCAGCGGCGCAGCACCGTTTCGATTTCGCCGGGCTCGATGCGGTGGCCGCGCAGTTTGATCTGCTGGTCCAGCCGCCCCAGATAGGCGATACGTCCGTCGCTGTTCACGCGGCACAGATCGCCGGTGCGATAGAGGCGCGCGCCGTGACCAGTGGGATCGGGCACGAAGCGCTCCGCTGTCTGCGCGGCGCGTCCCAGATAGCCGCGCGCGAGATTGTCGCCGCCGATGCACAACTCGCCGATACCGCCCGCCGGGACCGTCTCGCCCGAGCGGCCCAGCACCCGCAGCCGGTTGCGCGGCAAACCCTGGCCGATCGTCACGGGCCGATCCGCCGCCACGCGTGCGCCGAGCGAGTAGATCGTCGTTTCGGTCGGACCGTAGAGGTTCCACAGGTCCACGCCGCGCCCGATCAGCGCGCCCGCCAGATCCGGCGAGAGCGCCTCGCCGCCGCTCAGACCTTGAAGGCGCATGCCTGGGCGTACGCCCTGCCAGCCGCCCGCAAGCAGCAGCTTCCAGCCCGACGGCGTCGCCTGGAACACCGTCGCGCCGCTCGCCTCGAGCAAGGCCGCAAGGCGTTCGCCGTCGCGCTGCGTCTCGCGGCTGGCAAGCTCGATACGCGCGCCCACCGTCAACGGCAGGAATAGTTCGAGCAACGAAATATCGAACGATGCCGAGGTGGCCGCAAGCCAGATATCGGCAGGCGTGAGATCGAGCGTCTCGCGCATCGCCTGCATCAAGCCGTCGAACGCGCCCTGCGGCAGCGCGACGCCCTTTGGCGTGCCGGTCGAGCCGGACGTGTAGATCACGTAAGCGATGTGCGCTGGGTCAATCACATCCTGTTCGAGCGGGTCGATGCCGTCATCGAAGTTGCCATCGGCGCGCAGCGCGTTGGCATCAATCAACTGCAACTCTGCGCCAATTTCGCGCAGACGCGCAGCGCCTTGCGCATCGACGATGCAGTGACGCACGCGCGCATCGCGCAACATCGCGCCAATGCGCTGCGCCGGGTAATCCGGATCGAGCGGCAGATACGCCGCGCCCGCCGCAAATACGCCGACGCCTGCCGCAATCAGCGCGTTCGAACGGCCCACGCACACGCCCACGCATTCGTCGGCGCACACGCCGCCGCGCTGCAGGCCGCGCGCGATACGGCGCGACCAGCGTGCGAGGTCGGCGTAGCTCAATGCGTCGCCGTCACAGGTCACGGCGCAAGCGTCGGGCGTTTGCCGCGCCATGCGCGCGAAGCGTCGATGCATCGGCTCGAAGCGCGGCTCGCGAAGCGTGGCATCTGCCCCGGCGTGTGCGCTGTCGTCGGGCAACAGGTCGGCCAGCGTGAGCGCGCCGCTCGCATCAGTCGCGGCGATGGCTTCGAGCACCGCAACATACTGGTCGAGCAAACGCCGGGCAGCGGGCGCGGTGAGACGTCCGTCACGATAGTCGAGTACCAACCGCACGGCCTCACCGCTGCGCACCACGTTAAGCGTGAGGTCGAACTGCGCGCTGCCCCACGGCTCCTCGACGATTTCGACCGCGAGCGCGCCCGCGCGCCACACACCGGCGGGCACGATCTGCTCGTTGAACATGACGTTGAAAAGCGGCGTCGCGCCAGCGTCGCGCGTAGGCGCAAGCAGATCGACGACTTCGGCGAACGGCAGCTCGCGGTGGCCGAGCGCTTCGATCACACGCGCGCCGACTTGCGCAAGCAGCGCGTCCACGCTCATGCGCGGTTGCGCCTCCACGCGCACCACCGCGCTGTTGACGAGATAGCCGACGCGCCCTTCGGTCGCCGCGTCGCGCAGGCTCACCGGCATGCCGATACGCAGATCGGCCTGCTCGTTCAGGCGGTGCAGCAGCGCCGCGAAGCCGGTGAACAGACCGGCGAAAGCGGTCGCGCCTTGCGCGCGCGACCAGGCCGTCAGGCGTGCGGTCAGCGCGGCGCTCAGGCTGCGGGCCACGCGTGCGCCGTGGCCGTGGGTGCTGGGCGCTGCGGTTTGCTGTTGCGGCGACGCACCCGCTTCTTCCGGCAACGCCGTGCGCGGATGTTCGGCGCCGAGCCGTTCACGCCAGTACGTGCGTTGTGCGTCGAGATCGACGCACGTAATCGGAGCCGAAAAATCCGCAGCAAATTCGATGGGTGCGTCGAGCACGGCAGCGTCCGCGCACGCGGCGTCATAAGCCACAATCAGATCACGGCACACGACATGCCACGATGCCGCGTCGCAAACGATGTGATGGGTGACCAGGCCGAGCCGATGGCATTGCGCTTCCAGGCGCACGAGCGTGGCGCGCAGCAACGGCCCATGCGTGAGATCGAAGGGCCGCGCGGCGGCTTCGGCGAGGGTGTCGTGGGCGTCGGCGTCGGCGGGATGGGGGCGATCGAAGGTCAGCCAGTCGATCGACGCGTCGTCGACAACGCTGCGCACCGGTACGCCGTCCTGCTCGTCGAAGCGCGCGCGCAGTTCCGGGTGGCGCGCAAGCGTCACCGCAAGCGCGTGGCGCAACGCGTCGACGCGCAGCGCGCCGCTCAGTTCGAGCGTCGCGCTTACGTGATAGGCGGGATCGCGCGGATCGACGCGCCACAGAAACCACAAGGCGCGCTGGCCCGCGGTCATGCGGTCATCTGCGGGCTGCGGCGCTGCGTCGTCCATCATGCGCTTGACGCCGCCTGCATCGAATTCGCCCGCAAGCATCGCGGCCTGCGCGCGCACGGTACGCCGCACGAACAAGGCGCCGACCGGCACCGTCACGCCGAACTCCTCGCCTAGCGCCGCTGCGAGGCGCACGGCCGCGATAGACTGGCCGCCCGCTGCGAAAAAATCGGTATCGGCGTCGAATTGGATTTCGGCATCATCCACGGCAGGCAGCGCGATTCGCCAGCATTGCGCGACGCGCGCTTCTATTTCCGAGTTTTGTTCGGATTCCTTCTTATCTGGTGGCGTACTTGCGTCCGTGGAACGCGCATCCAGAACCGCAAACGGCGTCAACGTACCGGCATTCCACATCGGCAAGCAGGCGCTGCGCTGCAGTTTTCCGCTCGACGTGCGCGGCAGGTCGCCGGGTTCAAGCAGCAGCGCGAGCGCCACATCCTGCTGAAAATACTCGCCGATAACCCGTTGAAGCTGCGCAAACAACGCCTGGGCACCGCCTTCGCGACGCTTTCCGCGCGCGACTTCGGCAGCGAGCCCGATGCCCTCGCCGCCTTCGGCACGCAGCACCGGAAACGCGCTCACGCGAGCGCTGCGCACCCAGTCGAGCGCATCGCCAACGGACGTTTCGATATCCTGCGGATAGAGATTCTGCCCGTGAATAACGATCAGATCCTTCGCGCGCCCACACACATGCAGCCGCCCATCGACGAGAAAACCCAGGTCGCCGGTGCGCAGCCAGCGCCCGCCAGCCAGCGGATGGGTGACGAAGCTCGCATCGGTTGCGGCCTGGTTGCGCCAGTAACCTTGCGCGATGCTCGGCCCCTGCACCCAGATTTCGCCGACTTCTCCGTCTGCACGCATCTCAAACGTGCGCGGATCGACAATCGCCAGCGCGTGCTGCGACGCATGTACACCGCAATCGACAATTGCCTGGGTGTCCGCATCATCGTGCTCATGCAGGCTCGCGAGCGCCCGACCTTCGGCCAGCGTAGCCGCCACGAAACGGCGTTGCGGCGCGCCGCCGCCCGCGCGCACGCCCGTCACCAGCAACGTCGCTTCGGCCAGGCCATAGCAGGGATAGAGCGCGGCGGCATTGAAGCCGCATGGCGCGAAGCGCGCGGCGAAACCGTCGAGCGTGGCCTGACGAATCGGCTCCGCGCCGCAAAATGCGACACGCCAGCTACGCAGATCCAACGCGCCGATCTGCGCATCGCGCACACGGTCGAGACACAGACGATACGCAAAATCAGGGCCGCCGCTCACAGTCGCGCGTTCGCGCGCGATGGCCGCGAGCCAGCGCGCGGGTCGTTCGAGGAAATGCTGCGGCGTCATCAGCGTGACCGGGAAGCCGCACACGAGCGGCGACAGCAAGCCGCCGATCAGGCCCATGTCGTGATAGAGCGGCAGCCAGCTCAGCATGCGGTCGGTGGCGGTATAGGCCATCGACCCGGCAATTGCATCGATATTCGCGCACAGATTGGCGTGTGAGACCATCACGCCCTTGGGCACGGAAGTCGAGCCCGACGTGTATTGCAGGAACGCCAGCGCCTGCGGATCGCCCGCTTCGACGCAAAACGCGCCTTCGTGAGGCGCGCGCGGATCGACCAGACGCGTATTGGCGAGCGCATCGCTCAGGCCCGCCGCCTCGATCAGCGCGCGGCCCGCATCTTCGATGATCGCGATGGCGGGATGGCAATCGGCGGCCATCGCGCGCAGACGCGCCCCATGCGCGCCCTGTCCCGCTTCGGGCGGATACGCGGGCACGGCGATCTGCCCCGCGTACTGGCAGGCCACGAAGGCGACCACGTAGTCGAGGCTTGTCGGCAGCAGGATCAGCACGCGCTCGCCGGCGGGCGCGGCGGCGCGCAAGGTCTGCGCGAGCGCACGGGCGCGGGCGTCGAGCTGCGCGTAACTGAGTTCGTGGACGGTGGCGTCGCCGTCGGTTAGAAAACGCACGGCGCTCTGTTGCGGGCGTTGCGCGAGATGCACCTGCAGCGCGCTCACCAGATCGCGCGCGGGGGCACAAACGACGTTTGCGCCGGAAGGGTGACTCAAAGGCATCTTGCTCTCCTGATATCCGCAATTTCACATTCACGGGCGCGCACGTCGGCAGCGGCCCGAAAACGATCCGTTGATCCGTTGGTCCCCGTGCGCCACATCGCGGGCACGGGCAATAGATGTCACTGCGGGGGAAAGCCCGGCGCACTCGTGGGAGCGCCGTGTGCTGGTGTTCGACCATCGTCGCCGGATATCCCGCCTGGCGCGCGTGCACGCAGCACGCGGCGCCATTGATCAGGACATCCAGGAATGCTGCGTCAGTGTGGGTAGCAGATCGGCAGGCCGCCATGCGGATGCGCGATGGTGCCCATCTTCACGCCGTAAATCTCGCCGAGTCTGTCGGCCTGCACGATCTCGTCCACCGGGCCGCTCGCCAGCAGACGGCCGCCTTTGAGCGCGATGAGATCGTCGCAAAAGCGCGCCGCCATGTTGATGTCGTGGAGCACCACGACCACGCCCAGCCCGCGCTCACGGCTCAGCGACCTTACCAGTTCGAGTACCTCAAGCTGATGCGCGATATCGAGCGCCGAGATCGGCTCGTCTAGCAGCAAACATTCGCTATCCTGAGCAACCAGCATGGCGAGCCAGGCGCGCTGGCGCTCGCCGCCCGAGAGGTTATCCACGGCGCGCCCGGCGAAGACGGTGAGATCGGTGAGGCGGATCGCTTCATCGACTTTCTCGTGATCGGCGTCGGTAAAGCGGCCGAGCGCGCCATGCCACGGATAGCGGCCCAGCGCAACGAGTTCGCGCACCGTCATGGCATCGGCGGCGGGCGGCTGCTGCGGCAGATAGGCGACCTTGCGCGCGAATTCGCGGCTACGCCATTGCGGCAATGCACGCCCGCCAAAGCGCACCGCGCCCGACGTCACTGCCATCTGCCGCGCCAGCAGTTTCAGCAGCGTGGACTTGCCCGAACCGTTATGGCCGATCAGGCCCGACACGCGCTCAGCCCGCAGATTCAGCGTCAGCGGCGCGAGCAAGGTGCGCTCGCCGACGACGAACGAGGCGCCTTCCAGTTCATACATCGGCGTGGCGCAGCCGTGCGCCTCCAGCTTGTGGCCCGTGCGCCGTTCCGGTGCCGCCACTTCGTCGCCCGGCGCCGTGCCGGTTGCCGCTACTTGATCATTCATGCTCGAAGCCTTTTGCCTGCCTGTTTTTCACCAGGATTCATTACACCGCGCGAAATTCACGCCGACATCTGCGGGCGCGCGCTTTCCTGCTGCGTGTGAGTCACCAGATCGCTGCCCTTGCCCGTCGCCACCACCTGACCGTAATCGAGCTTGATATAGCGATCGGCGAGATGGAAGAAGCGGTCGTCATGCGTGATGACGAACACGGTCTTGCCCTTCGCCTTGAGTTGCGGCAGCAGGTGCTGGTAGAAAACGTCCTTGAAAACCGGGTCCTGGTCGGCGGCCCATTCGTCGAACAGATAGAACGGCCGGTCCTCCAGATACGCGACCAGCAGCGCAAGCCGCTTGCGCTGGCCCTGCGAAAGCTGCGTGGTGGAGAACGTGCCGTCGCTCACATTCACCTTGTGGTCAAGCTGAAGCTCTTCGAGCAGCGCGCGCGCCTTCGCGTCCAGGCCGTTCACGCGCATGCCCAGCAGGCTGTCGAACAGGAAGAAGTCGCTGAACACCACCGAAAAATGCTGGCGATAGATCTCGCGATGCGCCTCGTCCACCGGTGCGCCATTGAGCAGGATGCGACCGCTTTCAGGCGGATAGAGGCCCACCAGCATCTTCGCGAGCGTGGTCTTGCCGCTGCCGTTGCCGCCGATCAAATACACCAGCTCGCCCGGCTTGAACGTCAGGTTGACGGGCCCAAGCGTAAAGACTTCGTTCTCCTTCTCGCGGAAATACCGATGCGTTGCGCCTTCGAGCGCGATGGTCTCGAAGCCGCTTGCCGACGTAGCCGGATGCATCTTTTCCTCGGGCAGATCGGCGTTGACCTGTTCGATGCGTTCGAGCGCCACGCGCGCCATGCTCACCGTCGGGATCGCTGAAAGCAGCCCTTCGATCGGCATGATCATGTAAAGGAAGGTCATCGCGTAACCCGACATCACCGACGACGACACCGGGAAAAGCCGTGCAAGAATGAACAGCGTGCAGCCGATGAACACGAACAGGATCATGTTGCCCCAGCTCGCGGCCGCCGAATTCAGCACGTAGCCGCGGCTGCGCTGCACCCGCACCGCTTCCACGTTCGGCGCAATGATGTCGTCGATAAAGGCCTGCTTGCGCGCCTTGTGCAGCTTCAGTTCCTTCGCGCCGTCAAACAGTGCGCGAAAATCCTTGACCAGTTCGTCTTCGCGCTTGCGCGAGCTACGCAAATGAAACAACGCCTTGGCGCTGATCAGATGCGAACCGGCAACGCCCACCGTAATGGTCGCAATGGCGCACAGCAAAATAGGCCACGACAGATAGCCCAGATATGCCAGACAGCCGACGATCACTGCGCCTTGCGTAGCCAGCACCGGCAGATTGACGAAGAACACCACGACGCTGTCCAGATCCTGAGTCAGCACACCCAGCGGACGCGCCGAGCCCTGCTTTTCCAGATCAGCAAACGACGCCTCGCCGATACGGCGAATCGTGCGCATGCGCAGCGTCGCCTTGGCGCGCTGGCCGAGTTGCATGAACATCGTCTGCGAAAGCGTGCGTGTGACGAGCACCACGAGACAGATCGCGAGAAATTCGACGCCCAGGCGCGCGAGGCCGTCTCTGGACGCGCCCAGCGCCTGGTTGATCAACGCGACCAGCGCCGCGTTGCCAAGCCCACCCACGATGCTCATGACGAGGGCAATGAGGAGCGTGCCTCGCGAGTTGCGGATGAGGTACAAAAGTAGCGACATGAATTTCCTTTAAGCTTTATTAGTCTCGTGGGGATTGAATCCCACCGTCACGCCATGGCCACCAGCACGCGGCGCGCACCGGAAAACGGCGCGCGTCCGTGCGACATCAACAGATTGTCCAGCATCATGAGGTCGCCTGCGCGCCAGTCGAACGCGAGCATCGTGCGCTCATAGACATCGCGGATTTCAGCGAGCATCGCATCGTCGATCGGCGTGCCGTCGCCAAAGAATGCGTGACGCGGCAATTCTTCCTCGGGGAAGGCATCGAGCAGCGATTCGCGCAGATCATCAGGCAGGCTCGACACATGGAATAGATGCGCCTGGTTGAACCACACCATCTCGCCGGTCTGCGGATGCTGAAGTTCCGCCTGGCACACCTGCTTCGTGCGCAGCGCTTCGCCGTCGTCACCCCATTCGTACTGAATCTGGTTATCGGCGCAAAAGGCTTCGACAACATCGCGCCGGTCGGTATTGAAGACCTTCTGCCACGGCAGATCAAGACCGGTGCCGTAATTGCGCACGTACATCACGCGCTTGTCTGCAAACAGGCGGCGCAGCGCCGGGTCGATGCGTTTCCAGACTTCGCGGCTGTCGGCAACCGGCGTAGCGCCGCCCTGCGGCGCGGCAATGTCGCAATAGAACCAGATCCAGCTCGGCCATTTAAGCGTGTACGACTGCTCGTTATGCTGGTCGATCCATTGAGACGCCGGATATTCGGTCGACGAATACACGCCTTTTTCGACGTGCGAACGCGGCGTCGAGCCGAACTCATAGGACAGCAAAGGCTTGCCGAAGCGCGCCGCATGCGCATTGAAGCCTGCCGCCCCCACCGGCAGCGCGCCGCGAATCAGCACGCCGCCATACTGGGTCAATTCTTGCAGCAGTGCGGCGCGTATCTGTGGATCGTCGGCGAGCGCATTAACGTCGAGCCCTTCGCATTCCACGCTCAATACGCGCGTGCCGTGCATTTCGATCACGCGTTCGCGAAAGCCTTCGGGCAGCAGCAAGGTAGATTCGGCAATCGACATGGGCGTTATTCCTTCGTATTCCTGATTTCGTGCTGACGTGCGTTTTTTACGTTTGGTGCGACTAACCCGACAATTACTTGCCGACCGAATATTCGATATCCGCTTCTTCTACGGTTTCGGTTTCGGCAGGTTGCGTGGTCGAATGCACCGGCTGCGTCGCCTGTGCTGCGTTTTTGCGTTTGCGACTCAGGAACGGGCAACGGTCCGCCGCGCGCTCGCTATCGTCGGCAAGGAAATATTGCTTCCATTCGAGGTTGCCCGGGTCGCCGTAAAAGCCCAGATCCGGATGCGGCTCCACCTCGTCCCACACGCGCAAACGCTCGCGTACCTGGTTGCGCGCTTCGCGCCCAATCACCTTGTTGGTGATGGTGTCGACAAATACGGCGCGCGGCTGGAACAGCAGCACCATGCCAGGCCCGAGATTGCGGCTATGGCGTTTCTGGAACGACGGGCATGCGCACACCACGAACATCTGCACGCCGCCAAACGAGAACTCCCAGGCCTCGTCGGACGGATCCGGCTGAAAGTCCGCGCCGGGCGCCTTGTCTACGTTGTGCAGGTGCTGGAGGGCACCCCAGAAGTGATCGTGATATTCCTCGTGCGACAGCGGCTGGGCATCCGGCTCGAAAAAGATCGCGATGTTATGGCGGCGAAATTCGACCTGATCCGCCAGACGCGCGAACGTCGCCATGGTCGCGGGCAGCGTGCTGAGGTCTTTGCCGTTGACGTACGAATAGAACATTTCCCCACGCCGCTCGGCGATCGTGCCGAAGAAACACGGGTAGCCATCCGAGAGCACCTGCGAACGCAGCGTTTCATAGGAGCTGACGAGCCAGTGAGGGACCTCGGTCAAGCCCACCTCATCCTCCAGGATAACGCGCGCTCGCCAGTCGCTCACCTCGCGCTTGCGGCTGGGAACCGCATCAGCGCTTTTGTTTTCAGCCTGCATGACCCTCTCCATCTAAACGGTTTCTGTCCGGGTTAGCTGTCTGCGCGGCTGTGTGGACATATAGCCCTATAGCGCGCGCAGCCGAAGACAACCACTCCCCGCGACGCGCACAGGGCGGCCGACGGGTCAATCAGTAATCCGGATCGTTCATCGAAGAACGGAGCTGGGAAAATACATGCCTGGCAAAAACATCCGGTCGCGGCCTTGCTAGCTGCCGCGCTTGATACAACCTGCTCGTGCTTGACTCAGAACCTCAGGCGGCCACCGCTGCGGCTGCTGACGATACCGGCGCGCCGTCGAGCAGTTCGGCGATCCATTCCTCAGGAATGATGGGCTGATCGTAGGTGCATTCCGGGCACACCACGGTCGAGCCATGCAGGCGGCCATCGGGAATCAGCACCTTGTCGCCCTCGCCCATCTCCAGGCGCATGCCCAGATTGCCCCAGAACAGCATCTGCGTGCCCACGCCGCCGCTGCGAATCACCACCAGACGGTGATCGTTGTGAACGTGCGTCGTCGAGCAGAGGTCGCGCGGCTCGATAAAGGTTTCGCGATCGATTTCCGGGCATTCCGCCTCAATACGCACAGCAATCTTCCCGGCCCATTCGATGTAGTTTTCGATGGCCGATAGCCACTTGAGCTGTTCGCCCAGATCCCAGCGGCCACGGTCCGCGAGTTTCTCGCCCGCGCCGAAACCCTGCCCCACGCGATAAAGACCTTCCGCGCCGTAGGCCTGCCCCACCTGCGCGAGCGCTCGCGAGAAGCGCGCGACCAGATCGTCGGCGGCGTGCGCGGCGTCGACATGCGTGCCTCGCGAAGCATCGGGCTGCACCAGATGCGGGCAAGCCTTCGCGAGTGCGGCCGAAAATGCCAGCGCTTCCGCCTCGGCCACGAAGGTCGCGCCGAGCAGCGGGAACGCACGGTCCGGACGCGTGCCCAGCGCATACAGCAGATTGGCCTTCGCCATGCTGGTCGGCAGATAGAACTGCCAGTACGAGTGCTCGCGCTGCGTCGTGCCGACGAATTCTGCGACGCGCGCGAGCATCGGGTCTTTCGCAGGCGCGCTGGTTTCGGGGCGGTCGGCTGCAGCCACGAAATCGAAGTAACCTGCGGCCACTGCGCGTTCGACCGCCGTGCGGCGCGAAGGCGCCAGGCTGTAGCGCTGGATCATGATGAAGCGCAGGCCTTCGACCAGGTAGTCGTTGCGCACGAGCAGCGCAAACATGTCGGCCCAGAACGTCTGCTCGGCCGCCAGCACGGCGCGCAGGCGCTCCGTATAACGCGCCACGGTTTCGCCGCGTCGGCCTTCGCTGCCAAGGAACGTAAAGCCGTAGTGTTCCAGGAACGGGCGGATACGCGCGCCGAGCACCTGATTGCGCTCACCGTAGAACGCGTCGAAACGCGCGAATTCACCGGCGGCAACGTTTGCGTCGGCGGCATTCGGTTTAGGCGGGCGCGCGATGCCCACTTCGTTGAGCGACATCAGCAAACGCTGCGTCGCCAGCGACGGCAGACGGCTCACGCGATCGGCGGGTACGGGCTTCTTGAATTGCAGGAATTCAAGGTCTTCCGGGCGCAGCGGGCGACGATAGTAGTCCTCATCGAGTTCAAGCTCTTCGACCGCAGCACTGCGAAACGCGTGATGCGACGCGAAATCGCGAATCAACGGGAGGATTTCCTCGCGCTGGGCGACATAAGGCGAAAAATCGAAAAGCTCAGACGAGTTGTCCGCCATACAGAGACCTCCACGTGAGATGCGGGATATCAGACCGGTGAACACGCAAGTGCGTTGCCCGGCTGTCCGCTAGATTGAAACGCCCTCGCGAGGCTGCTGACGACCAGCTCGATAACCGCGTCGCGATGGGTATTGATGAAAAAATGATCCGCGTCGATGGCGTGCTGCTCAAAGTCACCGCACGTTTCCAGCGACCACGCCGCCAGATTGCCGGGCTCCTGCGCGATTTCACGATCGTGTGTGCCGCCCAGCACCAGCAGCGGACAATCGAGCGACGCGCGTTGCGCATACGCGTAACTGCCGCACAGATGGAAATCGGCCCGCAGGAACGGCAGCACCAGCTCCATGAATTCGCGGTTCGCGAGCAACTCCTCGGGCATGCCGTTGAGCGAGCGCACTTCGTCGATAAACTCGCTTTCCGGGCAGCTCAGCCAGTACAGCTCGCGCTGCCGACGACGCGGTGCCTTGCATGCCGACACGCCTAGCCACGCGGGCTCGACTCCATGACGCTTGCGTATGGCGTGGGCGAACTCGAAGCCGATCAACGCGCCCATGCTGTGCCCGAAAATCGCGAATGGCGCGCCCAGATGCGGCGCGGCGTCGTCGAGCAGCAAATCGAGCAGTTCGGGCCATGTATGCAGCGCGCGCATCGCATGGCGCACACCGCGCCCCGGCATATGCAGGGGCACGAGCCTGATCCACGCGGGCAAGCGCTGCTGCCATTCGCGATAGACCGCGGCGCTGCCACCCGCATAGGGCAAACAGAACAACGTCAAGGCCTGCGCCGACGTCGCACCGCGCGACGCGAAAGACGACATCAGGCCGGCGAGGCCGCGCCATTCGCGGCAGCTTCTGCGTCCATGGCCTTGCGCAGGCTCGCGGGGCGCATATCGGTCCAATGCTCCTCGATATACGCGAGCACCTCCGCCTTCGGCCCCTTCTTGCCCACGGCTTGCCATCCCGCGGGAATCTGCTTGTAGCTCGGCCAGATCGAGTACTGCTCTTCCTGATTGATCACGACCTCGAACTCGGCGTTCTCGTCATCCCAGCTCACGTTTTGTGTCCTCCACCCGTTTCCGATCAAACACCTGCATGCCCGCCGCCATCGATCCTGACAGCGCTGAGGATCACCTCGCATGCACTTTGAATGAGAATGCTTCTCAATCATCCAATAAAATTAATTCGTCTGATGATGAATGTCAAGCGGATTCGGCTAAGCCCATACGGGTGATAGTGACGTTCGGATGGGTGTCATCCGGGCGGCGTAGGCGGAGGAGTTTTGAGCGCGGCGCAGGTTTGCTTTCGTATACCTTACGCGCGAGGCACATCAGAGCGCGCTCATCGTTTGAATTGCGCCCACGTCGCATTACTTCGCATGCCTTAATAAATACAAAGCACGGCGATCACTGAAATCGCCCATGCGCTTACGCTCAACCTTCCCGGCGACGCTCCGGGAAGAAAAGCAGCGCGAAAAAGCTCATGACACATACCGGGACGGCGTACCATGCGACCGCCATGGGGTTGCCGCTCCATTGGATCAGCGACGTGACGATGGGTTGCGCCGTCGCACCGAACAGCGCCACGCCCAGCGCAAACGACAGCGCCGTGCCCGTGGCGCGCACGTCGGCCGGGAACGCCTCCAGCACCATCACCGTGCCCACGCCGCTGCATGGCGCGACGAACGCGCTGATCAGTCCCACGCCCAGCAGCACCGTGGCGGTGTCGTGCGTGTGGGAAATGAAGTGGAACACGGGATAGATCAGCAGGGTCGTGACGCCGGAGGCCACCAGCAACAGCGGCTTGCGCCACTGCAGACGATCGGCCAGCAAACCGGATAACGGCGCGGCCAGTATCAGCACACAAGCGGACACCGCCGTAGCAAGAAATCCCAGCTTCGCCGGCAGATGCATCACATGCGTCAGGTAGGACGGCATGAAATAGCTGACGGTATAGGCCGGCACCGTGCGGCCCGCCACCGTGAGCGTGGCCAGAACGAGGGGTTTGCCGTGAGCCTTATAAAGCTCGACAAGCGGAACTTTCGCACGAGGCTTCGGCGCGTCGCGAAGCGCGTCCTCGGGCAACTGCCGCCGCACGTACCAGCCCAGCGGCACAATCAGCAAGCCAATCGCGAAGGGAATGCGCCACCCCCATGCCGCGAGGCTTTCGGCAGACAGGCGGCTCGACAATAGCAGGCCCAGCAGCGCCCCCATCAACGGCGCCACGGCGGCGGCAACCAGTTGCCAGCTCAACAAAAAACCACGGCGAGTATGTGGCGCGGCTTCCATGACATAAGCTGCGGCAGCGCCAATCTCACCGCCCGCCGCCAGTCCCTGCAGCAAGCGGCCAACCAGGATCGCAATCGGCGCGGCAATGCCCACGACGCGATAAGGCGGACAAACGGCAATGATCGCCACGCCGGCCGCCATCAACCAGATGGAGCGCGTCATGGCCGCGCGACGGCCGACGCGGTCGGCGTAAGCGCCGATCACGATCGCACCGAGCGGACGAAACAGGAAGCCCACGCCGAAGGTGGCGACCGCCAGCAGCAGCGACGTCATTGGCTGGGCAGCGGGGAAGAATTGCGCGCCGATCCAACCTGCGAACAGTGCGAATACGGAGAAGTCGAAAATCTCCAGGCAACTGACGAGGGATGCCGCGACGACGATCGGGCGCAGTCGCGTCAAGGGCGCAACGCCTGTCATGACCGACGCCGAAGCGTCGCGCCCACTGCTGGTTTTTCTATCCACTGATCCCGCCCTGCCCCAATCGCACAACCATTGTGGCGGGAATTGTAATGCGATAGCGCCTTTGCTGTAATTTGCAAAACGTTTGCGCCGGGTCGAACTCCGCAACAAACCTTCTATCGCGCGATTTCATCGAGCGTGCGGCCACGCGTTTCCAGCGCGAACACGCCGATTACAACCGCGCCCAGCATCGAAACGATCGCAAAGTACGCGAATACGGCCTCCACTTTCCACCATGTCAGCAACGCGCCGATCACAACCGGCCCGACCACCGAAGCCACACGCGTAATCGCCGAGGCCGCGCCCGCGCCGGTCGCGCGAATGCGCGTGGGATACACCTCGGGCGCATAGACGTAGATGCCGCACTGGACAATCGCGATCATCGACACACTGATCGAGGCGAGCACCAGCACGAGTTCGGCACTCGCGCGCGTGCCGCTCGCCGCCATCCAGAGCATCGGCAGCGCCGCGCCCAGAAAAGCGAGCGCGAAAGTCTTGCGGCGGCCCAGCCAGTCGATCGCAAACGTGCCGACGAAGGTGCCGATAAGCGTCGCGATCATGCTCACAGTGCCGTAGCGCAGCGCGGTCTGCAGCGGCAGATGATAGACCGTGCGATAGAGCGACGGCAGCCACACCAGAATGCCGTAAGTCGTGAGGCTGCCGCATGCGGCCATCACCCACACCACCAGCGTGCGGCGCGCAAAACCGCGTGCGAAAAGGGCGCGAAACGATTCTTTGGGCGTTTCGTCTGCAGTCGCGTCGGCAAGCTCGGCCACCTTTGCGTCGTCGCGCGGCGACACGCCCGCACTGCGCTCCATCGTTCCGACGATCGCACGCGCTTCGTCGGCGCGGCCGTTGATCGCGAGCCAGCGCGGCGATTCGGGCGCGGCGTAGGGCAGCAGCGCTGCCAGTACGATCGGCAGACCGCCCACCAGAAACATGGCCTGCCAGCCGAAGCTGGGAATCAGCCACAGCGCGGCGACGGCGGCCACCAGATTGCCGAGCGCAAATGTCGATTGCAGCACGAAGATCACACGCCCGCGAATACGCGCGGGGCACACTTCATTCATATAAGTCGCCGACACTGGCGATTCGCCGCCCAGACCAATGCCTTGCAGGAAGCGCAGCGCGATGAACACCGCATACCCGCTCGCATACGCGGACGCCACGCTGCCCAAGGCAAGCACCACCAGCAGCCAGCGCAGTACGCGCAGCCTGCCGAAGCGCTCGGCGGCGGCGCTGAAGAACAGCGCGCCCAGCGTCTGCCCCACATAGCCGCCAGAGACCAGCAGGCCCGCTTCGGTGGGCGTGAGATGCCTGAGGCCAATCAGCACGGGCATCACGAAGGCAATCGTGAGCGCGTCGAAGGCGTCGGTCATATGCACGAAACCGACGATGCCGAGCACGCGTGCGTGCCAGCGCGAGAACGGCAGCCGTTCGATACGCGCCGATATCAATGCGGCTTCCTGTTTGTCGGCGGCGCGCGCAGCGCCGCTGGCCTCGTAATCCTGCGCCAGGCGGGTGAGTTCCATGGTGTCCTCAAAAGGCTTGCTGTGGGGAGAAGCGTGAGGCTTCAGCTATTTATTTCGTTATGCTTATCGGACTGCGCGGTATGGTGTCGAACCGCGCAGTCCCTTGCTATCGCTTCGGCGCCTCAGGCCAGATCGAGCACGAGCGTACCGCTCTTCGCACCCGATACGCAGATCATCATCGCGTTGTTGGCAGCGCGTTCCGATTGCGTGAGCACCGCGTCGCGATGCTCCACGCAGCCGCCGAGCACGCGTGTCTGGCACGCGCCGCACAAGCCTTCGCGGCAGCTATATTCAACGTCCACATCCGCTTCGATGAGCGCATCGAGCAGCGCCTTGCCCGCCGGCACGAACAGCGACCGGCCGCTGCGCGCCAGCTCTACGGTGTAGCCCGCGTGCTCGACTGGCGCGACGGGTGCGGCTGGCGCGAAACGCTCGATATGCACGTTGCGCACGCCCGCATCCGCGCACGCCGTTTCGAACGCCGCCAGCATCGCGCCCGGCCCGCAACAGTAGGCGTGCACGTCATGCGCCTGACGCGCCTGATCCGCAACACAGGCCGCAAGATCGAAGGGCCGGCCATCGTGCTCATCGTCGAAATGCAGCACGACGTCGCCGCCCAGCGCCGCCAGTTCGTCGAGAAATGCGGCCTGATCGCGGCTGCGTGCGCAATAGACGAACTGCACCGCCCGGCCGCGCTCGCGCAGACGGCGGTACATGCATAGCATCGGCGTGACGCCA
>NZ_DASZJJ010000207.1:0-10092 GCF_035948235.1 Paraburkholderia sp. | reverse complement strand
ACCTTGAGCGTGGCGTTCCTGACGATTTTCGCCGAGAGCTTCGCCGCATCGTCGATCGGCACGATCTGGTCGTCGTCGCCGTGCAGGATCAGCGTGGGCACGCTGATCTTCTTCAGGTCGTCGGTGTAATCGACTTCGGAGAACTGCTTGATGCACTCGTACTGCCCTTTGATCGAGCCCGCCATGCCCTGGCGCCAGAAGTCCTGCACCAGCCCTTGCGACACCTTGGCGTTGGGGCGATTGAAGCCGTAGAACGGCGTGGCCAGATCCAGATAGAACTGCGAGCGGTTCGCCGCGACGCCTGCGCGAATGCCGTCGAATACCGACATCGGCAGGCCGTTCGGATTGGCCTCGGTCTTGACCATGATGGGCGGCACCGCGCCGATCAGCACGGCCCTGGCGACGCGCTTCTCGCCGTGACGGCCGATGTAATGCGCGACTTCGCCACCGCCCGTCGAATGGCCCACGAGCATCGCGCCCTTCACGTCGAGCGCATCGAGTACGGCGGCGAGATCGTCTGCGTAGGTATCCATATCGTTACCCTCGGACGGCTGGCCCGAGCGGCCGTGGCCACGGCGGTCATGTGCGATCACGCGGTAGCCCTGATTCACGAGGAAGAGCATCTGCGCGTCCCACGCATCGGCTGACAGCGGCCAGCCGTGCGAGAACACCACCGGCGTACCCGTGCCCCAGTCCTTGAAATAGATCGGCGTGCCGTCCTTTGCATTCACGAAGCCGCCGCCGTGGTGGTGGCCCGTGCTGTGCGCGTGGGCCGCGCCGCCCGTGCTCGTGGCCGCGCTGGCGGCGAGGCTCGACATGGCGGCGACCGCGCCGGCTACGCCAGCGCTCGCAGAAAGCATGCGGCGGCGCGTGGCCGAAGCGGGAGTCGTGTGGATCTGCTGCGTGGTCATGCGGGTACTCTCCGTCGAAGCGTCGCGCGGCTACAGCGCGCGCGTCGCAGTTGCGTGGTTATGGCTTGCTTGTTGATAGCGATGCGGTCAGACCCGCATGCCCGAGCCAGCTTAACGACGCCAGAAACGGAAGTCCTTATCGAAACCTGAAGAATCCTGAAACGCGCTTAAGCCGCTTTCGATTCAGGCAGCGAATGCCAGAGAAGAATGACGCTGGGCGCTGCGCGCCCGCCAGTTCGCCTCGCCCGCCTGCGCGAGTTTGTCGAGCGCGAATAGACGCGTTACGCGCGGCAGGCGATAGCGCATGGTCGCAGTCGCTGCATGCGACTCGGCCAGCAGGAGCGACTTCGACACCAGCCCGGTCAGGCCATCGATCACCCGAGCCGCGTCGATCGCCGCACAGGCCGCAAGCTCCATCGCCGCATCCAGATCGAATGCGCCTTCAAACACCGCAACACGGCGCAGCACCGTCTGCTCGATCGCGTCGAGGCGCGCGTGACTCCATTCGAGCGAGGCGCCCAGCGTACGCTGCCTGGCCGGCACGCCGCGCAGGCCATTGGGGAGCGCGAGCCAGTGCGCGTCGAGTTGCGCAAGCAGCGGCCCGAGCCCGATCAGCGCGGCGCGGCGCGCGGCCAGTTCCAGCGCAAGCGGCAAGCCATCCAGTTGACGGCACAACAAAGCGACCATGTCCAGCGGCGGCATGGTCGACGCGCTAGCGCACTCGCCCGCGCACGCATGACGCAGAAATAGCTGCACGGCGGCACTGGCGCGCATCTGCGCTTCACTCGCGTGTTGCGGCGGCAGAGCGAGCGGCGCAACGCGATATACGCGCTCGCCGGCAATATGCAGCGGCTCGCGGCTCGTCGCGACGATCCGTGCATGCGGATAAGCGGCGCTCAGCGCATGGCAAAACGCCGCCGCCTCGTCGATCGCGCACTCGCAGCCGTCCACCACGAAGAGCATGTGGCGCGCGGCGGCGGCCTGGTCGAAATCCGGCAGACGCGGCGCGGCGTGCGCGGTGCAATGGGCCATTTCCGCCGCAAAGTCGATATAGCGGATGCCGGCGCCGGTGCCAGCGCTACGCGCGTAGGCCAGCTCGCACGCGAGCGCGCTCTTGCCCACGCCGCCCGGGCCCGCCAGCGTCAGCAGCGTTTCGCTGTCGAGTAAGGCGAGCAGTTCCGCGAGCGCATCGTCACGGCCGATCAGCGGCATGCGCGGCACGGCGCGCGGCCAGACTTCGTCGCGCGGCACCCCCACGGCGGGAGGACGCGCCACGTCGGTCTGCACCATCGCGTGCGCGTCAGGCGACGCAAGCCGATAACCCCGGCCCGGCACCGTGCGAATCCAGCCATGTTTGCCGCCCAGCAGCTTGCGCAGCGCGGAAATATGCACCTGAATGTTGTTGTCGATGACGACCGTGCCGGGCCAGACGGCGTTCAGGATCGCATCCTTCGAGACGATGCGCCCATCGGCGTCGATCAGGAGCGCGAGGATATCGAACGCGCGCGCGCTCAGCGGATGCGGCTTGCCGTCCAGATAGACCTCGCGGCTTGCCAGCGACACGGTCACCCGATCGAACTGGTGCATGATTTTCTCGCCATCTGCCGTCTCTCTTTTTAATCGCTTGTTTGCGCGGTTTGCGCCTGAGCGTAGGGAAACGCGGCGCGGCCCTGACGCCGGCGAAGCGCGTCATTAAGCGAATCGTAGGGTTTCGCCGCCGCTTGTTCCATCATCCATAGGTGTGGCGGTGCTACCGGTAACAGTCGTGCGGCGAGGAGCGCAGCATGGCGGTGGGCTATTTATGTGCTTCTCTCGCAGAGTCTGGCTGCGATTAATACGTAAGTATTAGACGGAATACTTGCCGGAATACTTGCTGGATCGTGACGAGGGCGACCGGCCGCAGTGGCGGTTAATTCCGCCAATTAACCGGCGGCCCACTAAACGGTCAGTCACAATATATTGCATGCCCTATACTTCGGGTCCGACGGCGCTGGCTTGCCGCGCCGGAATCGACGCTCCCGGAGATAGTGCCCGTGACCACCGAGACCCACTCCCCGCGCGCCCGTTCTACCTCAACAACATCCGCCCAGCCCGCGCGCGACGGCTTCGGCTGCTCGCTCGAACGGCTCGCGCTGAGCCAGCGGCTCGACGCGGGCGAACTGAACCTGCATCGCAAACACGCGCGTGAGCGCATCTTCGGCCAGGTCGAAACACCGGCGGAAGACCGCGGCTTTCTCGTCGGCGTGTCGCTGCAGGCGGGACACACGCGGCGCATCATGCGCGGCGGGGCGGCCAGCGCGCACGACTTTGGCGAGCACTCGCTTTATGTGCGCGATTTCGACGATAACTATCGCGCCGATCTCTCCGGCTCGTTCGACTTCGTGCTGCTGGAAGTGCCGCGCGGCTGGCTGGAGCGCATGGGCGCCGATGCCTCGCGCCATCGCGTGACGGGTCTGGCGCGCGTCGTCGGCCAGCATGACGATGTTTTCGGCCATCTTGCGCGCGCGCTGCTGCCGGCCTTCGATTGCCCCGAAGCGTACAGCCCGCTCTTTCTCGAACAGATTGGGCTCGCCATGGGCCAGCATCTGGTCACGCGTTATGGCGGCGTGAGCGCACGCCAGACTCCGCGGCGCGCCACGCTGTCGCGCTGGCAGGAGACGCGCGCCAAGGATCTGCTGCTCGAAGGCGCGGGCGCGAACGCCGGCTGCTCGGTCGAGGCCATCGCCGCCGAATGCCGCCTGTCGCCGAGCTATTTCATCCGCGCTTTTCGCGGTTCGACGGGCTATACGCCCTATCAGTGGCAACTCGCGCAGCGCATCGCGCAGGCGCAGGGGCTGCTCGCGCATAGCACGCTCACGCTCGTCGAAATCGCCAACGCCTGCGGTTTCGCCGATCAAACACACTTCACGCGTATGTTCTCCAGAGCAGTCGGCATCGCACCCGGCGCCTGGCGGCGTCAGAACGCGACGGCCGACGCCTGAAGTGCGCTGCGATATTTTCGCCAAAACGCTTCATTTATCGACAAGACACCGGGTTTACGCCAAGTTAGGATGCCTGCACGCACGCCGTCCCATCCATGCGCGCATCCGGAACCGAAACGTGAACCCGCAGTCCAGCAACAACGCCCCAGCTCCTCGCGACACGCCGACGGTCTATATCGTCGACGACGACGTGTCCGTGAACGAAGCGCTCTGTATGCTCGTGCGCTCGGTGGGTCTTAACGCGCGCGGTTTTCTCGGCGCGCAGGCCTTTCTCGATTGCGCGCGCGGCGACGAGCCGTGCTGTCTCGTGCTCGACGTGCGCCTGCGCGGCAACAGCGGCCTCACGCTGCAGGACACGCTCAATACCGTGGGCGACGCCATCCCCGTCATCGTCATCACCGGCCACGGCGACGTGCCGATGAGCGTGCGCGTGATGAAGGCCGGCGCGACCGATTTCCTCATCAAGCCGTTCCGGGATCAGGATTTCCTCGACGCGATTGCGCTATCGCTGGAGCGCGACCGCGCGCGGCTCGCGCAAAGCCGCGCCAATCACGACGTGATCGCGCGCTACGAATCGATGTCGCAACGCGAGCGCGAAGTGATGGCGCTCGCAGCTTCGGGCCGAATGAATAAACAGATCGCCGATGAACTTGGCATCAGCGAAGTCACGGTGAAAATCCATCGCGGCAGCGCAATGCGCAAAATGCAGGCGCGCTCGTTCGCGGAGTTGGTCATTCTCGCGCACCGGCTGGGAATCGCGCACGCGCATGCCTGGCAACACGCGAACGCGCGAGTATGAGTTTCAACACCGGCGCGGCGATCAGGTCATTCTTCGCTGGCGGCGGAAAAAATTCCATAACAACGCCGTGGCGTCCGGCCCGCGTGCCGAATGAAACGGCTCGGACGGATCGCCGCCGCTCCACGCGTGCCCGAGTCCGCGCACGACGCACAGGCGCACCACATTGCGGCCGCCCTTCACGTAATCGGTAAAGTCCGCGCCATCGCGGCTATAAAACCGCTGCTCGCCCACGCGCAATTCGCCGTGCTCATCGACGAGCCGGTTCAGGCGTGCGAATTCCAGCGTCAATTGCTCCGCATTGCGTTTTGCGACCACCGCATCCAGCTCGCCGTGCACGATCACGGTCGGCATGCCGGGGTAGTGCTTCACATCCACGCGCGCATCGATCAACTGCACGGGGTCTTCACGCGTGCCGCGCCGCATCACGCTCATCGCCGTCATGGTGGAAGTCGCCGCGCCAAATACCGGCCCCGAATGCAGCCCAATGGCCGCAAACAATTGCGGATCAGTAATGGCCAGCGCCGCCGCGAGACCCGCGCCCGCCGAAATACCCGCGAGATAAATACGCTGCGCGTCAAAACCATATTCCCCGACGATGGCGGCAATCAGCGACGCGACTGCGGGCGCTTCCGTATTGCCGGGATCGTCGTGCCAGTGCCAGCAGCCTTGCGCATGCGCGGTTTTCGCCTGCTCGGGCAGTAAAACCGCGAAGCCGGCCCGTTCGGCGCGCTGACAGATACGCGTGCCGCGGGCGAACGATTCGGCGGTCTGCTTGCAGCCGTGCAGCATCACGACAAGCGGCAAACCCGCAGTGGACGCACTCGTTGCGGGTAAATACAGCGCGTAGGCGAGGTGATTGACGAGACGCCCGGCTGTGGGTGCAGCGGAATGAAACGAGCGCAGCCAACGGCCGGGTAATGCCTTTTCCGGCGTTTTTGCACGGGATTCTGGCGTTGCGTTTTTTTGCGTACGGGTTGCTGGAGAAACTGTCGAGGCGCGCTTTGCGCGTTTGATGGTGGCGTTCGTGGCGATTTTGACGGCTGCGGTTTTACGCCGGGTAGCCTTTTTCTTCGGCGGCGCCATGACGCTTGCAAGCAGGTCTAAACCTCGAAGCCAAACACTGGATTTTTTCCTGGGCATGGCGTGGCCGGTGACAACGAAGCGACGCGGCACAAACAGCAAACGCTGCAAAAAGCCGCAAAGAGCCCGGACATCTGCAAAAGACGCCCGGGGAATTCAGCCAATACTGGAGTACGGTCAACCCAATCGAGCGGAACGCGCGAACCGGTATTTCGCCGGCTCGCGAATTCCATGGCAAAGGCCGCTTATGGCATGTTCATGCCACGTTCATGCCATTCAGGCGGCCCGCCTTAATGCCATCGAAACTTCTGATACTACTTACGCCATTCAGGCTGCTGCGGCCTCGGCGGCAGCGGCTTGTGCGGCGACGGCGCGCGGCTTGCGCGGCGCACGCGTCTTTTTGGCCGGTGCCGAAGCCGCAGCCTTGCGGCCGCGCGGCGCGCCAACCGTCTTTTTCACGGCGGCGGCTTTTTTAGCCGTCGCGCGCGTGGACCCGGGCTTCGGGCCGCGCTTCGCGCCAGTGGCTTTGGCGTCTGCCTTCGGTGCAGCAGCCGTCGCACCGTCGATCAGGAATTTAGAGCGGTCCTTCACGTCGCGAATCCACAGCGGCGCACGGCCACGGCCGGTCCACGTCGCACCCGTTTTCGGGTCCGCATATTTCGGTGCAACGTGATGCACCGCAGCGCCTGCCGCTTTTGCCGAGCCGTTGGCCGCCTTCACGCCCGGCTTGCGGCCACGCTTCTTGCCGACAAACGTTTCGATATCGGCCACGCTCAGGCCATGCTTGTGCATCAGGTCGCGAATCTTTGTGAGGCCGACCGACGCCTGCTTTTGAGAGAGCGTTTCCGCCTGCTTTTGCAGCTTTGCGATCTTCAGGTTGATCGCGTCCAAAGTCACCATACTCACCTCCCTTATAGGATTTCGTCTCCAGACACCTGTGAAACTTCGTTTGCATGGCGAAGTTTGGCCTGGTCCATATCGGCAATTGCCATCGTGGCAACCGGATTATGGCGGTAAAGAGCCCGCGGGTGCAAACTCATTGGATGACATTCAGCAATTCGCAAGCCCAATAGCGCTTAAATGACCAGGAAATTTTTCCGATTCCTTTCACCGGGATACTCCCGCTCTCGCGAAACTTCAAATTCAGTGTGGGCGAAATGCTTTCGAACTTCAAGATACAGAGTTTGAAAAAGTGAAAGTCTTGCGGCGACTATGTCGCGTTACGACACTTATCCGCAGGTTCACACCTCAGCATGCGCGCGCAATTTCCAGCAATACGCGCATGTTCAGTCGTCTGGCAAAAAATGGATAGTGCGAGCGCCAACATAGGGTTTCCACATGTCGCTCGCCGAGCGCCTCAATGTTGTCCAATACGCTGGGCAAACGTCGCGCGCACTGCGCGGATACATCAGATGATCTAAAATACGTGCTGCTCACGGTGTCGCCACACGAGCAGCCGCTTTTCGATATCACTTGCCACTGTTGTTTTTTCACCCCACCGGATCTGTCCGTTCCTTGCATGCGATGCATGCGATAAAGGCCTTGCAAGTCACTTTTCGACGCTCGCGTTCGCATCGTGCGATGCCATTGCCTCGCACGCGCCAATTGTCTTGAGCGGCGATCCTGAACGACACCACCCATCCATTCCGAAGTCGCTGACTGGAAAAATAACGGCCACGCACAAGCCTGCGCTCGCAGTGTTATCGATCACAATCCTTCACATCAATTCCGTCCAACGCTTTTAGACTGCCGCTGTTTGGACTGTGCTTTTTGGACTGCGATAGACCTCGCTTTAGACACAATCGATGAATGCACCTGTAGAAACTTCCCTACGCGCCGAGGCTGCCGAAACCGCTGCCCTTTCGCCGCTCATCGAGCCGCCGCACGGACTCGGTCTCGCCGAACTCTCACTCGCGCTCGGCGGCTTTGCAATCGGCACGGCTGAATTCGCCGCCATGGGCATTCTTCCGGAAATGGCCGGCGATCTGCACGTCACGATTCCCGAGGCGGGCCATATGATCAGCGCCTATGCGGCGGGCGTCGTGGTCGGCGCGCCGCTCATCACCGTGCTGCTCGCCAGAATGCCGCGCCGCGCGTTGCTGATCGTTCTGATGCTGCTTTATGCGATCGGCAATGGCGCGACGGCGATTTTCCATAGTTATGGCTTCGCGCTCGCGAGCCGATTTATCGCCGGCCTGCCGCACGGCGCGTATTTCGGTCTGGCGGCGCTCGCGGCGGCCGCGCTCGTGCCACCGCACAAACGCGGGGCGGCAATCGGCAAGGTCATGCTGGGTCTGAGCGTGGCGAATGTGATCGGCGTGCCCGCCGCCACCTGGCTCGGACAGGCGCTGGGCTGGCAGGCCTGTTTCGCATCGGTCGCCGTCATCGCGCTCATCACGGCCGGCATGATCTCGTATTCGGTGCCGACTTTGCCGATGTCGAGCAAGGCCAGCCCGCTCACCGAACTGGGCGCGCTGGGCCGTCCGCAGGTGCTGCTCACGCTGCTTGCCTCGGCGGTGGGTTTCGGCGGGATCTTTTCGGTTTATAGCTATGTGGCGTCCACGCTCACCGAAGTCACGCATCTGCCGAGCTATCACGTGCCCTGGGCACTGGCGCTGATCGGACTTGGCATGATCATCGGCAATATGGCCTGCGGCTGGTTCGCGGATCGCTGGCTCAAGCGCACCATGCTCGGCATGTATGCGTTCACGGCCGTGGTCCTGCTGGTGTTCGTCGCGGCCGCGCCGCATCTCTGGCTGATGTTGCCGGTGCTGTTCTGCGTTGGCTTCGGCTCCGCCTGCACGCCGGCTTTCCAGTCGCGTTTGATGGATGTCGCGGGCGACGCGCAAGCGCTCGCGGCCGCGCTCAATCACAGCGCGTTCAATATCGCCAATGCGCTGGGCGCGTGGCTGGGCGGCGTCGTGATTGCGGCCGGTTTTGGCTGGCTCGCAACAGGCTGGGTCGGTGCGATTCTCGCCGCGCTCGGCATTGTCGTGCTGATAGTGTCGTTTTCGCTCGACCGTAACAAGGTGAAATAAGCGGCGAAATAAGCTGCAAAAAAAGCGCCGGCACTTGAAGGTGCCGGCGCGAATGAATCGATGCTTGCCGCGCAGCCACGCTGCGCGGCCTGAAAGCCGTACTGCTTACTGCATGTGCTGGCCGCCGTTGATGGGAATATTCGCTCCCGTTACGAAACCGGCGTCGTCCGAGCACAGGAACAACACGAGCGCGGCCACTTCGTCCGGATTGCCCAGACGCCCCATCGGAATCTGCGGCAGGATCTTCGAATCGAGAATATCCTGCGGAATTGCCGTGACCATTTTGGTCGCCAGATAGCCCGGCGAAATCGTGTTGACCGTCACGCCCTTGCGCGCCACTTCGAGCGCCAGCGACTTCGTGAAGCCGTGCATGCCCGCCTTTGCGGCGGCATAGTTGGTCTGGCCGACCGAACCCTTCGAGCCGTTCACCGACGAAATATTGATGATGCGCCCCCACGCGCGCTCCACCATGCCGTCGCAAACCGGCTTGCAAATATTGAAGATCGAATCCAGATTCGTGCGCAGCACGGCGTCCCAATTGACCTTGTCGAGCTTGCGGAACGTCATGTCGCGCGTGATGCCCGCGTTATTGACCAGAATATCGATTCCGCCGATTTCATTCTGAATCTTCTTCGCGCCACGCTGGCACGAATCGTAATCGGCCACGTCGACCGAATACGCGTGAAAATCGCGGCCCGTTTCCTGCATACGCGCCAACCAGTCCTTTGCCCCTGAATTGTCCGGCGAGTGCGTCACCACGACCTTGTAGCCTGCGTCGTGCAAACGTACGCTGATGGCCTCGCCAAGGCCGCCCATACCACCCGTTACCAATGCAATACGCTTAGTCATCCTGTATATCCGCGAGAGAAGATAATCAATGGTCCTCGCAACGCCCTTTTAAAAAGCGCTACGTCTTACGAGTGCCGGCACTTCGCATGGGGCACGAAGATTGCGCGGCATGGATCGCGCGGTTTCTTGTTTGCATCGCATGATGCGCGAACTTGCTGCTAGATTGACTGCTAAATCTGTTGCGTCGTCCGCCGGCTAACAAGCCCCCCGGCGGACAACTCACTGCAAACTCACACGGGAATCAGACGCGTTCCAGCGCGAGCGCCACGCCCATGCCGCCGCCGATACACAGCGACGCCAGGCCGCGCTTCGCGTCGCGGCGCTGCATTTCGTGCAGCAGCGTCACCAGAATCCGGCAGCCCGATGCGCCGATCGGGTGGCCAATCGCAATCGCGCCGCCGTTCACGTTGATCTTCGACGTGTCCCAGCCCATC